>CAYPQK010000104.1:0-9483 GCA_964412895.1 uncultured Spirochaetales bacterium
GGCGCAGGGGGACCGATACGGCCGCCCCTTCCGGGAAGTTCTGGATGCCGATGCCGAGGGCGAGGGCGACCGCGCCGCCGATGGTGGCCGAATCGAGTCCCGCCGCGATGGCGCCGAACGCCACCCCGACGGCGAGCCCTTCGGGAATGTTGTGCAAGGTGATGGCGAGGACCAGCAGCGTCGAACGATGCCACGAGGTCTTGGGACCTTCGGCGTTCTCGGTCTTCATCCCCATGTGCAGATGGGGGAGGAAGAGGTCGGCGAGCCGGATGAACACGCCGCCCGACAGGAATCCGCCCGCCGCCACCAGCCACGGGGTAAGCCCCATCTCTCCGGCTATCTCGATGCCGGGGGCGAGGAGCGACCAGAACGAGGCGGCGATCATCACCCCGGCGGCGAAGCCGAGCATGGCGTCGAGCAGTTTACGGTTTATCCGGCGGAAGGCGAAGACGAAGGCGGCGCCGGCGGCGGTCATGGCCCAAGTGAAAAGACCGGCGATAAGCGCGAGCAGTACCGGGTTCAGGCCGCCGATGGAGTCGCGCACGATGCCTCCGGTGTCAGGTTATGAACCGCAGCACTTCTTGAATTTTTTGCCGCTGCCGCAGGGACAGGGATCGTTGCGCCCCGCTTTGGGCGCCTCGTAGCGCACCTGCGACTGCGGCGCGCCCCGGCCGTCCTCGAAATACCAGCGCCCCTTTTCCTTCGAGAAGACGGCGATCTCGTGGTGCTGGTTGTGATTCCCTTTCTGGGTGTAGGTGGCGACGAATTCTATCTCGGTCTTGCCGTCGACCTCCTGCTGGCCCCGTATGTCGAGTTTCTCCCACTGCGAGGTGGTCGCCCAGCGGCGCGTCTCCTCCTCGTTCATGGCGTTCTGCGCCTTGGGGTGGGTGGTCTCGATGATGTATTTTATCTCGGCCCGCGCGAAGGCGGTGTAGCGGCTCCGGAGCAGTTCTTCGGCGGTGGCGGGCTTTTTCTTGCCCTTGATGAAGGGTTCGCAGCAGTCGGTGAAGGACCTTCCGGTCCCGCAGGGGCAGAGCGTCATGGGGGTGTCTCCTTATTCGCCGAGCAGTTCGTCAAGTTCGTCCATATCGTCCTTGGGGGCCTTTTTCTCCTTTTTCTTTGGTTTGGCCTCCTCTTCGTCCTCATCGTCGGAGGAGCTCTTCTTCTTCGGTTCGTCGTCGAAGATGCTCTCCTCATCGTCGGAGGACTTTTTCTTTTTCTTCGGGGTATCCTCTTCCTCGTCGAACGGATTCTCCTCCTCCTCGTCGACCGCTTTTTTCTTCTTCTTGGACAGCTTGGCCTCCTCCTCCTCCTCCTCGGCGGCCTTGCGGTCGGCCTCTTCCTCGGCCTTTATCCGCTTCTCCTCTTCAACGCGCCGCTTCTCTTCGGCCTTGAGTTCGGCCTCTTCGGCCGCCTTCTGCCGTTTCTCTTCGGCGATGCGGGCCTCCTCTTCGGCCTTCAGCCGTTTCTCTTCGGCGATGCGGGCGGCCTCTTCTTCGGCGGCCTTGCGTTTCTCCTCGGCGATGCGGGCCTTTTCCTCGGCCTCCTTTTTCGCTATGTCGGCCTCGATGGTCGCCACTTTGTCGCCCGTTTCTTTCTTGTAGTCGCAGGCGTCGGCGTCGCCGGCCAGACAGCCCTTCTCGTAGAACTTGTTGGCCTCCTTGAGGTTGATGAGTTCTTCGGAGCGCGACAGGATGAAGTCGCCGACGAACTTGCACATTTCACCTTCGTTGGCGTCGCAGGCTTTGCGCATGAAGGGATCGGCTTCTTCGAGGCCGACCAGCTTCTCGTTGTATTTGAGGATCATCTTTGAGAGTTTCACGCAGGCGGGGATGAGTCCGGCGTTGCAGGCCTTCTCGTAGTACTTCTGGGAATTGGCGAGTTTCTCCTCGTCGTTCGAGCGCTCTTCGACCACATCGGCGATCTTGAGGCAGATCTCGTTGCTGCCGCCTTCACAGGCGCGCGACCAGTATTTCTGGACCTTCTCGTAGCCTTCGGGATCGTCTATCCGCTTGAACCAGGTGTCGCCCATGTCGGAGCAGGTGTCGATGTCGCCGTATTCGCACGCCTGATCGAACAGCTCCTTCGCTTTGTTGACATCCTTTTTCATGCCGAGCGCCTTGGCGTTCATCTCGCCCAGAGCGCGGCAGGCCTTGGCCATCTTCTTCCCGCAGAGCTTCTCATAGTAGCCGACCGCCGAGGAGTAATCCTGAAAGACGCCGTTGCCGCCCTTGCGCCACATGTCGGCGATGGTGAGGCACGCTTCGTCGTAGCCGCCGTTGCAGGCCTGATCGATGAAGGCGCGGCCCTTTTCGTTCTCCGCGTTGGGCGCGTCGCCCGAAAGCCACGCGAGCCCCGCCTTGTGGCAGCCCATCATGAGCCCTTCGGTGCAGGCCGCTTCGTAGTAGCCGCGCGCCTTCTCCTTGTTGACGGTAAGGAACTTGTCGCCCTCCATGATCTTTTCCTGCGGCGTGGTGGCGCAGGCGGCCAGCAGGGCGGCGATGACGAAAGAAATGATGCGTCCGGTCTTCATGGTAACCCCCGTAGGTTATGTTCTGTCGAAAAAGATGTTCTTCTCGGTGGCCGAGAGCGGAATGCCGTATATCGCGACGATGCCGGGGCCGAGGAGTCCCAGATCCTTCGCGGCGAGCCCGATGCTGTACATGATGCGGTTGTCGACCCGCAGGTCGGCGGCGGCGGCGCAGGCGGAACCCACGGCGATGCCGAGGTTCACGGTGTTGTAGAGACAGGGGACCGCCGGGTGCTGTTCCTTCTCGGCGCAGTCGGCGAACCCGCACATCCCGCAGAGTTTGAGCCCGAGCGGCGCGATCTTGGTCCCGATGAGGACCACCGCCTCGGCCTTGCGGACATTGGCGGCGTCGCGCAGGATGTGGGGAACACCGGCGCGGGCGCCGATCTCCTCCATCTTCTGGGCGATGCGGTCGCGGTCGGGTCCGTCGGCCACGGCGTAGTCGAGCGTTTCGAGTCCGCGCCCCTTCGGCGCGGTCTTGGCGGCGACGAGCATCAGGCGCGCCGTCTGGAGCACCGTCTCGTGCCGGAGGTCTTCGTAGCGGGTCAGCGTCATGTCCTCTCCGTTATTTCCCCGAACTCTCGCGCAGAAGCCGGGCGATGTAGGTCTGTCCCCGCGCCTCGGCGATGAGTTCGGCGTGAAGGCCGTCCTTCCGTTTGAGGTCCGGGTCGGCCCCTTTTTTCAGCATATCCTTGATGATGGTGCTCATCCCTTTCTCGACGGCGAGCATGAGCGCCGTGTTGCCGTCGTCGTCCTGAATGTTCATGCTCATCTCCTGCTGGAGCAGGACGCGGATGAGTTCGCGGTCGTTCTTCTGTATCGCCATCATCAGCGCGGTCTTTCCTTTGGCGTACTGGAAGTCGAAGTCGGCCGCCGCCTTGTAGCGCAGGAGCATCTTGACCAGATCGTACTTGCCGGCGGCGAAACAGAACATCAGCAGGGTGTAGCCCTTGGAGTTCTTGATGCTCGGGTTGGCCTTGCTTTCGAGCAGGAGGCGGACCATCGATTTGTCGTTCTGCTCGATGGCGATCATGATGGGGGGGCGTCCCTCGTAGTTCGGGGCGTTGACATTGGCCCCCTTGCGGATGAGTTTGCGTGCCCCGGTGGTATCGCCCTTGATGACGGCGGTGGCCAGTTCGTCGGGCGATATCTCGAAGACCTTGAGAATATTGATGACCGCGCGCTGGCGGTTCTCGACGGCGTAGGAGAGGGCGTTGCGCCCCTCGTCGTCGACCTGATAGGGGTCGGCCTTCTTCTTCAGGAGGAACTGCACCGCCTTGACATTGCCCTTTTCGGCGGCGTACATGAGCGCCGATTTTCCCTTATCGTCGACCGTTTTGATCCCCGCGCCGCGCTGAAGCATCTTCATCGCGAGGTCGTCGTTGCCCGAGGTGATGGCGTGCATGAGCGCCGTCTTGCCGTCGGGCCCCTTGAGGTCCGGTTTCACTTTGCGGGAAAGGAAGAATTCGACCATGTCCATCGATCCGCTGGTGACGGCGGTGATGAAGAAGGGCCAGCCGTCGGAATCGGAACCGTTTATGTTGGCGCCCGCCTTGACCGCCGTCTTCGCCTTGGCCACATCCATCGCCTGCACGGCGAAGAGCAGTTTGTCGTCGGCGGGGCCTTTGGCATACAGAGAGGGGAAAAAAAGTGAGAACACAAGTATGAACCAGAGAGAGCGGATCATTCCTTTTCCTCTTCGGGTTTGTCGCCGATAACGCGGTCGCGTCCCGCTTCTTTGGCCTGATAGAGGTAGGCGTCGGCGCGGGCGATGAGTTCGTCGGGGGAGGGGGTGACGCCGGTGCAGGTAGCGTAGCCGATGGAGGCGGTGACCGAGACGGTCTTGTCGCCCGCTTTCACCCGGAGCTTTGCTATATTGCGGCGGATGCGCTCCGATACATGATAGGCCCCCTTGCGGCCCGCCTGCATGATGACGAGGAACTCCTCGCCGCCGTAGCGTCCCGCCAGATCGGTGCCGCGCAGCGCCGCGGCGATGGCCCCCGCGACCGCTTTAAGCACTTCGTCGCCCGCCGGATGGCCGTGGGTGTCGTTGACCAGTTTGAAGCGGTCGATGTCCACCATCGCCACCGACAGTTTGGTGAGCGGTTCGAGCCGCGCCGCGCGGACGCGGTCCTTGAGCACCTTCATGAGGTGGCGGCGGTTGGACAGGCCGGTCAGCGGATCGGTTATCGCCTCGCTGTGGAACTGCCGCTGAGAAAGTATGGTGGTCACCTGCGATACGGTATAGTCGAGGACGCGCCGCTGTATGGCGTAGAGCGTCGGATTCTGTTTGGTCATGCGGCACAGGAGCGCGCCGTAGGTCATGAGATGCTCGTCGAACATCGCGAAAAGCTCCCATTCCTCGGGAAAATGCTTCTCGTCGGTGAATATCCGGTCGAGGACGGCGTCCCAGTCGCCGGTGTCTATGCCGCGCGTCGCGGCGACATGCATCTTCTCGGTGCCGGGATCGGATATGGCCAGCACCATACCGTCGAGCGAGAGGCTGTCGTTGAGTTCCAGAAAGACCTCTTCGATCGTTATCGAATTCTCCTTGAGCCCGCTGATGAGCTTGGACGATGCCGACAGGGCGGACATCTCGACGATCTTCTCCTCGACCTCCTTGGCCAGTTTCTTCATCTGGTAGAAGGATGACACGAGCGTCGAGAACAGCGACATGAACGAGTGTTCGTACGGCGTGAACGGGGAGCCCTCGCCGTCGCGGGCGACGAGCACCAGGAACGCTTCGTCGAGTATGGAGAAGAAGGAGTATATCTCGCGCTCCTCCTCCAGTATCATGTTCCCTTCGAAGGTCGGTATCGATTCGATATCGGCGTCGGTGCGGCCCGCGACGGCAAGCGGTACCCAGCGGGCGTCGTGAAGATCGAAACGGAACAGCCCTGCGAACGAAAGGGCGAAGAAGGGGCGCGAAAGAAAGTCGACGATATGGCGCGGGATATCTTCGGCGCCGGCCGGTTCGAGGGTGATCGCCGCGAAGTTGACGAGGTTCGTCATCGCGTCGATGGTCCAGTTGTTATAATGTCCGAACCGGTCGGGGAGGTTCTGGTCGATACCGCCGCCGAACGATGCTTCAGTAGTCATCTATCGGGTACACGCTCCACATAACGCGGGCCACTATAGCAAAAAGACATCACCATTGCAATTTTACGCGCGTGTAAGGCGAAAATTCAGAAGGCCTCGAGAAGATTGAAGTAAAGCTTCAGGTAGGGGCGTTCGGCCGACATCCCGAAATCAAAACGGAAATTGATGTTGTTCTTCTTGGAAAGGGTGACCCGCAGTCCCGCGCCGGCGGCGAACTTGAGGTCGTCGAAGAAAAACTCCGACAGGGTGGGCTGGACCGTGCCGACCCCGGCGAAGAGCACCACGCCGAAGCGCCACCACACCGGTACGCGCCATTCGACCTGTCCGGCGAGGTAGTTCTTGTCGCGGTACCGGCCCTGCGGATAGCCGCGCATCAGGTTCTGACTGCCGAGCGCCGGGAGGTAGGGGAGCGGCGGCGAGCCGGTGAGTATCGTGTTGAAGTACACCTGCCACGCGAGCACCGAATCGAGCGGCAGAGAATGATATTGACGGTGATCGAAGATGAGATTGGTGAAGTTGTAGTCGCTGGAAAAAGCGTTGTTGAAGCAGATGACCGAAAGGGTGGTGAGCGATCCGTCGCGCGGGTAGAGCGAGTTGTCGCGGCTGTCGCGGTTGAATTCGACGCCGAGTCCCGAGAAGAAACCGCTCGTGGGGGTATGTTCGGCATAGTCGGCCAGCGGGCCGCCGGGAAGATAGGTATACAGTTTGTGATAGCCCTGCAGGACGGTGATGCCGCCGTAGATCTTCTCCCACAGGCGCATCGAGAAGGTCGCTTCGGCCTTGACCGTCAGCGGGGTGTAGGTCTCGCTCTTCCATCGGCTGTGCGGGCCGATGCCGTAGAACTGTTCGGGGTAGCGCGAAACGACGAGGAGTCCGTCGATCTTGTAGTTGCCGTTGTCGAGATAGAGCGTGCCGGCGTTCGCGTTGAGTACCTGATTGTTGAGCGTGTAGAACAGGACCGTCGTGAACGAATCGGAGCGCTTCTCGTTCTTGGTCTCGTAGCTTTTTTTGAACAGTATCGCGGTGCCGCCGAAACCGAAACTGGTATCGGAGGTGTAGAAGGCGATGGGGAAGGCGATGATCCCCGAGTCCTTTTTCTCCTCCTCCTCCTTCTCGGCGCGGGCGGTATTCATCCGCTTGTCGCGGTCGAGTTCCTCGGTGCTTTTCCCCTGATAGGGTTCAAGCGCGGCAAGCTGGGAAGCAAAAAAGATCGGTAATAGGAACAGCCATCTCATGGGGCCATCATAACGGGCGCGGTTTGTTTTTGCAAAGAATCTTCATCTGTGGTATCCTGCGCCCGTAAATGACTGACGCGAGGTGTCCGATGAAACGGCTGTTCATGCTCCTGATCGTTCCTCTGCTCATGGCCTGCGCCACCACCGCCCCGCAGGGGAAGGGGTGCGCCGCGCCGGTGGAAATGCCGCCGCTGTGCGTACCGGCGGTGCAGGCGACCGGACCCGAGGTGGCGATGCTCTCGGAGATATTCTTCAGCGTTGGGCCGCGCCCCGGCGATTTCGACAAACTCCTTGAGGCGGCGCTCCTGAAGTATCCGGGGAGCCATGAATTGCACGAGATGGCGGCGTGGTGGCATACGGTCCTCGGCGACCGGTCGGCGTCGCGCGAACACCTGATGCGGGCCGCCTGCGATCTGGCCAGCCCCCGGACCGACCTCTATCTGTATTCTCTCAACGGCGGGTTGACGGCGGGGGAGAAACAGCGCCTCCTGCCGATACTCGCGGCGCTGAGCGAGCGTCATCCCGATACGGCGCTCCGCCCCGTCGCGGCGGCGATGCGGGCCGATCTTCTGCTCGACCGCGGTCATGTGGGGGAGACGCGGCAGATCGCCGATACACTCGGCTACATCACCGACTGGGTGGTCATGGGGACCTTCGACAACGATCAGGGCAAGGGTTTCTACGAGGTCTATCCGCCGGAGCAGGAGATAGATTTTTCAAAGAAATATAAAGGAAAGATCGGCGAGATCGGCTGGATGAGCGTCGCGCCGCTACGGCACGACCGGTTCCTGTCGCTCAGGAACATACTCTATCCCGACAACTGGTCGACCGCCTATCTGGTCACTCATGCGCGGGCCGCGGCCGACAGCGACGCGCTCCTTTCGATAAGCACCGGCAATCCGACGGCGGTCTGGCTCAACGGCGTTCAGGTCTACAGCAACGACCGGCTCGATTCCTTCTTCTACGATACGGTGAAGATCCCGGTGCGCCTTTCGAAGGGGTGGAACCGGATACTCGTCAAATCGGCGGCCGAGGCGGGGAGCTGGCTCATCGCCGCGCGCCTGACCGCCCCCGACGGGAAACCGCTTCCCGGCATTGCCTACGGCCGCGATACCGGCGGCGTGCCGCTGGCCGCGGCGCTCGCTCAGCCGGCCCGGCCGGCGGCGGCCGACGAGCTGCTGCCGACGATCGCGGCGCAGAACCGGGAGAACTTCATCCGGTCGCTCACGGCCCAGCGCAGCGGGCTCAAGAAGGAGGCGAAGCAGGCGATGCTCGCCTTCTACGAGGGGAATCCCGACAACGCCGTGGCGATGTACTACGCCGCGAAGAGTTTCGGCGATAACGACGAAGAGGGGCAGCTCATCGATATCCTCAACCGCGCCGTCGGCCCCAACGGGGTGAAGACCGCCGGATTCCTCATACAGCGCGGCGATTTCTACCGGCGCAAACAGATCCGCGACAGCGCCGAAGAGGACTACCGCGCCGCCCTGACGCAGAATCCCGACGCCGTCGGCGCCCACTGGGGGCTGGCCGATCTCTACCGCGACCGCGGCTGGCAGAAGGACCGGTGCGATGTGCTGGTCGCGATGTGGGGCCGCTGGAAGGATGACGCCGACATCATCAAGGAGTTCGCCGACTGTCAGGAGGCGCGCGGCTACTATGACGACGCGACCACGCTCAACGCGATGGCGCTCATGCTGGAACCGGGGCGGCTGACCTTCATGCGGCGGCTTTTGTCGCTCACCCGCGGAAAACAGGACTATCCGGCGGCGCTCAATCTGCTTAACATCATGGCCAAGTTCGCCCCCGATGATCCGGGCTACCCGGTGGAACAGGCCGAACTCCTGCGCCGTCTCAAACGGTACGACGAAGCGGTCGCCCGGCTCGATGTCGCGATACGGCTCTCTCCCTACGATCCGTCGCCCTATCAGGATCTCGGCGGCATCGCGTGGGAACGGGGCAAACGGGAAGAGGCGCTCGCCCAGTGGAAACTGGCGCTCGACCGCAACCCGAAGAACTCGTCGCTCTCGGAGCGGATATCCTACCTTACCGAGAACGAGAAGGATTTCGCTCTGCAGTATGTCCCGACCGACGACGAGATAAAGGCGCGCATCGCCGTTGCGGGACTGGTGAAGCCGCATCCCGGCGCGCAGGCGCTCATGGCGCTCGATCAGGCGGTGGTCCGCGTCAACGAGGACGGCTCCTCGAAATGGTACATCACCGAGGTGAAACGGGTGGTCAACGATACCGGCCGCGACATCCTCATCAACGAGAATCTGCCCTACACGGGCAGCGTCAAGATACTCAAGGCCTACTCGCTCGACCCCGACGGCGTCCGGCAGGAGGCGAGTTCCATACGCGGCAGTCAGATACGGTTCCGCCAGCTCGACATCGGGTCGGTCACCGTCGTCCAGTACATCCACTATGCCCGCGCGCCGCACTTCCTCGACAATCAGTTCCTCGGCGAATGGTATCTCCAGACGACCTACTACCAAATGCTCCACAGCGAACTGCGGCTCATCTACGACCCGAAGCGCGAGATGATCTTCGACATACAGGGGACGGTGGAGGAAAAGAGCGAGACGGTCGAGAACGGACTCCTCATGAAGACCTTCACCG
>CAYPQK010000105.1:0-9393 GCA_964412895.1 uncultured Spirochaetales bacterium
AATGGAATCACTATTTGCATTAATGTGTTAAGAAGTATTGCCGAGCATTTAGACTATTCCAAACTTAAAATGCTTGACGATGAAGAGTTAGTGCAACGACTTGATCCTTATGCGGAAATGCTGGGAAAGTATTTTTCAGAATACACGATAGACGCTCGAATTAGATTTAGGCAACTGCAGGGTGGTGATGGACAAAATACAGGCACGAGATGGTGCCAAGAACATTTAAACAAGCTTCTCCCTGCTTATGCTCCCGCCGGATTAAAGGAGTGGATGGAGGCGAAGAAGTCTAATTTAAATGACGCGGGCAGGAGATATACTGAACAGATCGAAAAAACACTACATGACAATGTGCTAAATTACCTGAAGGCTACATACGATACAGACGAAGAAACTTGGTGGTGGGAAGGTGTCCCGAAGCCAATTCGGAAGAAAGTAGATGAAAGAATTAATGAAACTGATGGCCGAGCCGGGGGAAGAGAGCAGAATTTTGACCTAATACATTACAGAGATATCATTATCCATCAATGGGATCTTTTTAAAGATATCTTTGGTTACTCAGAGGGCGGTCTTTCCGGAAAAGAGAAACAGACAAAATGGATAGTTGAAGTTGGGGAGCTAAGAAATATTGTTTCTCATCATGCCACAAAACAACAATTCATAACTTCCGAACAGCTCCAGAAGCTTCAACATTATGCCGAATGGCTAGAACAGAAAATAAAAGATGCTGTCAATGCCAAAGAAGCCAATTAGCGGTAGTTTGGCTTGGTCTTAATTCAATAAGAATAATCTTCCCCACATCCACCTGCTTCCCACGACTACCTTAATATATAGTGTCCCCACAAAATTCACCTCTTGACTCTCTTCTTCCCCGGTTTATAACCTACGAGGTCATGCTTGTCGCTTGGCCCGGAACAAGCGGAAGCCAATTAAATTTCCGGGGATCTGAGGGAGAGTATCATGGGAAAAGGTGGTGGCGGCGGTAAAGGTGGCGGTGGCAAAGGTGGTGGTGGCGGCAAGGGCGGTGGCGGTGGCAAAGGCGGCAACCCGAACTGGCCGAGCGGAAACCCGGGAAAGCCTTCCGGCGGCGGTCGTGGGAACAATCCCCCCGGCGGCAAGTAATCAATTCAGGTATTTAGTCTTTTAACCTTCCCCACATCCGTCGGCTGACTTTGCGACTACCTTATTATATATATGGTGACAGTCACCGCGCCGATCTCAACCGGGCTTATCTAAGCCGTTTGGTCACCGCGTCGGCCGCCATCATCCCCGACAGGGTCGCGAGCGGCATCCCGCCGCCCGGATGTGCCGATCCGCCGCAGAAGAACAGCCCCGGATGGTCACTGCATTTCACCGGCTGACGGCGGAAGGCGGCCATCGGGTCGTTGGAAGAGATGCCGTAGATGGAGCCGTGGCTGGTGTTGGTCAGTTCGCGCAGTATCTTCGGGGTGCGGACCTCTTCATGGGCGATGGCCGGTTCGATGTTGCGGCCGATCCGGCGCGAAACTTTATCGATGATCGTGTCGCGCAGGCGGGTCACTTCAAGCGCCCAATCCTGCTGGTCGTCGTAGGGGGCGTTGATGAGGACGAACCAGTTCTCGCCGTCCGCCGGGGCGTCGGCCGCGTCGAACTTCGAGGTGATGTTGACAGAGACGGTCGGGTCAAAACCGCACCGGTGCTTGAGTGATATCTCCTCAAATTCGCGCCGGTAGTCGCCCGAGAAGAAGATGTTATTGACGGTGAGTTCGGGGAACTTCTCGCGCATCGCCCAGTAGAAAACGACCCCCGATATCGACGGTTCGTGCCGCTGGTAACGGTCTGCCGCCTCCGATTCGCTCTGGAGGAGTGAGAGGTAGGTGTGGGTGACATCGGCGTTGGAGACCACCGCGTCGAAGAGCCGTTCCTCATCGCCGGTGACGATGCCGACGGCGCGGTCGTTCTTCTTCATGATGCGGTCTACCGGCGTATTGAAATGGAACTGCGCCCCGTTCTTTTCGGCGAGCGTCTGCATCGCCCTGACCAGCGTCGTCACCCCGCCGCGCAGGTTGCGGGCGCCGATGGCGTATTCGTTATGAGGTATGATGGCGAGCGTCGCCGGGGCGCGGTAGGGGTCGGAGCCGGTGTAGGTGGCGTAGCGGTTGAAAAGCTGTATGGTGCGTTCGTCGTGAAAATAGCGGCGGTGAAAGGTGTCCATCGTCGTGAAGGGGGCGATGAAGGGGAGCCCGGCAAGGGCGCGCCAGCCCGCAAGCCGGAAGAGGTTCAGCGGGTCCCACGGGTTCCCGTAGAGAAAGATGTCGGCGGTGGTGTCGTATATCTTTTTCGCCCGCTTGAGGTAGCGCTTGACCGCATCGGCCGGATCGCCCAGTTTCGCTTCAACCTCGGCGGCGAAGCGGTCGGGATCCTGCCACGCGTCCAGCACCGTGCCGTCGTCCCAGAAGTAGCGGGTGATGAGTTCCATCGGTTCGTGGCTGAGCGCCGCATTGAGGTCGCCGCCCGCCAACGCGAAGCATTTCTCGAAGACCGCCGGCATCGTGAAGAGCGACGGCCCGGTGTCGAAGCGCCAGCCGCCCATGCGCAGATCGCCCGCTTTACCGCCCGGCCCGGCCTGCTGTTCGAAGACCTCCACCGCGTAGCCGCGATGGGCGAGTATGGCCGCCGCCGCGAGCCCGCCGAACCCGGCGCCGATGACCGCGACCTTCTTCATGGCCGGCCTGCTTAAAAACCGCGATCGCGGTTATAGTCGATGAGTTCGTTCAGAAGCCGTTTGACCTCGCCGTCGGCGGGTAGCGCGGCGATGAGTGTCCGCGCATCGGTATCGATGGCTGCCGCCTGTTGCCGGACCTTCGCCAGCGCGCCGCTCTTGTCGGCGAGAACGCGCACGAAGGCGATATCGGCGGCGGTGATAGCGGGGTTGCCGAGCGTCCGGGCGAGCCGTTCCCGGTCGGTTCCCCGCGCCATGTCGGCGAGGAGCGAGAAAAGGATGGTCTTTTTCCCTTCGCGGATGTCGGAGCCGGTCGGCTTGCCGATGTCGGTCTCTTCGCCGAAGAGTCCCAGTTCATCGTCCTTTATCTGGAAGAGCGTTCCTATTTTTTCGCCGACCGCATCCAGTCCGTCCCGTATCTTCGCGTCGCCGCCCGCGGCGATGGCGCCGAGTATGAGCGGCATCGAAAAGGTGTAGCGGGCCGTTTTGTAGCGGTAAACCGGCAGGATGTCGGCGACCGTCACCGGGGCGAGGCGCGCCCCGAGGTAGACATCGTCCATCTGACCGACGCCGACCAGCACGCATTCGCGGAAGAAGGTGCGGCGCATCGCGGCGCCCTGCGGTTCGGGGATCGTGGCGGTCATGACCGATTCGCTCGCGAGGAAGAAGGCGACATCCCCGGCGCAGATGGCGAGCGCCTCGCCGGTATGGCGCGGTTCCTTGGTATCGCCTTTGAGCGCGTCGGCGTAGCGGCGGTGAAAGGCCGGTTTGCCCCGCCGGAAGTCGTCGCGGTCCATCACATCGTCGTGGATGAGGAGTCCCGCGTGGACCATCTCCATCGCGGCGGCAACCGGTATGACCGGCTCCTCCGCGTCGCCGCCGGCCGCCTGCCAGCCCAGCAGGGTCATCGCGGCCCGTATCATCTTGCCGCGCGTACAGAATTCGCGGATGTCGCGCGCCACCGCCGCGGCGCGCGGCCCGACGGGGGCGAGCTCCGCCTCTTTTGCGGCGAGGAACCGGTCGAGCTGGGCGGCGGTCCGGTCTTTCGACGCGGCAAGATACTTTTTCATGGTCACTCCCTGATGGTCGCGAAACGGCTGATGACGCGTCCGATGATCCGCAGGCGCGACGGTTTGACCTTGCGTTCATAGATCACGAAGGGGTCGCGTTCTATCTGACGGGCGGTCCATGCATACATATCGGAGGCGGCCGCCACCGGTATGCGGTAGCGGCGGGGCAGAAGGTGGAACCCGTCCTCGGCCTCCTTCTGCCAGCCGAGATAGCGCGCTATCTCTTCGGCGATGAACCGGCGGAAGGCGTCGGGTTTCCGGCGCGCCTCGTCGGGGAGGAGCGAGGTGAGCACCGAATCGCGCAGGGGCAGATAGCGGCGGCCCAGCCCGATGTCCTCGTTGATATCGCGGATGAAATTGATGTACTGCATCGCGCGGCCCAGCATCCGGGCCGGATGTTCCGATCCGGGCGGCAGATCCATGATGCGCATCATATAGAGGCCGATCACCTCGGCGGCGCCATAGGTGTATTCCAGCGTCTCGGGGAGGGTGTTATACTCTTTCTTGACGAGATCGAGTTCCATCGAGTGGAAGAAAGATTCGGTCCATTCCTGCTTGAAGCCGACCCGCGCGGCGAGCGCGACGAAATCGTCGATGACCGGGTCGTTCGCCGGGGTGCCGAGTTCGGCGTTACGCCAGAACTGGCGCATGTTGAAGAACTCGTCGGGCCGTGACGGCGTCGAGTCGACCAGATCGTCGGCGATCCGCAGGAAGGCGTACAGCGTGAAGACATCGGCGCGAACTTGTGCCGGGAAGAATATCGAGCTGGTGAAGTAGGTCTTACTCCCTTTCAGGAATATCTTACTCTTCGACGGGCTGCGGGTCATCTGAGGTTCTCCGGAACAATGAGCATGCGGCGATTATAATAAAAAGAATAACGATTGCAAAATAGAATTGCGTTTTTATCGCTCCCGGTTACGCTGTGAGGGTGTTTTTTCAGGGAGGGGAAGATGTCGAACGGGGAACAGGATCGTTATCGCCTCATCTTCGAGCATGCGCTGGAGGCGATCTTCATCGCGCAGGATCAGGTGGTCAAGTTCTTCAACCGGCAGACCGAGGTGTTGACCGGCTACAGCCGCGAAGAGATACCGGCGACCCCCTTCATCAGCGTCATTCATCTCGACGACCGGCGGCTGGTCTACGAGCGGCATCAGAAACGGATCGCCGGCGGGCAGGCGCCCGATGTCTATTCCTTCCGCGTGATCACCAAACAGGGGACTATCCGGTGGGTCGAACTCAAGGTGGTCCCGATCGTGTGGGAGGGAAAACCGGCGACGCTCAACTTCATGGCCGATATCTCCGACCGCAAACGGGCCGAGGAGGCGCTCAAAGAGAGCGAGACGCGCTATCGGCACATCTTCGAGAACGCCGCCGAGGGTATCTTCCAGACGACGGTCGAGGGGCGGCTGGTCAAGGCCAATCCGGCCTTCGCCAAGATGTTCGGCTACGGTTCTTCGGCCGAGATAGAGGCGGCGGTCACCGATATCGGCGCGCAGTTGTATGCCGACCCGGCGACCCGCAGGGAACTTATCGCCAAGCTGTTGGCCGAAGGTTCGGTGAAACGGTTCAAGGCCGAAGTGGTCCGCAGGAACGGCGAACGGTTCTGGGTCTCGGTCAACGCTCGCGTGCTCCGCGACGACCGCGGCAATTTCACCGGCGTTGAAGGGACCGATGTCGAGATACCGGGGCCGACGCCCGCCAAATGACCGGTCAGGTCAGGTAGAAGAGAAATCCCAGAAAGTGGCAGGCACTGCCGAATAGGACGAACAGATGCCACAGCACATGGTGGTAGGGCATCTGTTTACGGACATAGAAAAGCACCCCGCCGGTGTAGCACAGGCCGCCCGCGAGGAGCCACCAGAAAAGACCGCGCGGCATCACGGTGAGCAGAGGTTTTATTGCGATGACCGCAAGCCATCCCATGGCGAGGTAGATCGACACCGTTATCCATTTCCAGCGGCCGAGGAACAGCAGTTCGTAGATGATACCGCCCACCGCGAAGCCCCAGATAAGGCCGAACAGGGTCCAGCCCCACGGTCCGCGCAGGGTGATGAGCGTTATCGGCGTGTAGGAGCCGGCGATGAGGAGGAATATCGAAAGATGGTCGAGATTGCGGAAAAATCGTTTGAGCCGTTCATCCTGAAAAGCGTGATAGAGGGTCGAGGCGAGGTAGAGGAGGGTGAGGCTCGCGCCGTATATCGAGAAACTAACGATACGCCACGCATCGCCTTTCTGTGCCGCGAGAACCACCAGTACCACAAGCCCCGCGACGGCGAGCGCCGCGCCGATGCCGTGGGTGATGCCGTGGAATATCTCTTCGGTCAGGGTGTATTGCGGCCGGAACTTCATAGGGGCACCATAGCATGAAAAAGAACAATAAAAAGAAAAAATTGCCTTTTTATTTGTTGCCGGTAGAAAGTTTATGGAACTTTTCGGAGCCGTGACTCGTCAATAACGGAGAAGGGACCGAGAGCGGGGTTCAGCGCGGTGCGTATGACGGTGTCCTACATTTTTTTGGCCATGATCATGGCGACCGGGTGCGGCGACAACTTCGACCGCGACGAACTGCTCAACGGGCCGCAGGTTACGGCTGACGAGGCGACCGACGATGATCAACCGGCCGATACGCAAACTCCCGTCGATACCGGAGAACAGCCCGATACATTGCAGCCGGATGAGCCGGTGACGACCATTCCCAACGCGGTGACGGTCACGGTCACGACCAGTTCCTATAACGGTCAGTATGCCCCGCGCAATGTCTTCGCGATATGGCTTGAGGCGGCCGACGGCGGGTATATCCATTCGATGGGTGTATGGGCGAAGAACTATAAGCTCCGACTGTCCCGTTGGTATTCGAAGTCGTCGCATGGGGCCAACGGCATGGCCGATGCGGTGACCGGCGCCTCGCGGACCTCACACGGGAGCAAAACGGTATCGCTCGATTTTACCAAGTATCCGGTCGCCGCGGGCGACTACAAGGTATGGTTCGAACTCAACGAGGGCAACGGCGGTTCGAAATCGACCAGCGCCGACATCACGCTCGGCCCCGGCGGTACGGTGACCGGCGTCGCCAACACCGCGAATATTAAAGACATCACTATTTCGTTCACGCCATAGGGAGTGCCCGCATGAAAAGGATCCTTCTTCTCATTGTCATCCTCGCCTTCGCGGCGGTAATCGCCGGCGTGAAAAAGGAGGAGCGGCATTTGGTCGATCCGGCGAAATGCATCAGTTGCGGCATCTGCATTCAGAACTGTCCGGTGAAGGCGATAGCGTTCACCGCCGAGAAAAAGGCGCTTATCGACCCCGAGAAGTGCATCAACTGTACGCTGTGTGCCCAGAAATGTCCGGTCAAGGCGATCCGCGGTCCGACCGCCCCGGCGAAGCCCGTTACCCCGGCTCCCGCTCCGGCGGCACCTGCGGCTGAAAAAAAAACGAAATAACTGACGCTCCGGCTACCGGAAGCTCTTCGCCGGGACCAGTCGTCGCCCCGGCTGTGAAAAAAGTCCACTATATTCAAATGTCTCGCTGTACCGGCTGTCGCGAATGCATACCGGGATGTCCCACCCAAGCGATAACCTTGATCAGCGGTAAAGCGCTGATAGACCCTGAGAAATGCATCGACTGCGGCCTGTGCGCAAAAGCCTGTGCTTTCGGTGCGCCCATCGAGCGGGAGGTGAAGCGATGAGGCTTCTGCTCTGCGCGCTTCTGCTCGGCGGGATACTCGTTTCCTGCGGGATGGATCCGTCGCTCGACAGTCCGATAACGATAAATTATGATCGCTGCGTCGGCTCCTCCTGTCGCGTCTGCGAACGGGTCTGTCCGTTCGACGCGATCCATTTCTACGGCGCCGACGATAAGCCGATGGTCGATCCCGACAAGTGTACCCAGTGCGGCATCTGCGTCCGCGAATGCCCGTGGCAGGCGATCACCGGGAGGCCGCAATGAGGCGACTTCTCGCGGCGGCGATTCTGTGCTTTCTCAGTGCGGCGCTGTACGGCGGCAGTGAGGTGACGGCGGGCGGCTATGTTCCGCTGATCGGATCGAAGCCGACCGACCCGGCTGCGCCGGGATACTACTTCCTGACGGGACGCGCCCTCTACGAACCGGCCGAGAATTTCTTTATCGGCGGCGATATCTTCTTCCAGCACGGGTTCCCCGGGAACGATATGACCGATCTGGTCGAGACGAGCTATCTCATCGGCCGCGGGCGGCTGATCATGCAGTACGACTGGCCGAAGGTGAAGATCGGGACGGTGACCTATGCCTCGCTTTCCGACAGTTCGGGCGACTATTCGAAGATCATCACCGAGGGATTGGCGACGCTCGGCGGCTACCGGCAGGAATATATTCATCAGGAACTGTTCTTTTCGTCCAATCCTTTCGGCGGGTTCCGCGTGAGCGCGGCGGTCGGGATGAACACGCAGTCCTACGATGTGGCGGCCGAACTCGGCTCCGGTATAATCCGCGACACCAACCTTTTCACCTACGGCGAAATGAGTTACCGGATATTCCCGGCCCTTGAGCCGTTCGCCGCCGTTTTCTACAGCGACGACCTCAACGAGCAGGATACCTTCGATCTGCTCCGGTTCCGTGGCGGCCTGCGCGGCGAGGAATTGTTTTTTAACAACCAACTGCATCTCGCCTATGCCGTCTATTATAAACGGGAGGAGGCCGAACCGCTGAGCGATAAGGACCGGGTGGCGCTCTATCTCAAGGGGCGCTGGAATTTCACGACCGATACCGATCTGTTCGGTTGGTTCTACCACGAATATGCGGTCTCTCCGACGCGCTATGTCAACCGCTATGTCGCCCTGCAACTGCGACAGTGGTTCGCCGACCGGAAGCTGGCGCTGTCGGCGGGCAGTTTCCTTCTCATCGAGAAACATCCGGGCGAACACTGGTACCTGCCGGCGTGGCCCTTCTTCGAGATACAGAGCTACCCCGTTGTCGGACTGAATCTGTACGGGCGGGTGCAGTTCAAGTTCGATGAGATCTACCAGCCGTCGGGGAAGTGGGAGTACGATCTGTTCCAGACCCGCGTGGAGGTGGGCGGCGGCTATCTCATCGGCGGATATGTCCAGCCGACGGTGCTCTTTTTCATGAATCTCGCCGAAGGCCCCGCCTCGCCCGACAGCATGGGACTCAAGCTTCTGGTGACGGCATTCTTTTGAGAAATCAACGACCTTTGAATATCTTTGAATAAATGTCATATCGTGCTGTCGATTTCCGCTGTTCGTCCGAAAGGGGAAAAATTTGACTCGTCTGCGGCGTTGCAGTATAACACGGCGTGTTTCATGGGGTACACAGGCGGATTTAACCACCAATATGGTACAGGGAGAAAAACGATGAAGAAACTGATGATCGTCCTCGCGGTCCTTGGCGTGGCCTTTTTCATGATGTCCTGCGGTTCGAAGGAACCGGCGGCTCCGGCGAGCGCCATGGCCAACGAGCTCGAAGGGGCGCCCGATTGGGTCCTCGGCTCGGCCAGCAGCAACGGTCTTATCTGCGGCGTCGGCTCGGCGACCGGCACCCGCAATGTCTCGCTCGCCCGCACCGCGGCGCAGGGCAGAGGCCGGACCGAGATCGCCCGTCAGCTTGAGGTCAAGGTCAAGTCGATGC
>CAYPQK010000106.1:0-9278 GCA_964412895.1 uncultured Spirochaetales bacterium
GAGGTTGTTCTGGAACATGTCGATGTGGCCCAGGACATGGTAGAAGATCATCACATTGAGCCAGTCGGGGTTGTTGTCGTTGTAGAACGAGATGGCGGGACGCGAGTTGATGACCGTCTCGTAGGGGTTCGACGGGTAGAGTTTGTATTTCCCCTGCTCTTTGAGCACTTCGACATCGTTGGCCCAGTAGTCGTAGAGCGTCGGTATCATGACCTTCGGCGACAGCTCGATGAGGTCGCGGTTGGTGACGATGTATTCGAGCGATTCGTTGTCGAAGGAGAGGCCGGCGGCGCGGGCGCGGCGTTTGCACTCCTCCATGATGCCTTTCACATGCTGGCTGATGAGTTCCATGGCAACGGCCCTCGTCCTTGTTCGTTACACCGGGTACAGCATAGCAACCGCTAAAAATAAAAGCAACTTCAAACTATCAATACAAAAGGACGATGCCGCCCGGCTGCGTCCCGGTCTCAAAGTCCCCCTCGATATGTTCCGGCGTCCCCACGACGATGTCGGAAAGCCCGTCACCGTTGATATCGCCGATGTCCTTCACCATCGCGCCGAAGGTATCGCCCGGCACCGGCGGATCGGCTTTGATGACCACCGGCGTCCCCTCCGGGAAGGGAAATGCGGTGACCGCGCCGGTCGAATCGGCGCCGTAGTACTTGTGCCCGGCGAGGAGCGCCCCCTTCCCCTTCCCGCCGAAATCGGGCGAGAAAGCGATATCAGCGAGGTCGGCGGCGAGAGGATCGTTATCGGCCGGAACGAGTGTCGCGAAAAGCGCAAAAGCGCCCGCCGTGAAGGTGTAGACGAACAGGCCGCCGGTCGTGTGATAATCGGGCGCCATCACCGCGATATAGGTCGTCCCGGCGACGGTGAAGAGAATGACCTTACTGCCGAAGCCGGTCGCGTCGGTCCCGTCGGGGAAGAGCACCGCCGAGGGCCCCTGCGACCAGTCGTCGCCCGTTTTATACAAGTAGACGCCGCCAGTATTGGCCGACTCCGCATCCTTCTTGAGCCCCCAGCCGCCCGCCACAAGGTCGGACTTCCCGTCGCCGTCGACATCGCCGACGGCCAGCGACGCGCCGAGGTACTGCTTGTTCTGCCACCACACCTGCGCTTCCATGTAGAGCACCGGTTCAGCCGCCGGTCTTGCCGCCGCACCGTTCCATACCGCGATGAGGCCGGTGTCATTCTCTCCGGCGTTCTGGCCCCCCGCGATGAGATCGTCACAGCCGTCGCCGTCGGTGTCGAAGCAGACGAGCGACTGTCCCATCACATCGGACTGCTTGCGGACCCCGTCGGGAAGCGATAGGACCGCCGTGGCGGGATCGGCGTCGCCGCCGAAGAAGAGCGCAATGGTACCGCAGTTGGGAGTGGAGCCGACCGAATCGAGGTGCGCCGAAACGGCAAAGTCGGGCTTCCCGTCGCAGTTGAGATCGCAGTAGCCGCCGATGGTATAGCCGAACCCGGCGCCGGGGCGCTCATCGGGATGGGTCAGCATTTTTTCGGCATCGCTGAAGGCGGTCGACAGCGTCCCTTTTTTGTAAAGATACACTTTACCCGACGGATTCTCGCCGGGGGTCGCGGAAAGTTCCGCGTAGTGGGCACCGATGGCGAAGTATTCACTATTCCCCGCCGAGGCCGAGATGCCGTAAAAGCCCCCCTCGCCGAGGATGCGCCGCTGGGTTAAGACCCGCGCCGTGTCGGCATCGGTCACCGTATCGCCGTCATCGACGATAGCATCATTGTCGGTGTTGGTATCCTTCGTTTCATCGCAGGCGATGAGAAAGAACATCGCCATCAGTACCGCTATCCCGAAAAGCATTTGTTTCATCATAGTTCTCCCCGACGGTTCGTACCATTGTAACCGCGGCGAGTTAAATTGCAAAATGCACTCTTTCCGGTATACTGCCGCGTCGCATCCTTATTAAAGGAGAAAGAGATGTGGTTCTATGAGAATTATGATGAGAAGGCCTCGCTGGGCCTCAAGGTGAAACGCAAACTCCACGAAGAACAGAGTAAATTCCAGAAGATAGAGGTCTACGAGACCGAGTTCTTCGGCAATCTGCTGACGCTCGACGGGCTGGTGATGCTCTCGACCAAGGACGAATTCGTCTACCACGAGATGATCACCCACATGCCACTCTGTACCCACCCCAAACCGGAACGGGTGCTGGTGGTCGGCGGCGGCGACGGCGGCGCGATCCGCGAGATACTGCGCCACGACACGGTCAAAGAGGCGGTTCTCTGCGAGATAGACGAACGGGTGACCCGCGTCTGCGAAGAGTACTTCCCCTCGACCGCCGGCAAACTGGGCGACCCGCGCGTCAAGTGCCATTTCGACGACGGCTTCGCCTTCATGCAGCGCCACGAGAACTATTTCGATGTCATCATCACCGACTCTTCAGACCCGGTCGGCCCCGGCGTGGCGCTCTTCAAAGAGGACTACTACCGGCTGGTCAAAAAGGCGCTCCGCCCCGGCGGCATCATGGTGTCGCAGAGCGAAAGCCCGTGGTTCTACGAGGAGACGATGGGTTCGATGACCGCCGCAATGGGGACTGTCTTCAAGAATGTGCAGACCTACATCGCGATGATACCGCTCTATCCGTCGGGTTTCTGGACGATATCGTTCGCCTCCGACGACCACCGGCTGGAGAAATTCGACGCGGCGCGCAGCGCGAAGATCACCGCGAACAGCAAATACTACAACCCCGACATACACCGCGGTGCACTCGCCCTCCCCAACTTCGTCCGCGCCATCGTTAAAAATAAGTAACGGGCATACCCGTGAGACCGACACCGATCCACGCGAAGATACATATCCCGCTCATCGTGTCGGCGATCCTTATCACGACGCTCTCCTATATCCGTTTCTTCATCACGGGATCCATCGGGCTCGACACCCACTTCCCGCCGCTCCCCGCCGCCGAAGCGATCGGTGCCCTTTTCATCGGGGCGGTCGCGCTCGCCGGGTACGGCTACTGGAACGCCGTCATGCGCGGCGTCGAACTCGGGCTGTCGTTCGACCGCGTCCTGCGGCTCGCCAAGGTGCTCGGCATCCTGTCGCTTATCGCCCTGCCGCTCATGTCCAACGATATCTTCATCTACCTTTCCTGCGGTCAGGCGCCGCTCATGGGGATCAATCCGTACACCGACGCGGCGCTCCTTCCCGGCACCGACTATCACCGGTTCGTCCCGCCGATATGGGCCGAAGGGCCCTACTGCAAATACGGTCCCGCCGCCGTCTCCATCGCGCAGTTCGCCGTCTTCATCGGCGGATCGGCGCCGCTGGCGGGCATCTTTGCGTGGAAACTGCTGGTGTTCGCCGCGTTCCTGCTGTTCTGCGACGCAACGGCGCTGCTCCTCAAACGGTTCGGGACCGCCGACGGCCCCGCCGCCCCCTTCATTCTCCTCTGTCCCATCCTCTGGGCACAGGCGGCGGGACAGGGGCACAACGATATCTTCGCGGCGCTGTTCCTCGTCGGGTCGCTGCTCGCGCTCGCCCACGGCCGGTTCCTGCTGTCGATACTGCTGCTCACCCTCGGCATGCAGGTGAAATTCTACCTGTTGCCGCTCTTCCTGCTGTTCTTCCTCGCGTGGTGGCAGACGGTGGGACTCACCCGGCGGTCGGCGGCGACGCTCGCGCTGTCGATCCTCTGCGCCGCCGGATTCAGCGTTCTGCTCCACTTCCCCTACTGGAGCGGGAAAGAGATGCTGGTCGCCATCTACGGGCCACTGGTGAACGAACAGCCGATGAACAATATCGCCTACCTCCTCCCGTACGGGCTGACGACCATCATACCGGCGCTACGGCCCTACCAGACAACGCTCGAAACGGCGCTCCATTTCCTCTTTACCGCGCTCGTCGCGATGCTCGCGCTGTGGCAATTGCGGCGACTGGTCAGGAAACAGGACGCCCCCTACCTCGTTTTCGTCCGCATCATGGCGCTGGTCATCTGTTTTGCGGCGCTCCGGTTCCACGCGTGGTATTTCATCGCGCTCCTGCCGCTGTGCAGTGCCGGTCTGCCGCCCGTCTGGCTACGCTGGGGCATCATCGTGTTCCCGCTGACGCTCATCTTCGATATCCATAACTTCCTGCCGCGCGATTCGTACATTCTCATGGCGATACTCCCCGCGACGGTGATACTCGTCAATCTCCTTTTCTTCCACAGACTCCGCGAACGGCTCTCCGGCCTGCCATGAAACGGTTGCCGCTGGTCCTCATCCTTGTTCTGACCACGGCGGCGGCGTTCACCTTTATGCACCACGGCGCCCGGACCGACGAGCGGACCGGCCGGTACCTCGCCGCGCTTGCCGCGGACGAACCGCCCGGCGCGCTGCCGGCGCCCAAAGAACGGACCGACTGGGAGGCGGCGCGCGTTTTCTACCACCGCAAACTCATTGAGGCGCTCGGACTCGACCTGCTCCCCGACCGGGCGCTCAACCAGAGAACCGCCGGAGAACAGGCCTTCGATACCTACCGGGTCAGCCGGCTGGTGTTTGACTCGCTCCCCGAGATACACGGCATCGCCGACCTGTACCTTCCCGTGAACGGCGCCGGACCCTTTCCGGCGACGCTGTTCATCGCCTCGACCGATGACGGGGCGAACGATGTGGCCGTCCTGCGGACCGCCGCGACGCTCGCCGCCGCCGGCATCGCGACGCTCGTACTCGAGCCGCCGGGATGCGGCGACCGCCGGATAACGGGCCGCGGCGACCCGGCGCTCTTCCTGTCGGGGCTGACCCCCGCCGGCGTCGCGGTGTGGGAGACGCGGCGGCTCATTGAGATGCTCCGTCACCGGCCCGACATCGATCCGCGGCGCATCGCGGTGGCCGGGGCAGGCGACGGCGGAATGACGGCACTCTACACCGCGGCGCTCGACGACTCGGTCGCGGCGGGAGCGGCGATACTGTCGGTAGGCGGGTTCGGCGCGCAGATGACCGCAACGGAGGACCCCGACACCAATGGACTCATCATCTTCTCGCGGCGCGACCTCGAACAGCACCACATCCTTGCGCTGGTCGCACCGCGACCGTTCCTCGTGATCGCCGGGAAGAAAGATACCGAACGGACCGCGGCGGCGACCGAAACGGTACGCCGGGCCCGCGACATCTACCGTTTTCTCGGCGCCGACGAACGGCTCGAATTCACCGTCGCATCGGGTTCCCGCCGCTATCAGCCGCCCCACCGCCAACTGCTGTACGATCTCCTGACGCGGAGCCTCGGCGGGCTTGCGACCGGCGAAGAAGAGGACCCCGACCGCGCTCTTTTCCCCGCCCCCTTCGACCCGGCACAGGAAATAACGCTCGCCGAGCTGGCGCGCCGCAACGCGCTCCTTCTGCGCGACACCCTGCGTCAGCATCGCGACGAGATCGGACCGGTCGCCTACGCCGCGGAACTGGCCGAGGCGTTGCGCGATCTGTCGGGCGCCGGCCTGTTCCCGCCGCCGGTCGGACCGGCCGCGGTCATACCGGCCGGACCGGTCGAAAGCACCGCCGCGGTCATCGTCGTCCGCGGAAAACATTCCCGGGCGCTGATCGCGGCGCTCACCGAAGCACGGATAACCACCCGCGAGATCGATCTGCATACCGGCCCCGGCACTCTTTTCCCTCTCCCGCTGCGCGATGACCCCGTCCACCGTACCGCGGCACACGCCCTGACCATCGGAGTCCCGCTCGCCCTGCACTGGTCCGGCGACATCCGCGCCGCCGCCGAAGAGCTCGTCAAAAGCGGGCTCACGACCGTCGGCCTTTACGCGGAGGGCTCTGACGCCGGACTCGCGGCGCTGCTGGCGGCGCATCGTACCGACGCGATCGGGTGGATCGCCCTGCGCGACATGACCGCCAGCATCGTCCCGGGGATCGGCGATCCGGCGGCCATAGAACGGCTCGCGCTGCAGGCACCGCGCCTCCTGCAGGTCGCCGACATCGGCGATCTCATCGCCGCGCTCGCGCCGCGCCGCATCTTCCTGACCGGGGTGCGCGGCCCCGACGGCGAACCGCTCGAACCCGCCGCCCTGCGCCGTCTTATCTGGGAAACACGGCACCTCGTCATGGAGAATGGACCGGCCGACGAGATACTGCTCCGTTTCCTGACGACCCGCGGCACCACCCCGACGCCATAACCGTCAAATCTGTTTGCATTTTTCCGGCAGGTGTGCTACCATACGGCAGTTCTTGAATTTACGGTCGGAGGTATGATCATGGTCGCGCGCGTAATTATGGTTTTCGCTCTCCTGTTCGCACTGGGTGCCTGCAACGAGAAGAAGGACGATACCGCCTGTGTCGGCGGCTGTCCCGACGGTTGGACCTGCAACGAAGAGTTGGGGGTCTGTGAAGAGGCCAGCGTACCCGACGACGACAACGATTCCGACAGTGACACCGACAAGGTGCTGCCCGAAGGAACGATCGACAGCGACGACTCCGACGCCGAAGCGGTGCTACCCGAAGGCGACGAAGAGACGGTAGACGACGCCGAGGTGCCCGATATCGAAGGTATGGTCTGCACCCCCGCCGCCGAAGAACCCTGCGCCTACACCGGGATCCCCGCCGAGACCGAGAATGTCGGTCCCTGCAAGGCGGGCAAACGGGTCTGCAAAGAGGACGGATCGGGCTGGACCAACTGCTCCGGCGAGGTTAAGCCGCTCTACGATCTGTGCGACGACGGCATCGACCAGAACTGCGACGGCACCGCCGACAACCTCGATATGGACGGCGACGGCGCGACCGAATGCGGCGGCGTCGACTGCTGCGCCACCACCGAGGCGCCCGACGGTTGCCCCGTACCGGCGAATGTCTACCCCGGCGCCCCCGAAATACCCAACGGACTTGACGACAACTGCGACAATGTGGCCGATGAAGGGCTCTACGACTGCGACAACGGCCTTTCGGGCGACACCGCCATGGATTACGCCAAGGCGATCGGCCTGTGCGCCACCACCACCGAAGGCGGCACCGACTGGGGCGTCATCAGCGCCGAGTTCCTGATGCCCGACGGCACCGGCACGCCCAACGCCCAAAGCCACGGCATCTTCGCGTCGTTCGGCAACACGATAACCCCGAAAAACGGCGCGGCGATGGCGATGCTGACCACCGGCGCGGCCGCCAATCCGTTCGACAGCAACAAATTCAACGGCAAACAGCAGACCGCGAGCACCGCCCCGGGCGATTGGCTGACGCTCAACGGCAATGTCTTCCCCGCCGCCCCCGCCTGCGGCGGCGCCGGCACCGCCGGATCGGTCAACGACCCGGTGATGCTCAAACTCCGCGTCCGCGCTCCGGCTGCCGCGAAGTCGTTCAGCTTCAACATCTATTTCTTCTCGCAGGAATACATCAAATATGTCTGCTCCGACTACAACGACTTCCTGCTGACGCTCCTCGATTCGGGCTATGCCGCGCCGGTCGAACATCCCGAGTACGCCAACCCGGCCGACAAGAACCTCGCGATGGATGCCGCCGGCAACCCGGTCGGCGTCAACCTCGCCCCGGCGGGTCTCTTCAAGCAGTGCGCGAACGGCACCAGCGACGCCGGCACCGTTATCACCACCTGCGAGAACACCGCCGAACTCGCCGGAACCGGTTTCGAGACCTACGGCGGCACCGGATGGCTGACCACCCGCGGCAATGTGCTGGGCAACGAGATCATCGAACTCCGTTTCGTCATCTGGGATACCGGCCCGTTCGGCACCCCCGATTATATCTACAACTCGGCGGTGCTCATCGACAACTTCGAGTGGCAGTACGATCCCTTCATCCCCGGCACCGGACCCTCATAACCGAGGTGACACATGAGCGAGCCGACCGCTCCGAAAACCGACCG
The DNA here is from genome assembly GCA_964412895.1 of uncultured Spirochaetales bacterium. GTDB lineage: Bacteria > UBP6 > UBA1177 > UBA1177 > JAKLFG01 > CALMRE01. The sequence goes on from CAYPQK010000106.1 coordinate 7,820, forward strand.
GAAGACGCGCAAGCGGCTTCAGGAGGTTCCGCAGCACATCGTTGAAATACCGGCCGATGAACCCAAAGAGCGCATCCCGGCGCTCATCAGCCTCGGCCAACGCCTGCGTGACAAGGACCGGCGCGAGCCGTGGGCTTACGACCGTTTCCTGCGCTTCGCCGCCGACCAGCCCGATCTCGCGTTCCGCGACATCTTCCAGCTGTTCCACGACATGGTCAATCACTATGTCAGGGCCGGACGCGACGAATACCGCGGCGACCCCGAATCGGTCGGTTTCGTCAACTACGACTGTCACGACCTGTTCGTCAAGGGGCTCGACAACCCCTTCTTCGCCGACCGCCTCTTTGCAAATCGCCTGATGACGCTGGTCAACGGCTTCAAGAAGGGGATCCAGAACAACCACATCCTGCTGTTCGAAGGCCCGCCCGGCAGCGGCAAGAGCACCTTCCTCAACAATATCCTCCAGCGGCTCGAAGAGTATGTCCGCAGTACCGACGGCGTCTATTTTAAGACCTACTGGCGGCTCGACATCGAACGGCTGGGCGGTTTTCAGAACGCAGAGAAACCCCTGCGCCGCGCCGCCGACAAGGCTGGCAGCGAAGAGCTCGACGAACGGCTGAGCGCCTTCAAGGAAACCGACGCCCGTTTCCCGAAACGGCATCTCAAGTTCTCCTGCCCGAGCGGCGACCACCCGATACTTCAGATACCCAAATCACAGCGGCGCGAGTTCCTCGACGAACTTCTGCCGAAAGGCTCGTTCAAGACCAAGCTCTTCCAGCGCAAGGAGTACGAATGGGTCCTCAAGGAGACCCCGTGCGCCATCTGCCGGTCGCTCTACGACATCCTGCTCGATATCCTCGGCGACCCGCTCGAGGTCTACAACATGATCTACGCGCGGCGGATGCATTTCAACCGCCAGTTCGGCAGCGGCGTCACCATCTTCAACCCCGGCGACCCGCTCTACCGCAAACCGGTGACCAATCCGTTCCTGCAACGGATGATCAGCGACCTGCTGAAGAACGACGGCGTCGAGTTCATCTCGTCGGTCCTCGCCAAGACCAATAACGGCGTCTACGCCCTCATGGACATCAAGGAGAACAACATCGAGCGGCTGCGCGACCTCCACGGCATCATCAGCGACGGCGTCCACAAGGTCGACCTGACCGAGGAACGGATCAAATCGCTGTTCGTCGGACTCGTGAACCCCGAGGACAAGAACCACTACGAGAATGTGAAGTCGTTCCAAGACCGCATCATCACCGTCAGGATCCCCTACATACTCGACTACAACACCGAGGTCGCCATCTACCGCAACAAGTTCGGGAAGACGATCGACCGGCTCTTCCTCCCCGGCGTTCTGACCAATGTCGCCAAGATCGTGGTCTCCTCGCGGCTTGAGAAGGATTCGCCGGCGATCCGCGAATGGATACCCGACACCGACCGCTACCGCAAATACATG
>CAYPQK010000107.1:0-9098 GCA_964412895.1 uncultured Spirochaetales bacterium
CGGCGCCATCGAGGTGCAGGGAGACGGCATCGACAATGACTGTAACGGTACCACCGACGAGGACCCGCGCACCAACTGTTCGAGCGGCGCGAAGTTCAGCAGCACCACGGCGACCGACCTCGTCAACGGCATGGATATCTGCAAGGTATCGACCAACGGCTCATGGGGCATCGTCGGCACCCCGGCATTGAACAGAGCGAACGGTAGCGGCAGTGTCGACAACCTTCAGATCGCGCTCATGGAACAGTTCGGTACCCATTCCTCCAATGTGCGACTCTACGGCGGCAATATGGCCACCCTTTCTTCGGGACACGCACGCGATAGTAATGATCCCAACCCGACGAATTCTCTCACTTTTTCCTATTACACCGGTACTCCTCCCGCCGATTTCATCGCGGCACACGGCAACGCGCTTCCGACCACCAAGGCAGGCTGCCCCAACGGTTCGGGGGCCAATGACGGCGTCATGCTCACGGTCCAGCTCAAGGTGCCGACCAATGCGCTGTCGTTCTCTTTCAACTTCCGATTCTTCTCGCAGGAATACTGGGAATACACCTGCACCGAATTCAACGACTTCTTTATCGCGATGCTCTATACCGGCGCATCGGGCATTCCGGCCGACAGGAATATCTCGTTTGATTCGAACGGCAGTTATATCAGCGTCAACTCGAACGCCTTCTTCACCGTCTGTCAGGCAAAGAGCGGTTACTCCTGCCCCGACGGCACCGCGCCGCTGGGCGGCACCGGCTACGATCAGGTGCAGAATGACGGCGGCTGCGACGACGAGGACTACTATAACGGCGGCGCGACCAAATGGCTTTCGACCTCCGCGCCGGTCGTTCCGGGCGAGACCATCACGCTCAAGTTCGTCATTTGGGACACCTCCGATCAGGCGCTCGACTCGCAGGTCCTCCTCGACAACTTCAAGTGGAGCGCGCAGGGTTCGACCGGCCCGTCGACCTTCGAGTGCTGGGATCTCAACAAGAACGGCACCTGTGACGCCGCCTCAGAGGACCAGTCGGGCGACGGTCTGTGTAACGAAAGAGATTGTTGATGCGTAACATGGAAAGATATCACAAGGAGGCTACCATGACCGTTATCCGTTGGTTCGCCGCACTGGCGTTCGTCGCCCTTTTCGCCGCGGCATGTTCCGAGACTCCCACCACCCTCATCGACGAGGAAGGCGGGAACGATCTGGAGGTCGGCGATGACGATACGAACCCGCCCGACGGCAAGACCGATGTGACACCGACCGACGACGGAACGGTGGTGAAGAACGACGACGGCCAGCTCGTCAATGACGACGGCCAGCTCGTCAATGACGATGGTCAGATAGTCAATGACGACGGCCAGATCGTCAACGACGACGGCCAGATAGTCAACGATGACGGTCAGATAGTCAACGACGATGGTCAGATAGTCAACGATGACGGTGAGGTGGTGATAAGCGATGACGGCCAGACCGCCAATGACGATGACACCATCCTGCCGAACGACGATGACAACCTCCTGCCGAATGATGACGACAGCATAACGCCTTCCGATGAGGACGGCACCACCACGACCGACGACGGTCCCCTGCCCGATAACGATGTGACCTGCGAATGTACGGAAGGCGACTGTTGCGACGGCTGTAACCTCCGTAATCCCGGCTTCACCTGCCGCGCCGCGAACGGCGAATGCGATATCGCCGAGACCTGCGCCGGTGACAGCGTCGACTGTCCCGCCGACCTGTTCGTCGACATCGATACCGTCTGCGGCAATCAGGCGAGCGGCGCCTGTAACGAACCCGACTCCTGCGACGGGAACGGCCTCTGCCGGCCCAACTACTGGGCTGAGAACACCCCCTGCAGCGACAATGTGTACTGCAACGGCACCGACGGCTGCAACGCCTTCGGCTCCTGCACCATCCATACCGGCGATCCCTGCTCTCCCGGCACCACCTGCACCGAAGACAACGGCGGCGCGTGCCTGACCGAATGTCAGCTGGCCGAGGCGAAAGCGAGTTATGTCGGCTGTGAATACTGGGGCGCCTTCCTGCAGAATAGCGTCACTTATGGCGAGAATGTCGGCAACTATGCGGTCGTCGTCGCTAATCCGAACGATACCGATGTCACGGTGACGATCTACGGGTCGGGCGATACCCAACTCTCCCAGTTTACCGTCGCCCCCGGCCAGATCAACTCGGCCACCTTCGATCTTACGCGGCTTATCACCGGCGCCGGCATCTCGAACTTTGGGTACAAGATAGTCAGTTCCCGTCCGGTCACCGTGACCCAGATGAACCCATTCGGCAATGTGCTGACCTATTCGAACGACGCGACATTGCTGCTTCCCAAAGGTGTTTTGGGGTTGCAGTATCACGCCATGAGTTGGCCCAATTTCTATTATTTCGAAGATGGCGGCTGTGATGGCGACACGGAATTCAATCAACCGGGATTCGTTTCGGTGGTCGCCACCGAGCCGGGGACAACCACGCTGTCCGTCACCTATAGTGCAGCCTCCGCAGCCGGAAGTGGTGTCGCGGCCCAGAACGCGGGAGACACCATCGCCTATTCGCTCAATCAATATCAGATACTGACGCTCAATTCGAGTAGCGCCAACAGCGGCAGCACCGGTTACGGCGCCGATCTGACCGGCAGTTTCATCGTCGCCGACAAGAAGGTCGCCGTCTTCGGCGGTCATTATTGCACCTTCGTTCCCGCCACTACTTGGGCCTGCGACCACCTCGAACACCAGATATTCCCGCTCAAGTCGTGGGGCAAGGATTTCGCCGTGGTCCGCACCATGCCGCGTTCCTCCGAGGCCGATTATTTCCGCATTCTCGCCTCGGCGAACGGCACCACGGTGAGCTGGACCGGCGGCGTATCGGGCACCACGACCCTGAACGCCGGGCAGTTCCATGAACTTTCGACCACCGCCGACTTCACCGTAACGGCCGATAATCCGATCATGATCGCCCAGATACTCGCCTCGCAGGATGCCGGCGCGGGGACCGGCGACCCGGCCCTTATGCTCATCGCCCCCAACGAGCAGTTCCGCAAGGACTACATATTCCTTGTGGCCCCCAATTACGACTACGATCGGCTGACCATCGTCGCGCAGGCCGACACCGCCATCACGCTCGACGGCACGGCCATGAACTCCAACACCTTCACCCAGATACCGGGTACCGCCTATTACCGCCAGTATATCGAGACGGCCGAAGGCGCCCACACGCTGGTCGCCGACAAACCGGTCGGTCTCTATGTGTACGGTTTTTCGCAGTATGTTTCCTACGCCTATACCGGCGGGCTCGACCTCGTCGAGATAAACAAGTGCTGGGATCTCAACAAGAACGGCACCTGTGAACCCGCCAGCGAGGATCAGTCGGGCGACGGTATCTGTTCCGAGCGCGATTGCTGATGATTTTTCTGTCGAATACAAGGGAGGTCCCGCTATGACCGTGCTTCGTTGGATGTGCCTTATCGCCGTCCTGTTTGTGGCCGCCGCCTGTTCCGAGACCAACAAGGACCAGTGCAAACTGCCGGAGGATTGCCCCGGCGGATTCGACTGCGTTGACGGCAAATGCGTCAACACCGGCCTGAACGACAGCGATGAAACGACCGACGCGACCGATACCGAAAGCGGCCTGCCCGACAAGGAAAACGGCCTGCCCGACGGCACCGACGGGCTTCCCGATGACAGCGACATCGCACCCGACGGCGACGGCCTTCCCGATACCGCCGATGTAACGCCCGACGCCGACCAACAGACCGACACCGAGGACCCCGAGACCGACACGCCGCTTATCGACGACAGCGATGACGACCTGCTGGGCGAAGGGGAAACGCCGGAGGACGATCCCAGCCTCACCGACGACGACGGCGAACAGCCCGAGACCGAGGTCGAATGGCCCGATGTCGACACCGATGTCCAGATATGCACCCCGAATCAGGTCCAGACCTGCGTCTACACCGGCGATCCGCTGACCCTCAATGTCGGTCCCTGCAAGGCCGGCACGAAGCAGTGCAACGGCGACGGCACGGCGTGGAGCAACTGCACCGGCGAGGTGATTCCCTCCTCCGATGTCTGCACCGACATAATCGACAACGACTGCAACGCCACCATTAACGACGGCTACAGCACCGGCGCGACCGGCTGCGTCTGCCTGCCGAACGAAGGGACCTCCTGTTACACCGGCCCCGGCGGCACCGAAGGGGTCGGCGAATGTCATGCCGGCACCAAGACCTGCGGCACCTACGGCAACAACTGGGGCTCCTGCCTCGAACAGGTGACCCCGATCACCGAGATATGCGCTAACGGTTTGAACGATGACTGCGTAGGCGGCGCCGACGACGGCCTTGACGCCGACGGCGACGGCTGGAGCACCTGCGCAAACGACTGCTGTGACAGCGAAGCGCAGTGTCAGAACCCCGCCGTGGTCAACCCCGGCGCGGTGGAGGTAGAGGGTGATTCTATCGACAACGACTGCAACGGCTCCACCGACGAGGCGCCGACGGCGTGCAGCGCCGCTCAGAAGTTCAGCGGCATCGGACCGACCGATCTGGTGCAGGCCATCGGCATCTGCAAGACCTCGGTGAACGGCTCGTGGGGTGTCGTCGGGACGCCGACCATTCTGCGGTCCGACCTCGATTCGGTCCTGTGCAGTTCCCCCTACACCACCTGTTCGGCCGGCCTGATCTCCCAAGGAGCCTCCGCGATCGACATCCAGACCGCCGTCATGGGACAGTTCGGCAGCGACGCATCGAATGCGGCGATAGAGGGAACCACGATGGCTGCGCTCTCTTCGGGCCGCGCCCGCGACAACTTCAACGATCCCGATCCGACCGCTGTGGTCACCTATCGTTATGACTTCGGCCAGCCCCCGGCCGATTTCGTCGCGGCGCACGGCGGCAGCCTGCCGACGACCAGCGCCGGGTGCCCCGCCAGCACCGGCACGAACATCTCCAACGATGCGGTCATGCTCTCCGTCCAACTCAAAGTGCCCACCAACGCCAACTCCTTCTCCTTCAATTTCCGCTTCTTCTCGCAGGAATACTGGTCCTACACCTGTCAGGAATACAACGACTTCTTCGTGACGCTCCTCGACACCTCATGGACCCCCGGTCTGGGCGAACAACCGATACCGGCCGACAAGAACATCTCGTTCGATTCGAACGGCAGCTATATCAGCGTCAACAGCACGAATTTCTTCACGGTCTGCAACGCCAAGGCCGGCTATACCTGTCCCGACGGGACCGGCGCCCTTTCGGGGACCGGCTACGCCCCGGCCAACGCCGGCGCCACCAAATGGCTCGCGACCGCCGCGCCGGTCGTCCCGGGCGAAACGATAACGCTCCGCTTCGTGATATGGGATACCTCCGACACCTCGCTCGACTCGCTGGTCATCATCGACAACTTCAAGTGGAGCGCCGCGGCGTCGGGCGGCCCGGTCACCTTCGAATGCTGGGACATCAACCAGAACGGCACCTGCGATGTGGCGACCGAGGATCTGTCGGGCGACGGTGTCTGTAATGAACGCGACTGCTGACCGATACGCTAAACTTGCATTTTGATATCAAATCGGCTAGCGTTGCGACGGTTTTCTGATATTTCGAGGTACCTGCACGCCCATGCGTAGCCTCTTCCCCGGATTCATTCAAGAGCAGTACCGCAAAGGACTTCTGCGCGGCGAACTCGATGCCGCCGGTATGTTCGTCGATGTCTCGGGCTTCACCTCGATGACCGAAAAACTCATGCGGCAGGGCAAGGTCGGCGCCGAAAGCATATCGGACATCCTCAACTCGACCTTCAGCCCCGTCATCGACGCCGTTTACCGGAACGGCGGTTTCATCACCGGCTTCGCGGGCGACGCCTTCACCGCCATATTCCCCGGCAAGGATACCTGCAAACCCTGTGTCGCCGCCACGGAGATACAGGAGATATTCCGCACCAATCCGTGCCACGAGACCCCCTACGGCTCGTTCGCCATCAGCGCGAAGGTCGGCATCTCCTACGGTCAGGTGAGCTGGGGCATTCCCGGCACCGACTATCACCGCACCTTCTTTTTCCGCGGGGCGGCGATAGACGGCTCCGCCGCCGCCGAACATCACGCCTGCTCCGGCGATATCGTCCTTGATGCCGCCGCCATGGCCGTCACCCCGCCCGCCCTGCTGAAGACCGTTCCGGCGGGCGACGGCGGCTTCCATCGCGTCGAAAAATGTACCGGCAAGAAAAGCGCCGCGCCGAAGGCCGAGAAAACGATCCTCAAGGAGGTCGGCCGCCTCTTCTTCCCCGAACAGCTCTACGAACAGAAGCTGTCGGGCGAGTTCCGCGACATCGTGCCGGTCTTCATATCGTTCGAGCAACCCGAAAGTTTCGAGGCGCTCGATAAATTCGTCGCGGCGGCCATCGAGACCACCGACGCCTTTGGCGGTTACTTCAATCTGGTCGACTTCGGCGACAAGGGCGGCAACATGCTGATCCTTTTCGGCGCCCCGGTCAGCTACGAGAACAATGTCCAGCGCGCCGTCAGCTTCATACTCGCCCTCAAGGAGCGGGTAGAGGTGGGGTTCCGCTGCGGCATCACGCAGGGCGAGGTCTACGCCGGATTCGTCGGCAGCGACCGTCGCTCCACCTACACCGTGCTCGGCGACCGGGTCAACCTTTCGGCCCGCTTCATGATGAAGGCGCAGTGGGGCGAGATATGGCTTTCCGAAACGGTCGCGGCGAAGATAGAGGAACATTACGACATCACGCCGCTGGGCGAGTATCAGTTCAAAGGAAAGACCGAGAAGATAAAGGTGTTCTCCCTGCGCGGGCAGAAGTCACGCAGCGATGAACTCTCCTTCGAACAGGAGATGATAGGCCGCGACGCCGAACTGAAGAAGGCGATCGACGCGCTCGCGCCGCTCAAAAAAGGCCGGAACCCCGGCGTTCTGGCGGTGTGGGGCGACCCCGGCATCGGAAAGACGCGGTTGCTGGCCGCCGTCAAGAAACAGCTTGCCGGAGAGGTCGAGGTCCTGACGCTCGCCGCCGATTCGATACTGCGCAAATCGATGAACCCCTTCACCACCTTTCTGGAACGGTACTTCGAACAGGGCGACGCCGAGAACGCCGCCGAGAAGAAGAAACGGTTCGAAAAGCGCTGGGCCGCCGTCATGTCGGGTATCGCCGCGCATCCCGATGCCCGCGTCGTACAGGAAGTGACCGAGGAGCTCATCCGTACCAAGTCGTTCCTCGCCGCCCTCATCGGCATCGAATGGAAGGACAGCCTCTACGAGAAATTGGACGCGAAAAGCCGGTTCGAGAACACGCTGTACGCCGTCAAGGAATTCATCAAGGCGCTGTCGCTCGCCCGGCCGGTCATCATCGCGCTGGACGATATACAGTGGCTCGACAACGACTCGCGTGAGATAATCCGGGTCCTGTTCCGCCAGACGACCCACTTCCCCTTCGCGCTGGCGGTGCTCGGCCGCTACGGCGACGACGGCACCAAACCGCCCATCGATATCGACGAAGGGGTGGCGCGCACCGAACTGGCGCTCGACCGTCTTTCGGCCGATACGGCGGCCATCCTTTCGGAGAAGATGCTCGGAGCGCGGGCCGGCGACGAACTGCAGGCGCTCATCATGCGCCGCAGCGAGGGGAGCCCCTTCTTCATCGAGCAGATCTGCTACTACCTTAAAACCAACGGCCTGCTGGAACTCCGGAACGGCCGCTACGAGGCGATCGGAGGGAATGTCGATATCCCGCAGGGGGTCAACGCCCTCCTCATCAGCCGCATCGACCGCCTTTCCCAGCGGCTCAAGGACGGCGTCTTCACCGCGTCGGTCCTCGGCCGAGAGATAGATATCTCGATATTCTCCGAGATCATGCAGGAACAGGATGTCACCTCGCTCCTCTCGGAAGGACGCGATGAACGGATATGGACGCCGCTGTCGGAACTGCTCTATTCGTTCCGCAACCTTCTTCTGCGCGAAGCGGCCTACGACATGCAGCTCCGCGGCCGGCTCAAGGCGCTTCACCGCATCGTCGCCGACGCGATGGAGAAGGCCTACGCCACCGAGGACAAGCACGCCTCCGAAATGGCCTTCCACTTCGAACGGGCCGAAGAGCGCGACAAAACGCGGCACTACCTGAAAAAGGCGGCCGACTTCGCCCGCGAACACTACCAGAATGAGGACGCCATCCGGTTCTACGGCAAACTGCTCGACTATACCGACGACAAGGTCGAACAGATCGATATCCGCCACAAACTCGGCGGTGTCTACAAGCTCATCGGCAAGTGGAAAGAGGCGGAGGAATCGTACCGCGCCGCGCTCGGGGCGGCCGAAGAACTGAAGGATGTTCCCCGCAGCGCCGACAACATGCGGGAACTCGGCTATCTCCTGCTTGAGAAAGGTCGCTACGACGAATCGCGCGAACTTTTAGACCGCGCCTTCGAGACCTACCGCGCCACCGGCGGCAAGGCGGGCGAATCGACGGTGCTCGGCTACATCGGGCTCATCTATTATTACAAAGGCGACCTCGACAACGCGATAGACTTCTTCAACCGCCGTCTGGCCATCGCCAAGGAACTCAACGACCGCGCCAACATCATGGTCTCCTACCGCTATCTCGGCGGCGTCGCCTACTACCGCGCCGACTACCGGCAGGCGCAGGAGTACTACCGGCAGGTGCTCGGCATCGCCGAGGAACTGGGCGCCGAACTGGATCTGGCGGTCGCCAAGCTCAACCTCGGTCTATCGTGTTCCTACCTCAACGACTTCGACAACGCCCTGCGTTACTACCGTGAAAGCCTCGAGGTCTACCAGAAATTCGGCTCGAAGTTCTACATCGCCTACACCCACAACAACATGGGCGAACTGCTCTTCTGGATGGGCAGTTACGAGGAGGCGATAAATTCGTTCAAGGAACAGCGCAACATCGCGGCCGAACTCGGCAGTTCGCGCCACATCGCGATGGCCAACAACATGCTGGGCAATGTCAGCAAACGGCTCAAACAGTACGATCAGGCACGCGAATATTACGACCGCGCCCTCAAGATAGCCACCGAATTCTCGCTCAAGAACCTCATGTGCGAGTTCCTTTTCGAGAAGGCGGAGCTGCTTTTC
>CAYPQK010000108.1:0-9072 GCA_964412895.1 uncultured Spirochaetales bacterium
AGACCGCCTTCGAGGGCGAAGTCGGTGTTACAGCTCCACGCGCAGTCGGCGGGGGCTTCCCAACCACCGTCGGTTGTGTAGTGGATCGTTACATCGATGGTGGTGTCGCTGCTGTTGGCCGGATTGGCGTTGTCGGTATCGCAGGCGACATCTTTCTGGTTGATGCAGGCACCGCCTTCGAGGGTGAAGTCGGTATCGCAGCTCCAGGCACAGTCGGCCGGTGCGGTCCAGCCGCCAGCCGTCGTGTAAGTGATCGTTACATTGGCGATGGTGTCATGGCTGTTCACCGGATTGCCATTGTCGATATCGCACTCTACCTGCTTGGAGTTGATGCAAAGACCGCCTTCGAGGGCGAAGTCGGTGTTACAGCTCCACGCGCAGTCGGCGGGGGCTTCCCAACCACCGTCGGTTGTGTAGTGGATCGTTACATCGATGGTGGTGTCGCTGCTGTTGGCCGGATTGGCGTTGTCGGTATCGCAGGCGACATCTTTCTGGTTGATGCAGGCACCGCCTTCGAGGGCGAAGTCGGTATCGCAACTCCACGCACAGTCGGCGGGAGCGGTCCAGCCACCAGCCGTGGTGTAGGTGATCGTCACATTCGCGATGGTGTCGCTGCTGTTGGCCGGATTACCGTTATCGATATCGCACTGTACCTGCTTGGAGTTGATGCAAAGACCGCCTTCGAGGGCGAAGTCGGTGTCGCAGCTCCACGCGCAGTCGGCGGGAGCGGTCCAACCGCCAGCCGTCGTGTAGGTGATCGTCACATTCGCGATAGTGTCGTGGCTGTTCACTGGATTGGCGTTGTCGATATCGCACTCTACCTGCTTGGAGTTGATGCAGAGACCGCCTTCGAGGGTGTAGTCAGTGTTACAGGTCCATGCGCAGTCAGTGGGAAGAGTCCAGCCACCGGCTGTCGTGTAGGTGATCGTTACATCGATGGTGGTGTCGCTGCTGTTGGCCGGATTGGCGTTGTCGGTATCGCAGGCGACATCTTTCTGGTTGATGCAGGCACCGCCTTCGAGGGCGAAGTCGGTATCGCAACTCCACGCACAGTCGGCGGGAGCGGTCCAGCCGCCAGCCGTCGTGTAGGTGATCGTTACATTGGCGATGGTGTCGTGGCTGTTGACCGGATTGGCGTTGTCCTCGTCGCACTGTACCTGTTTGGAGTTGATGCAGGCATCCATATCTTCATCGCAGAAGAAGTTGATGCTGCAGGGGTTGCCGGCGGATGTGCAGGTACCGGTTTGACAGGTCTCAGCGCCGGTACAGAATTGGGCATCGCTGGTACAGGGGGTGTTGTTGGGTTCGAACGCATCGGTCGGACAGGTGTCGCTTGTGCCGGTACAGGTCTCGGCAATGTCGCACTCTCCCGCATCGGCGCGGCAGACCTCCGCCGCTGTCTTGAACTGACAGGTCGCCGAATTGCAGCAAGTTCCCCAGACGCCGCCGGGGTTCTCGCACTGTTCGCTCCCTTCGATCACGCCGTTACCGCAGACGGCAAGACCCGTTCCCTGAATGGCGAAGTCGTAAGGGTTCTCGTTGCTGTCGTCGTTAGCGATGCTGAGTGTCGCGGAGCGCGTGCCGGTGGCCGATGGATTAAAAGTGATCTGAAAAGTGGTCGATCCGCTGGCGGCTATAGACGAAGAAGGGATAGCGGTTACACTGAAATCGGCGGCATTGGTTCCGCCGATCGTCACATACGGCGAGGAACCGGTCAGAGAAAGTGTCGCTGTTCCGGTATTCTGGATCGTGAAGGTTCGCACAACCGTTCCGCCGGTAACATTCGACGAACCGAAATCGGTATGATCGGTAGTGGATGGGGTTGCGTCGCCGTCGGTGATCGAATTGCTGTTGCCTTGAATGTTGATCTCGGGAGCTGCGGCAAGCCCCGATGGAGCGGAAAGCGAACTGACCGTTTGCGTGAACCCGCTGTAAACGACCGTACGCGATGATCCGTCGGCGTTTGACTTATATATTGTTTTGACCGAACTTACATTGTCGTCATAGAAGAACAACTTGTTGATGGTTGCATCGTAAGAAGACGCTGCAACGGTGCCTGTAGGCGGTGTATATATGGTCGTTTGCGATGAACCATTCGAATTCATTCGGTTAAATGTCCACGGATCGTTGGTGAAGGAATAAAACACATAACCTGCTCCGGCGGCCAAGCTTCTTATTACCGGGCAATTGTTATAAATCACCGTCAGGTTTGAACCAGTTGCATCGGTTCTGAAAATCCTGTTATTGACATTATCATATAGACCTTCATAGTAATATAGATAATTATTTGCAGCATCATAAGCGAGCTTCTGCACATTACCGTAGGCTGGATTTAGATAAATTTGGATGTCGCCCGTTCCATCTGAATTGCATCTTCTTACGGACCACGGATCATTTATATATGTATAAAACACATAACCGTTACCGGCTGCTAAACTATAAATGGGACCGGAAGTTGTTTTTATAACCGTTCTATTAGAGCCGTCGTAATCTGCTTTATAGATGTAGTTTGAAATTGATTCATAAAAATAGACCTTGTTGATCGAACCATCGGCAGCGGATTGATTGATCTGATACAAGGCTGGCGTGTAAACCGTGACCGGATTAGTACCGTCATCGTTCCTCTTGTTGAATGTCCATGGATCACTCGTGAAGGAATAAAAGAAATTAGACTGAGCGAATACCAATTCACTTGAGAATAAAAAAACGATGAAAACGAAGAGATTGAGAAGCGATCTTCTGTTCATTATCAGCTCCGTGGCTAAATTAATCTTTCGCACCCGAAACACTGGCGCGAGTCATTATAACGCCTGATTCCCCAAATGATTAACACGAATCATTCCGAAGGATAACGAAGCTGGCGGGAAAGGCAAGATTTCTAATGGGGATTAGAGCGCATGGTTCCCTTTTTTGAGATATCCTCGTATCTCCGGTCGTTTGCGGATGGCGGCGGCGCCCATGAAACGGACCGCGCCGAAGACGGGACGGGTGAACCACGGGCGGTCGTGGAGGCCGCCGATGCTCCAGAGGATGCCGGTGTAACCGTTGGGGTCGCGGCCGTCGAGGGCATAGCGGTCGTTGAGATAGACCGCCGTCGCGATCGCCTCTTCGGGGGTCGCGCTCCATTCCAGTATCTTCTTCGCCCAGAACATCCTGAGGTAGCCGTGCATCGTGCCGGTGACGATGAGTTCGCGCTGGGCGGCGTTCCAGAGGTCGTCATGGGTCGCCGCCGCTTCCCACGCCGCTCTATTATAAAGATAAAGCCGTTTGTCGGCGCGGTGGTCGTTCAGCGTCTTTTTCGCCCATGCCGGGATGCCGCCAAAGGAATCGTAGTGCGGTTCGTAGAGGCAGAAGTTGTCGGCCAGTTCGCGCCGGACGATGAGCTGTTCGAGGAAGGCCTCGACGGGTGCCGTCGGCGCCGGGTAGTCGCGGATGGCGAGCGCCACCGCCTGCGCCGCTATCTGGCCGAAGTGGAGGTAGGGCGAAAGCCCCGAGGTGGCATCGGCGGTCGGGTCGTTCCGGTCGCCGTAGCGGGCGAGGCCGCTTTTCAGGAACCGTTCGAGCCGTTTCCATGCCGCCTTTTCGCCGGGATCAACGGCGAGTGCGGGCCCAGCCGCTGTCGTTTTGAGAGCGATGGCATCCCAGTCGACCGACGGCGCGGCGAAGGGGTGGGGGTGTTTTTTGAGTTTCGGGAAGGGGAGGAGGAATTCGGCGAGGAGCCGGTTCACCTTCGGCCGGAAGGTGGCGGCGGCATATTCCTTTTTGGGCGATGCGGCTCGGGCCGGGACGATGTTGTGAGCGTCGACCTCGACCACGGGACAGTTCAGCGCGGCGGCGACCATGGCGCGCCAGCGGACCTTTTCGCGCAGCGGATCGAAGTCGCAGACCACCAGCGCCGGGTCGAGTTTCGTCAGTTCGCGCGGCAGGGTGACCGCCGGGTCGCCGGTGAAAAGGAAAAAGGCGATACCGAGCCGCCGTAGTTTCTCTTCTACCTCACGCAGGCCGCCGAGCATGAAATCATAGTGCCGTCGCGACGCCTCGCCGAACGACGGCGCGAGGCAGAACACGACCGCGAGCGGCCGCCCCTTCTTCAGCGCCTCGTTCTGTGCGTGGATAAGCGCCCAGTTGTCGCTTACCCGCTGGTCGCGGCTCATCCAGTAGATGACCGGACCGCCGCCGGGAGTGCCCGCTTTGAGAACGGTCAGGCGGCGAGGGTCGACGGTCGGCTTCATTATTTATCGGTCGGGAAAAGTTCGGATACTTTGACGGCGGGGTGGTGGTAGTGGTTGTAGCCGGCCCCCTTCTTGCCCCAAGTGAGCGCATGTTCGGGGCACCAGTGGAAACAGGCCATGCACTGTTCGCAGGCGTGATTCCAAACGGGTCGTTTCTCGGCGCTTATCGTGATGTTGCCGACGGGACAGACCTTCGCGCAGATGCCGCAGCCGGTGCATTTCTCCGACACTTTCCAGTTCTTGTCGCTCGGGTTGACATGCGAGGCCCACATCGGGTGGATGAGGTAGCGGGCGAATTTGCCGGTGAGCGATCCTTTGATGTCGTTCTTCTCGCGTTTCTGTATCCGTTCACAGACGGCGTCGAGCGCGCTGTCGAGCCGTTCGTTGATGCCGGCCTGTTTCTCCGGATCGGGCGGATTGTAGAAGGGGATGTAGTTGTCGACCGCGCGGAGCGCCCAGCCGGCGTCGTTGCCGAAGCCCTTGCCTTTCAACATGTCGTTCCACATCGGCAGGGTGTCGCCCGGTGCGCCGCCGTGGGTGAGGATGGTGAAGGTATAGGTGGGTTTGGCGATATCGAGGCGCTTGAGGAACTTTTCGACGGCGACCGGCGGGCCCCATGCGTAGACGGGGAAGACGAAACCGACCGCGTCGGCGGTGAGCGCCTTGTAGCCGTGGTCGCGTTTGCGGCCCATGTGGATGAGTTCGGCGCCGCCCAGCGCGTCGGCGGCCCGTTTCGCGGCGTGCAGGCTGTTGCCCGTGCCGGAGTAGTAGAAGATGATGTTGGTCATGGGTTGCTCCTTATTAAGTAGTGGTTAGCTTTTTCTGATTTTTGTCATCATAATAACCCCAGAACATTTTCCAACCAAAAGATGCTTCTTGATAACATTCAGAGTTCTTTACTGTCTTCAAGAGCCGTTGATTGGTAAAACCCAATTCCCTAAGCAGCGCAACAACCAGCATTAACTTAAGAACATTCTGACAATACACCATTAAGAAGATATCTTCTTTCTTGCCCACATTGTCTCCGTGAGATAGTTGGTGTCTTTTCTCAACGACATATTTCACGAAGGGTTCAGACTTGTCCTGACTTTTTTTTAAGAAATCCGCGATAGCCAATGTTTTTAAGAAAACGCTTTTCACTCGTTCTCGCAAGGTATATTTCTTCTTTTTCCCATGGCAATGTTTGTGGATAGATTCAATTGCCTGGATATAATCAAGGAACGAATGATGTACATAACTGCCACCATGATTTAAGATGACAGAAAGAAGGTCAAAGGTTCCTCCCAGCAAATTCAGAGAAGAATACCAATTTTGAACCAATTTATCCCAGATATGCTTTATGTCAGGGTAGCGGAAAATCATGTTATGAGATTTGATGTTTTCAAGCGATTCTTCCTTCTTTGATGTGATGGGTGTGAAATGAAATTCTATCTTATCATCCAGTAATATCTTGTTTGGTGTGCTCCAGAATCCCATCCCAAAGGAAAAGAAAAGAGCTGTGGAATATATGGTGTTGTTGAGATCATCGAGAGATAGGGGGATGCTAGAACTCAATTCAATAGTCGGGGTTTGCCTGATTATCAGTTTTTCTGCCCCGACATTTGATTTTACTTCTACCCGATATCCCAAAGTCATCGAAAGAGAATCGCTAATTTTTATCGTATGACTTTTAGGATAGTCGTATCTCATCTTCAATGTTTTCTGAGAATTGCTTTTCAGCGGAAGATACATGGAATTGTTTGCCCAATATTCAAGGCCATATAACTCCAGTTTTATCTTCTGAAAAATGATCTGTTTCTTGTCGGAGAAATGGATGCCTTTGAATAGGTAAGAAGGGCTGTATTCCTTTGCTTGGGCATCTCCCCATGGCAAACGCGGAAACGATCTTGAGAAATTGTTGACTAGAGTATACTCAGTATAGTCAGGATCTACCCCAACGATGATAAACGGGTTAAGGTATTCTTCTCCAGAAAAGGACTTGCCAATCATTTCAATGGATATTTTATTTCTCTTATCGACTTTCATCCTTCCATAGTGTTTTTCCTCTAGTTTTTCTGGAAGCCACCAAAGACCCGTAACTTCTAACTCGGGAAACATTTATGCCTCAAGAAGTATTTTAATATTTCTTACATTTTCAACCACGAGAATACCCTCACCTCAATCCTCTCCCTTCACAGGGCGAGGAAGCGCATAATACACCTGCATGGTCGCCTGAGTGGGTTCAAGTTTGTCGGCGGTACGCTGACCGTAGAGCGTGGTGAGGAGGATGCGCAGTCTGAGCGTGTCGCTCCCGACATCGAAGACGAGATCGCCGAGCGGCACATCGTTGATGTTGCTTTCCTTCGGATGCTTGTCGAGAAGCGGCTTGATGATGACCGTCAGTTCGCGGTCGAAAAGCGGCTGTCCCTTTTTGCTCACCTTGAGCCGCGTGCAACTGTCGACCAGTTCAAAGGTCAACTCGTCGGCCTGCCCTGAGGAGGTCGAAGGGACCGTCACTACCGAGGGCGCCTGCTTGCCATCCTTCCACTTGCCGGGACAGGGGAGGATGACCGCGCCGGTGAAACCGTCAAGCGGCATTGAGCCCTGCGCCTGATAGGTATTGACCGAGAAATAGTTATTCTGGGTGTTCTCCTGTTCGTAGTCGCTCACATACTTCACCCCGATCTTGTCGAGCACCTTCTTGGTGTCGGAGGCGTCGGAGTAGTAGCGGTAATAGCGCTGTCCATCGCTTTTCGGGTTCAGCGTGATGTCGGCGGGGAGGAGGTCGCCGATCCGCTCCAGCCCCCAGTGCTCCTCAAGATACATGAGGACCGACGAGAGCTTCTTGCGGTCGGCGAAGGACATCTCGCCTTTGAGCACTGCTATCTTGCCGTCGGCGAGGAGGTTGTACTGCGTCAGCAGGTCGACCAGTTCGCCGCGCTGAGAGCGGAACGATACCTCGAACGCGCCCCACGGGCCGAACGAGATAATGACCGCCGCGAGTGCCATAGTGGTCGGAATGATGAGGATATTCTTCCCCTTCGAGATGATGAAATAGATGACCCACACCGACAGAAGCACCGCCATGACGATGAGGATGTAGCGCCGTTCGGTGACGCCGTAGGCCTCGGTTCGCTGGGCGATGGCGTACCACAGGAGGAACAGGAGCGGCAGAAGTACCCGCCACAGCCACTGGGTGAAGCGCGGGGCGATGCCGCCGCCGATGCGCGCCTCTTCCAGCACCGCGATATAGGTCCAGATGCCGGCGGCCGAAAAGGAGAGGACGAGGTAGCTCACCCAGCCTTTCGGCAGTTCGGAGAGGAGCAGTACCTTGGTGAAGTAGAGGTACAATATAATAAGGTAAAAGGAGACGATGGGGATGAGGACGAACTTCCCGAGCGCCCCGGTCATCTTTTCGTGTATCGGCATGGTGTCGAGCCGGTTCACCGGCGGTATCGAGGCGAAGAGGACCCACGGGAAGACGATGCCGGTGCAGGCGACCAGTATCGAGACGATCACCTTCCACGAGTCGCGCCATTCGGGGATGAAGAGGAACTGTATCGCGAGTATCGCGAAGGTGAGGCCGCCGTAGAGGACCATTGCGATGAAGTAGCCCCATGCGGCGCGCCCGGCAAGGCCGAGCATGAAGCGGCGGGCGGCGTGAGCGGCGTAACCGAGCGTGAGTGGCACGAAGAAGAGCGAGCCTATCGTGGCGACGCAATAGAACAGGAACCGGACGGTGTCGGTCGTCGCGAAATGTTCCGGCATAAAGGCGTAGTAGAGGATGAAAAGCCCGAGCGTTCCCAGTTTCAGGGCGCAGGCGGGGAGCGCCTTCAGCGCGAAATGTTCGGCGAAGAGATAGACGGTAAGAAGCGCCGGGAGCGAGAGGTAGAGCGCCATCAGCATATTGCGGAGTATCCAGACCATGCCGCTGTCGGTATTTTCGTGGTAGACGAGGTACATCCCGATGAGCGATGCGATGATCGCCACCACCACCGGCAGGCGGAAGCGCTTGTAGGCGGCGTCGGCCTGTTCGGGGACCGTCTGGAAGACCGTACGGATAATGTTCATGATATCACCTCACTTTTTGTACTCGATACGCGCCATGAAGTCGCGGCGTTTCTCCGGGTCGGCCAACTGTTCCTCGTCGATGACGGCGTGCCGGGGGAAGCGGTGCAGCACCGCCGCGCCGAACAGTCCGGGACCGGTGCCGATGGTGGAGTCGCCCCCGTCATCGTATACCTTCGCGTCGGTCAGGGCGCATGAGGGAGAGCGGCTTTTCAGGATGAAGCCGTCCACCTGTGCCGGATCGAGCGTCCGCAGGAATTCGTCGCAGAACCGTTTCATATCGGCGGTCAGGTCGCGGCCCGTTGCGGGCTGTACGAGAAGATGTTTCCCGGCGTCGCATCGTATCCGTATCGAGTCGCGCGGTACGCCCAGCCCGATCTCCATTTCGGGACAGATGAAACGGACATCGGCCGCCGCGAAAATGTCATCAAGATGCGGGAATGAAATAGTTTCCCCGTTCCATCGGCACCGGTCGGGTCCGAAACAGCGGCTGACAATAAGGAGCGGCCGCCTTTCCATAGCCGTTACCCCAGCGCCACATCGAGTATCATCATCACAGTGAAGCCGACCATCGTAGCCATCGTGACCAGATCGACATGCGACTCGTCGCGCTGAGATTCGGGTATCAGTTCCTCGACCACCACATAGATCATGGCGCCGGCGGCGAAGCAGAGGGCGAAGGGGAGGAGCGGCTGGAGGCGGGTCACGAAGTAGGCGCCCGCTACCGCGGCGACCGGTTCCACCATCCCCGAATACTGGCCGATGAGGAAACTGCGCCACACGCTCATCCCTT
>CAYPQK010000109.1:0-8978 GCA_964412895.1 uncultured Spirochaetales bacterium
TCGATCTGGTCCGCGACGAGAATCGGTTCCGTTTCAGCGGCATACCGCATGCCGACCGGATCGCCGCGGTGCGCGATCTTCTTAAGACGCCCCGGCTTCCGGCCGATATCGAGAAGGTGCTCAACAATCCCGATCATAACATGCTCTACACGCAGGAACTCCTGCGCCTGCTGATGGAACTCGGCTTCATCTTCGATATGCGCGGCAGTTGGCGTTTCCAGAAGATCCCCGACGATCTCAAGCTCCCGGAGGCGCTCGACGAACTGGTCCTGATGCGCTATACCCGGCTTGAACCGGCGGTGGCGCTGACCCTGCGCCGGCTGGTCATGCTTTCCATCTACCAACTGCCCGGTCCGTTCGTCCGGCTTCTTTTCGAGAACGGCAGCGCGGCGCTGGAGGCTCTCGTCGCCAAGCAGTATATCACCGTCGAGAACGATGTCTACCGATTCACCTCCCGGGCGATCGTGAACATTCTCAAGAAGAGTTTCAAGATCGAGGCCGACGACCGGAGATTCTACCGCGAGGTCGTGCTCAAACTCTCCTCCACCCCCGAGATACCGGGCATCAACCGCCACTGGCTGCTCCTGAGCTATCTCAACCTCGGCGGCATCACCGAGCGCAAATACAACTCGTTCCTCTATTCGTCCGCCGTCTACATGGAGAAGCTCGGCTTCTTCGAATTGGCGCAGCGCTGTTACCAGTCGATCCTCTCCTCCTTCGGGAAGAATCAGGACTACAAGAATTTCCGGCTCTACCTCGAGCTCAAGAACGCCAAGCTCTGGGGCTTCTCCGATCCGCAGTGGGCGCGCCTGTTCTGGCAGACGATGTTCGATACCGCAAAGAACGAAGGGTTGCTCCACATCCAGCTCGTCTCTCAGGGTGAACTGTTCCTGCTGGAAACCGACAAGATAGTCATTCAGGATGTCGTGGATGTCGTCAAACAGCTCCACAAGGCGGGCTGTTATGAGGACGAGATATCGATCATCGACCGCATGACCGACATGCTCCTGCGTACCGACAACTTCCAAGATGCCAAGATATTCGCCATGCGCGCCTTCCGCATCATGGAGGATATCCGTTCGCGCGACAAACAGGAACTGACGGACCTCGATAACGACCCGGCCACCATCATCTTCATCCGCGCCGCCTGTAAACTGGCCGAGGTGCATATCGCGTTGCGGGAGTTCAACGACGCCATCGCGGTGCTGGAAGGGGCGCTCGATCTGGCCATGAGCTACAACATCTCCTACTTCAAGGCGAAGATCATGCTGCTCCTCGGCAAGATCAAGTTCGCCTCGGGCGAGGAGTGGGAATCGCTCATCGAGGACGGTTTCCTGCAGGCGACCCAAGGGATGGATTTCCCGATCATGAAATCGTACTTCCTTTTCTTCGAGGAACAGCAGCTCGAATCACGCGATTGGCTGCATTCCTACCTTGAGTACAAGAACTGGATAAATTTTTAGTCGGCACGCCCGCGTAGAACTTGACTCGGGCCCTATTTTCTGATACTGTCGCTCTACTTGGTTTCTTACGAGGGTGACATGAGACATAACGCTTCGGGACTATTGGTGATTCTGGTTGCCACGGTCATCGCGGCCTCGTGCGGCACCGTACAGTCGGTCTCGGCCATACTGGACGCCGACAAGGTCCGCGACGACGCCCTGAAACAGATAGCGGTCACCTTTCAGGATTCACGACTCATCGTGAAGGATCGCTACGGAAATCAATCGCTCTCAAAGGAAGCCGTTAATTTCGTGGAAAAAAAGGAGGACCGCGAGCCTCTCTATTTCTTCTACATCGCCGACGGACTTATCGCCAAAGCGCGCGACCTGCAGTCGAAGAGCGAGCACGAACGCTCCCGCGAATTGGCGGAACGGGCGAAGGAGTTCGCCGAGAAATCGATCGCCGCGCTTGCCGCCATACCGGTCCCCGGTCCGGGCGAGGAACGGCCGCAGAGCGTTGCCCCCGATAAGAAAGAGGAGGTCCCTGAACCGGTGGTCGCGCCGAAGCCTGCTCCGGTTCCCGCGCCCAAACCGGCCCCGGTTCCCGCGCCCAAACCGGCCCCGGCTCCTGCGCCGAAACCGGCTCCGCTACCTAAACCGGCTCCGGTCGTCAAGCCGGCCCCGACACCCGCTCCGGCGCCTGCTCCGGCCCCCGCGCCGGCCCCGAAGGTCGAAGCGCCGAAGCCTGTTCCGGCGCCTGTTCCGGCGAAGGTCGAGGAAAAGAAGGAAGAGAAGAAGGAAGATAAAAAGGACGAGAAAGAGGATCCGAAAAAGAAGAAGCAGGAGAACTACTACGAGCTCTATGAGCGCCTCAAGAAGGAGGCCGAAGAAAAGAATCAGGGCGGCTCGGGAGGTGCGAAATGAGATACGCGAAGTTCCTCCTCACCGCCGTGTACGCGCTTATCGCCGTTTCCTGTGTGACCGGCGATAAGATACAGAACGAGATAAAGGTCGAAGAATCCCGGCTTGCGGTCGATGACAAGCGCGGCGCCCGGATGTGCGTTCCCTACGATCTGGCGATGGCCCGGGTCGAAGTGGTTTCGGCGCAGTCGGAGCTCAACGCGGGCAACTATCAGATCGCCGAGGAGCATCTTCTGCGCGAGAAGAAATATGCCGAGATCGCCACGAAGAAGTCCGACTCCTGCATCCCGCACGACAAGGACGGCGACGGCGTGGCCGACTCGTCCGACAAATGCCCGTTGCAGCCCGGTCCCGAGAAATACGACGGCTGTCCCGACACCGACGGCGACAGCGTGCTCGACAAGGACGACAAGTGTCCCAACATCCCCGGCATCCGTGAACTGGCGGGCTGTGCGCCGGCGGCCGACGGCGATAAGGACCTTATTCCCGATAACAAGGATCGCTGTCCGTTCGACGCCGAGGATAAGGACAATTTCGAGGATCAGGACGGCTGTCCCGATACCGACAACGACAAGGACGGCGTGCCCGACGAGAAGGACCAGTGCCGCGATAACGCCGGTCCTGCCTCGAATCAGGGCTGTCCGGTCAACGACAAGGATAACGACGGCATCCCCGACGAGATAGACAAGTGCCCCACGGTGCCCGAGGATAAGGACGGGTTCGAGGATCAGGACGGCTGCGCCGATACCGACAACGATCAGGACGGCATCCCCGATACGAAGGACCGCTGCCCCGACGAGAAGGGAAGCGTCCAGAACTTCGGTTGCCCGGTGCTCGACACCGATAAGGACGGCGTGCCCGATGTGGTCGACAGCTGTCTGACCGAATCTGAGGACAAGGACGGTTTCGAGGATCAGGACGGCTGTCCCGAACTCGATAACGATAAGGACACCGTGCTCGATGCCGAGGACAAGTGTCCGAACGAGCCGGGCAAACCGGAGACCCGCGGCTGTCCGTCGGTCGACGCCGACGGCGACGGTATCGCCGACAAGGACGACAAGTGTCCGAACGAGCCGGGTCCGATAGAGGAACAGGGTTGTCCAAAGAAGTACAAGCTCATTGTGGTGACGGCGCAGAAGATAGAGCTCAAACAGACGGTCTTCTTCACCACCGGTAAGGCGGTCATCGAAAAGAAGTCCTACGCCATGCTCAAAGAGGTCGCCGATGCCATCAAGAGCGTGCCCGGCATCAAGAAAGTGGTCATCGAAGGTCACACCGACAATGTGGGCAAACGCAACCTCAATCTGAAACTGTCGCAGTCCCGCGCCGACTCGGTGCGCGAGTTCCTCATCGACGAAGGTGTCGACGGGGCAAAGCTCGAGTCCGTAGGCTATGGCCCCGATAAGCCGATATCGCCCAACAGGACCGAGAAGGGCCGCGCAATGAACCGCCGCGTCGAATTCAAGATCATGCAGGATTAGCCGCGGCCGATGCTTTTTACCGTAACGGAGACCGCTCGTGACGCCCGAATATGACGATAAACAGAAAGACGGCGTAGTATTCTCCAATCACCGCTCCGGTCCGCGGGTGTCGGTCAATATCGAAGTGACGCTCACCGGTCCGCACAATTTCTTCCGCGGGTTCACCGAGGACATCAGCGGCGGCGGCCTGTTCATCGCGACCCACCAGTTCTACCCCATCGGCACCGAATTCAACATGGTCCTCACCCTTGAAGGTCAGGAACTGCCGCTGATGGTGAAGGTGGTCTGGCTCCGCGAGAGCAATCCGCTCCGGCTGGCCGATGCCGAGCCGGGCATGGGGCTCCAGTTCATCGACATAACCGACGATCAGCGGGCGCTCATCGACGGGTTCCTCAAGAAAAAAGAACCGATCTTCTTCGATGCCGACCTGTCATAGTGAGACCGATCTTTCAGCCAAGCGAGGGAACGCGGGAGATGTATAAGAATATCGTTCTGTTCGTCCTGCTCTTTTTCGCCATAGTACTCAACGGCGACATTTTCGACCGCCTCTTCTCCACCTCGAAGGGCAACTCGCTCTCGCAGGCCGAGGTGACGCTGTTCGCGCTCCACGCGATACAGAACCGCTACCTCGACAAGGCGAAACTGCAGCCGGAGGATCTTCTTGAAAAGGCGCTCGACGCCATACAGGAGGAGTTTGCCGAGATCGTGACGCACTATGACCGCGACGCGCAGAAGGTCAGCCTTCAGATATACAACAAGCAGTATGTCGTGGAGGTCAAGCGGATGAAGGACCTCTGGGACATCGCCATTGTCCTGCGGCAGGTCTACGCACATCTCGAAAAGGACTACAAACCCGACGGCGACCGCGAGATCGGCGATATCGAATATGTCGCCATCAACGGCTTCCTCAGGAGACTCGATCCCCACAGCTACATCTTCACGCCGAAGGAGTTCGAGGAGTTCACCTCGTCGACCGAAGGCAATTTCGGCGGGCTGGGCATCGTTATACAGACCAACGAGGACGGCGAGATAACGGTCGTTTCGCCGATAGACGGCACGCCGGCAGACCGGGCCGGGCTCCTTTCGGGCGACATCATCGTGCAGATAAACGACGAATCGGCCGTCAACATGGCGCTCAACAAGGCGGTCGAACGGATGCGCGGCGAACCGGGGACCAAGGTGTCGCTCTACATCAAGCGCAAGGGAGCGCCCGCGGTGATCAAGTTCGAACTCGAGCGGGCCATCATCAAGATACAGTCGGTCATCTCCGCGATGCCCGAAAAAGGGGTCGGCTACATCAAACTCACCGGGTTCATGGAGAACACCTACACGCAGTTCGCCGATACACTCGCCGATCTCCGGAAGAAGGGGATGCGTTCCCTCATCCTCGATATGCGCAACAATTCGGGCGGACTTCTGACACAGGCGATAAAGATATCGGACCTCTTCCTCGACAAGGGGGTCATCGTTTCGACCGTGGGCGAGGAGGAGAAGGATGTCTCCGAAGCGTCGCGTGAAGCGGGCGATATCCTCGATATCCCGATGGTCGTGATGATCAACGAAGGGTCGGCTTCGGCCACCGAGATCGTCGCGGCGGCGCTCAAGAAGAACGGCCGCGCCACCATTGTCGGCCGGCGCACCTTCGGCAAGGGTTCGGTGCAGAACCTCTTCCGCATCCCGCGCGGCGGCGGCCTGAAACTCACCATCGCGCAGTATCTTACTCCCGGCGACATCTCGATACAGACCATCGGCGTCGAACCCGATATCGAATACCAGCCGAGCTACATCGACGCGCGCAAACTGAGCCTTTTCAAGGCGCGTTCGAACATCATGGGCGAAAAGGACCTCAAGGAACATATCGTCAGCGCCTACATGCCCAAGGAGCTCGACAAGCCGCAGATCGCCATACACTACTTCAAACCCTACAAGACCCCCGACGAACTGCAGAAGGAGAACCGGCGCGAGAAGGTCGGCGTCTTCAAGAACGACGAGGAGATCCAGCTCACGATGGATTTTCTGAAGATGCGGCTCTCCAAACAGGAACCGATACTGACATCGGCCGAACGGCTGCGCGACGACCAGATGTCGCTCATCGTCGGCAAGCTCGACAAACTCGGCATCCCGTGGAAAAAGAAGGCGGCCGCGGCCGCGCTCAGGCCGGGCGACCTGAAGATAGAGCTGGTCTCCGGTGCGCCGCTCAAGGCCGGGATGGAGAACAAGCTCACCTTCCGGGCCGTCTATCCGGGCGCCGTCGACAACCTCGATGCCGCGTTCGACACCGATATCCCGTTCCTGCGCAACCTCGAGATACCGTTCGGATCGTTCTCCGGTTCGGTCGAACGGGTCGTGCCGGTCACGATCCCCGAACATATGCCGTGGCGGCGCCAGCCGGTCCGCATCGATCTGTCGGTCGACAGCTTCGCCACCGTCGCCAAAAGCGAGCGCATCGAGCTGGAGACCCTGCCGCTCGACATGCCCGAGGTGGCCTTCTCGCTCGTCGCCGAAGAGAGCGTCGGTTCGATCAACGGCCTGACCGAGGAGGGGGAGCAGATAACGGCCCGCATCTTCCTCAAGAATACCGGCACGGGGGCGATACTCGACGGCCGCCTCCAGCTCATCAATGTCAACAACAGCCCCGAACTGTTCATCAGCAAAGGCACCGAACCGGTGGTGCTCAAGGCGGGCGAAGAGAAGGAGGTCCTGTTCACCTTCAAGATAGCGAATCTCCAGTCGGAGAAGTCGCGCATCGCCATCGCCGTGTCGCTGTACGACTACAAGACCAAATATTCGGCCGGGTTCTCGATACCCTTCGTCGGACGCAACTTCACCTGTCGCTACGAGGAGAAGGAGAAGGGGCCGGTATCGCTCAACGCGGAGATCAAGCTCTATCCCGATATCCAGTTCAAGACGCCGGTCGCCCGTACCGCCGCCGCCGTGGTACTGCGCAGTACCGGCCGGTGCGGCGAGGATGCGGTGCGGCTCGAAGGCGGCTACTGGGTCCGGCGGAGCGATGCGGCGACGGCGACCGGACCGGTCGCCGCGGCGCCGGCGCTCCAGCGGCAGTACGGCATCACCATGCCCGCCGTCATGCTCGACCGGACGCCGCTCACCAGCGCGACGGCCGACGGCCGCGTCGCGTTCACCGTAACGGGCGACGATGTGCAGGATATCTTCGCCTACCAGAACAACAAAAAGGTCTTCTACTACCGGATCGCCGCCGGCGAAGCGCGCCGCGATTTCACCGTGCCGCTCAGATTCCGCGAGAAGACCAACAAGATAACCGTGGTGATCAAAGGGGTCGACCGCGAACGGATCGGCGCTGCGATCAAATACATCCATTATCCGGCCGGCAGCGACGACGACGACGCCCGGGACAGTGACGAATGAAGAACGGTCGAGAATTTGCTTTTTCGAGTATGTTTTTTAGCATAAGGTTGTTCTGTGAGAAGGGGGTTCCCATGAAAGTCGTCTACGCTCTGCACATCGCGGCGATGCTGTTGTTCATCGGGTGTGCGTCGACCGACACCGGGTCTTCGAGAGGGACGGACGGATCATCCGCCGGAGAGGGTCCACTCGGCCCGAAACAAATAACCATCACGGCGAAGGACGGCCAGATGAAGCTCGACCCCGATGAATATAATGTCCGCGAATTCGACCGCAACAACGACAAGAAGACCGATATCGTGAATGTCTACAAGAAGGGGACCGCGGGCAAGGGGGACGATCCGGGCACCGAGCCGCAGATATTCATCAAGATGATGGACCTCAACCTCGACGGCAAGTACGATGTCTACCGTTTCTACGATGAATCGGGCGCCGTGGCCAAAGAGGAGCTCGACCTCGACTTCGACGGCAAGATAGAGACCACCGACCATTATATCGGCATGGTCGTCATACAGAAGGAGATCGATTCACAGTTCGACGAAAAGAGCGACCTGTGGAAATACTATGACGAAAAAGGCG
Organism: uncultured Spirochaetales bacterium; assembly: GCA_964412895.1. GTDB lineage: Bacteria > UBP6 > UBA1177 > UBA1177 > JAKLFG01 > CALMRE01. Next base: position 7,808 of record CAYPQK010000109.1, read on the forward strand.
TGCTGATAAAACTGGAAGAGGATCAGGACGGCGACGGTGCGGTCGATTACTGGGAATACTATACCGGCGGCGTGCTGGAGCGGATGGAAAAGGATACCGACCGCGACGGGCGTCCCGATGTGTTCAAGAAGGCGGGCGATCTCAAGTTCACCACGATAATCCGTAACGACGGCCAGTTCGGCACCGGTACCGGCGCCGGTTCGACGAAAAAGGAAGAGGCGCCCAAGGCCGAAGAGAAGAAGCCCGAAGAGAAGAAAGCCGAAGAAAAGAAAGCCGAAGAGAAGAAGCCCGAAGAAGAGAAGAAGAGCGAAGAGGCGCCCAAGACAGAAGAGGCCGCTCCGGCCGATACCGATAAAAAATAATCGTTACAGAGAAGACCCGGCCCGTTGATGCGGGCGGTTATCAGGCCTTGACGACCTTGCCGCTCCTGATGCAGCGGGTGCAGATGAATATCGAGTGAACTTCGCCGTTGGTCTCGCGCACCTTGACCTTCTGCACATTGGGGTTCTGGATCTTGCGGGTCTTGTTGTTCGCGTGGCTGACATTATGCCCGAACATCGGCTTCTTGCCGCACATTGCACACATACGAGACATTGTTCTCTCCCTTAACGCGTGAACCATCAAAAACGCTATAGACCATACCTGCGGTTGCGGAAAAAGCAACCTTTTTTTGCGGTCAGGGACGCCCGGTCCGGTCGCGCACGAGGTTCTCGAAACTGCGGTCGTAGGTCCGCTCGCCCGCTTTGGAAAAGAAGCAGGCGGGGAACTCGCCGTTCCGGTTGTGGTAGGTGAGACATTCGCAGCAGACGCCGTGGCGCGGACAGTCGCCGTAGGTGCAGTTGCAGCTCTTCGCGTTCTTCTCCTTGTTGGCGCAGGGCATAGGGGCCTCCTTCAAAGTTCGCTATGCCGCCGAATTTGTAGCAGGAAAGAGAGAACAAGTCAAAAGAACAAAATAGCGGAGAGGGATTGACAGAAAGCGGACGAACCATTATACTAGCCTTCGTTAAATGACGGGAGGTCGATATGCAGACCATGGTTCAGCAGCGTTTTGTCACCGATACGCGGGGACGGAAAACGGCGGTCATTATTTCTCTCAGGAAATACGAACAATTGCTCGAAGATCTGCATGATCTGGCGGTCGCGGCCGAACGGCGCAACGAAAGAACCATCA
>CAYPQK010000110.1:0-8686 GCA_964412895.1 uncultured Spirochaetales bacterium
GCGCTGTCGGTCGTACAAGGGAACAGCGAGTATATGCTTTCCTTTGAGAAGATCGAATCGATCAAACTCACCGACACCGACGACATGTCGTGCTACGAAGATTCGGCTTACGCGCCGCTCCGCGAGTTCTGTTCGCGCAAGCTCATCTATGAGGTAAAGCTCAAGGTGGCCGACAAGAACAAGCAGAAAATAGAGATCGTCGACGAACGGAAGTTCATCTTCAGTTTCGCCGACAAGATGGAGCCGGTCGTTTCGTTCTTTTACAAAATACAGGCAAGCGACGCGGGGAAAGAGGCCGACACCAACCTCAAACAGATCGAAAGCGTGGTCAAGGAATTCCAGCAGAACGGCATTAAATCGATAAAATTCTAGCGATCAGTTTAGGAGGCGCCCATGCTTGCACTGAACAAGGACAATTTCGCGGCCGAGGTCGAACAGTTCGACGGTCTGGTCATCATCGACTTCTGGGCCCCGTGGTGCGGTCCCTGCCGCATGCTTGGCCCGCTTTTCGAAGAGCTCGCCGAAGATAACAAAGCCAATACCAAGATCAAGTTCGCCAAGGTGAATACCGACGAGAATCAGGAACTTGCCGTCCGCTTCAAGGTGCGCGGCATCCCGACGGTGAAGTTCGTGAAGAACGGGCAGGAGGTCGATCAGTTCGTGGGCGCCGCCCCGAAACCGACCTATGTCGACCTCATCAAGAAGCACTCATAGGATCAGCATACAATCGCCGTAACTGAAGAACCGGTAGCGCTCCGCCATCGCTTTCTGATATGCCTGCATCGTCAACTCATAGCCCGCGAAAGCCGATACCATCATGATGAGCGTCGAGCGCGGCAGATGGAAATTGGTCAGCATCGCGTCGACGAACCGGAAGGTATAGCCGGGGTAGATGAACAGTTGCGACGACCCGCCGCCCGCCGCGAGCGTGCCGCCCGCCGACGCCGTTTCGAGCGTCCGCACCGTCGTGGTCCCGACCGCCAGTATCCGCCGTCCCGCCGCCTTATCGGCGTTGAGCCGCGCCGCCGCTTCGGGAGCGATATGGTAGAATTCGCGGTGCATGACATGCTCCTCGACCCTGTCGACCTTGACCGGCATGAAGGTACCGATGCCGACATGGAGCGTCACCCGTTCGACATGGCCGCCGGTCAGCTCCGCAAGCCGGTCGAGTACTGCATCGGTGAAATGCAGACCCGCCGTCGGCGCCGCGACCGATCCTGCGCCCCCCGCATAGACCGTCTGATAGGATTCCCGGTCCGCGGGGCGGCTCCGCTTCTCGCCGCGCCGCTTGAGAATATAGGGCGGCAGGGGCATATCGCCGTACTTTTCGAGATATGCGGGCATCGCGTCCGCCGGGAATGAAGTGCGGATGCGGCACGATTCGCCTACCCGGTCGACTATCTCCACCGTATCGCCCGAATTGAGCGACACGATCTCGCCCGGCCGGAGCTGTTTCGACGACTTCGCCAGCGTGTCGCAGGTGCCGTCGGGCCGCGTGCCGAGGTAGAGGAATTCAACCGCGCCGCCGGTCCCCTTTTTGCCGAAAAAACGGGCCGGCAGGACGCGACTCTCGTTGAGGACGACCGTCGTCTTTTCGTCGACGAGAGAGAGTATGTCGGCGAACTGACGATGATCGATCGTACCGGTATCGCGCCGCACCAGCATCATCCGCGACGCCCCGCGCGGTAGCGGTTCGGCCGCTATCAATTCCTCGGGAAGCGCGTAATCAAAACGGGACACATCCATCAGTACATCTTCCGTATCTCGGCGCCGGGGAGATAGTGCTGCAGTATCTCGCGCCAGTTCTTGCCCGCCTGCGCCATCCCCGCCATGCCGTACTGGCAGGCGCCGACGCCGTGGCCGAAACCCTTGCCGGAAAGTGTCAGTTTGCCGCCCGACAATGAGACGGTGAAGTCGTTCGAATAGACGGTCGTGTAGCCGACCGCCTTGCGGAACTGGTTCACCTCTATCCGTTTCCCGTTGACGATGACGGCGGCGACCCGCAGATCGCCCTTTTCGACCGTCACCTTCTTCAGTTTGCCGACGCCGTAGCCCGCCGCCGTGAGTTTTTTCGACACCTCGTCGGCATTCAGGGCGCGCGTCCAGCGGTAGAGCGACGAGTTCTTGCAGTGATCGCATTTCACCGGCACGAGGTACGGCACCTCTTTGCCCCACACCTCTTTGCCCGACGCGGTCCGGCCGCCGCAGGTGGAGTGGAAATATATCTCGGCCGGCAGATCGTTGTAGCTCAATATCTCGCCGCGCGTCTCGGCGACCGCTTTGTTGGCGGTGAGGTCCTCCTTGTCGAGCCCGCCGTAGACTTGGTCGAGCACCGTCGGATCGAGATCGTACAGCGCGTTCCTCGGCCGCATCACTTTCTTGTGTACCGCGTAGGTCCGGGCAAGGACCGCCTGCGCCTTCTTCGCCTCGATATGCCAGCCCGGCATGATCTCCTTGTTGATGACGCCGCGGACATATTCCTCGATGTGGAGCGCGTTGACCGCCGTCAGCCCCTTCCCGGAAATGACGATCTCCACCTTCCCGCGGAACATCCGTCCGCCGACCGACATGAAGCTGAATTTCGGCGCGAAGGTTATCGCCGGACCGGCGTAACTCGTGCCGCAGACCGCTATCTTGCCGCCCGCGGCGGGCGTAATGCCGCATTCGCCCTGAATGGCGCCCAGTTCGCGGCCATCAACGCCCGACATCTGCGCATCCCCTTCGACCTTCAGTTCGGCGACATTCTGCACGATGCCGATGCGAAGCGTCGGATCGAACGAGGTGACGGTCGCTTCCGACTTCAGTATCTCGGTAAGGACATCATTCCCGGCAAATAACATGCTGAACGGAAGAAGCAGCGCCGCGACGCTACTCGGAAACCTCAATGACGACCGCCTCATGACCTTTGGCCCGCTCCCCAATGAATTTCTCGGCGCTCTCGCGGTCGGCGAACCGGCCGACACGCACCCGGAAAAGGGGCCGGTCGCCCTGTTCGAGATAGATATAGGCCTCGGCGATGCCGAGAGAATCGATGAAAGCGCGTGCGTTCTCAAGGGTCGAATAGGCGCCGAACTGGACCGTGAAGAACCGTTCCGGCGAATCCGCCTCGTTACGCTTCAGCAGGCTGTTCTCGCCCGGCAATCCAACCACCGTCACCTTGCCGCGCAGGCGGCCCGCCTGCTCCGGCGACAGCATTTTGAAGGCCTGCGGCGTGAGATCGACCACATTCTTTCCCGGCCGGTCGGTGACCCGCACCACCACCAGTTTACCGCTGTCCAGATCGCTCACCTCCAGCATCGTTCCGAAGGGGAACCCGTCGGCGGCACCGGTGAACTGCTGCGGATCGTAGAGCTCGCCATTCGCCATCGTTTTGCCCTTGAAGTCGTCGCCGTACCAAGTGACCCACCCGTAGTAAGTATCGCCGGGAGCGATCGGATGGCGCACATTGAGCCGCGGACCGCAGGCAATAATGATCATGCACAGGATGAGGGAAAGGATGAACGGCGCGCGGTTCATGAGGGTTTCTTCTCTTCCGTCTCGCCGTAGTACTTGTACTTCTCGTGATAGTAGTAGTAATAGGAACCGTAACGGCCGCCCCCCTTGAGATCGAGATTGTTCACGACCGCGCCGAGCAGCATCGCGTTGGACTTGGTGAGCTGGGCCACCGCCCGCTTGAGGATATCGCGCGATATCTGCCGTATCTTCACGACGATGATGACGCCGTCTATCATCGATGCGATGATCGCGGCATCCGACACGGCGATGATGGGCGGCGAATCGAAAATGACGATATCGTAGAGCTCCTTGAGCCGGTCGACCATCTCGCGGAACCGTTTCGATTCCATCATCTCGGCCGGATTGGGCGGTATCGGCCCGCAGAAGAGGACATCGAGTCCCTGATAAACATTGCGGCGGATAAGCTGTTCTATCGGTTTCTCGCCCAGCATGTAGGTGGAGATACCCTCCTTGTTGTCGAGTCCGAAGAGCTTGTGGACGCGCGGTTTGCGCATATCGGTGTCGACCAGCAGCGTTTTGCGGCCGGCAAGAGCGAACGATACGGCGATGTTCGAAGAGACGGTCGTCTTCCCTTCCTGCGAGACCGAACTGGTGATGAGGAGCGTCTTGGCGTTCACATCGGGATGGGCGAGCCGGATGTTGGTCCGTATCGTCCGGAGCGACTCGACCGCCGGCGAATGCTGAGAGCCTTCGAAGGCGATCTCCTGTATCTTCTTCGGATCCTCTATATCGAAACTCGGGAAAAGACCCAGAATGTTGCGGCCCACAAGATGCTCCAGCTCCTCGATGTCGCGGATGCGGGTGTCGAAGAACTCCACCGCCAGCACCGCCACCGCCGCCGACAGGAACGCGATGATGAAGCCGATGAGCAGGATCAGGTTCTTGCGCGGCGAAATGGGACCCTTCGGGACCAGCGCCCGATCGATGATGCGGATGTTGTTGGCCCGCATAAGGGTATGAAGATCGGCCTCTTTGGTCCGCTCCAGCACGATGTCGTAAAGCTTCTTGTTCGTTTCGACCTCGCGCTTGAGCTTGTTGTAGTCTATCTCCATCTTGTTGAGCTTCAGCGCCTCCTGCTGACTCTCGCGGAGCATCGCCTGCAACTTCAGTATCTCGTTGTCGAGCGTCTTCCCCTCCAGCCGGCGCCCCTCGAGAACGCCCTTGAGCTCGTTGAGCAGCGCCTTGCGGATGCTCTCCTCGTCGCCGCGGAGCGTCTGTACATCGGGATGCTTGTCGCCGTAGAGCAGGGCCTTCTCGCGCAGTTTGGTCTTGATCTGCAGGAACTGGAGCTTCATGTTCTGGACGATATTGTTGTCGCGGAAGATGTCGGTGGCGAAGAACTCCTCGGTGTCGGCGAACTCCAGCCCCGAAAGCTCCTCTATCTTCGCCGCCAGCCCCTTCTGGTATATCTGCTTCTCGGTCAGCTTGGTCGATATCTCGGTGATCGTCTGGGCGAGCATCGTCTGTTTCTGCTCGAAGGCGGAGGCGAGCACCTCTTTTTCCTTTTTGAAGTTGAACAGCAGTATCTCCGATTCCTCGAGCTGCTTCTTGAGATTGATGCTCTGTTCCGACAGCCATTGGGCGGCGTCGCGCGTCGCCAGATAACGCTTCTCGATATTGAACTCAATGTACGATGTCGCCACGCTGTTGGCGAGGAACGCCGACACCTCCGGATCGGGGTCGGCGACGCTGATCCAGAGAATGTTCGAATTCTTCTGCGGCTCGACCGATATCTTGCCCTGCAGCATCGCGACGGTATCGATATTCTTGATGTCCTCGGGATCCTCGAAATTCTCCGGCCGGATACCGAACAGCTCCAGCACATTCTCGTGCGACAGGCTTTCGATGACCTTCGCGCTGACGGCGCGGCTCCGGATGATCTCGTATTGGGTCGCCGCATATTCCTTGTTCGCCCAGTAGTAATCGGAACTCGACGCTCCGACCGACTCGACGCGGCGGCCGAGGATATTCTCCGACCGCGGCTCCATCTCCATGACAACCGTCGCGCGGTAGATCCGTTGCGCCTTATAGAGATAGGCGGCGGTGAAGGTAAGGACGATGACGATGATACCGATGAACAGGTAGAGGTGTTTGACCAGAAGCAGGTACAGTTGTTTGATGTCGAATTCCCGCGTCTGCATCGGACCTCAGAAGAACCGTTCCTGCACGAACACGATGTCGCCCGGAAGCAGGTAGAAGTTATTCGCCTTACCGGCCAGTATCTCTTCCATATTCAGCACGAACCGGATCTCTTTGCCCGACTCGTCCTTCCGCGTGACCACCACATTGTTGATGTCGGCGAAGTTCGTGAACCCGCCCGCCACCGATATCGCCTCGACGATGCTCATTTCGTGGATGATGGTGAATTTCCCGGCGTTCTTGACCTGCCCGAGGACAAACACCCGGCGGCTGTTGAACTCCTTGACCAGCACATAGACCTGCGGGTCCCGCACGAACCCTTCCCGCAGGCGCTCGGCGATCCGTTCGGCCAAAGAGAAGTTGGTCATCCCCTTCACCGCGATATTACCGATGAAGGGAAAGATAATGAACCCTTCGGGACTCACCTGATGAAGTCCGGTAAGCTCCTTTTCGCCATACACCGTGATCTGCAGGAGGTCGCCGGGCCCGATGACGCCGGGCTGCAGAGAGGCGCTGTCGGTCTCTCCCGGCACCCGATCGCCCTCCACCGCCTGCTTTTTCACCGGCGGCGGCGTCACGGCCTGTCCATCGTCGCGAACGAACTTCAGCGTGCACGAAGTACACCACAATAGTGCGCACAGGAACAGCACCAGAGATCTGACAGCGGTGTGGGTCATGTTAGATCAGTAGTCCGCCGCAAGGGTAAGCAGAACGCGGTGATCCATATAATCGTAATAGGTCGTATAGGTGACATCGGTCGGCGTGGTAACGCCGGTGAGGGCGACGCGGGTGGCGACATTGAACGGGGTCTGCTTGGTCTCAAAGGTATATTTGAGCGACATGCCGAGCCACGGAAGGAAATTGTAGGATATCATCGGCTCGACGCGGATAAGGTGGTCTTCGCGGTCGATGCTCTTCTGCGTGACGGTCGTCGTCGTCACCGCGCCGGAAGCGGTGTCGGTGACGGCATGGACATTGGTCAGCGCCGGATATTTCACATTCTTGCCGTAGGCGAGGTGCGCGTAACTCGCGTCTATCTTCAGCAGGAGCCGGCTGAAGAACTTCTGGGTGAATCCGACATAGACCTTGTCCTCGGCGTAATACTGGTAGGTCGCCACCGGGAACATGGTGCGCAGATAACCGAGTTTGAAGAGGGTGTTCTCCGAGTTCTTGAAGATGAACTCGACGCCCGCCAGTCCGTCATGATGCATATCCTTCGACAGCGAGTTGGCGTAGCCGCCCGACAGTTTCAGCGATATCTTGGGGGTCAGCTGGCCCAGCGCGCCGACGAACACCGACAGCGGCATTGAGCGCTGATCTTTACGCAAAGCCGAACTGGCGTTAAAATAATCCTGATAGATATAGGAAACATTGAAGAATGCGGCGGTCTTCGGCAGGAATTTCCACTGGCCGTAGACATTGCTGCGTGAACTCCAGAAATTATAGGGGCTGAACAGCGATTCTTCGAAGTAGTTGAACTGGATGCCGGAGGATATCTTGAGCGAAAGGGTCTCCTCCGTGTTTTTTATGAACAGGGCGAGGTTGAACTCCTCCATCAGATTGGTGTGAAGGCCGTTCTCTATGGTCAGCGAGTCGGGGTTCGAGTTGCGTTTAAGGTTGTTGGATACGCGGACCATCGCGTTCCCGTCCTTGTTGAATTCGCCGAGGATGTCGGTATCGAAATGCAAAGAAGAGGCGTTGGTAAGGTTCTCGAAGGTCTTCTTATCCTCTATGCCGGTGTAGAGATTGTAATTGATGAGGAAGGCCATCCCGAGCGTTTTGAAATGGTCGTCTATCTTCGCCCGCAGGCCGGGAGAGAGGTGAATGATGAGATCCATCGTCTCGGCATAACTGTAATTATTGGTCGCATCCAGATTATCGGTGTAAAAGGAGCGCGAGGATGTTTTATTGATATTCGTCTCAAATTCGGGAGCCAGCGAAAAACTGACATTCAGCATCGCCGTCTCGGAAAGGCGGAATCCGGTCTCGGGGGCCTTGTCCCCGCTTTTCGGGGCCTCCTGCGCCCACAGCGCGGTGAACGCGCAGAGCGTCAGAAGGAGGGCGACTGTGTGTCGAAGCAATATCATCATCGTGCGTTTCATCAGCAGAGTTCCATGATCATTTCTCGGGACTCGGTTCTATGAACGGCGGTTCCGATATGATATCGCCGTTGTCGATGACGATGCCCGGATCGCCGCCGGTATCGCCGGGGGTCTCGGTCGGGCCGCCGGTGTTGTCGGTGCCGGCGCCGTCTACCGGGTCGTCGACATTAAAGTCGTTCGGGTCGCGTTCGGTCGCCCAGCCGTCGGTGAAATCCTGTCCCATCGCGTCGCCGATACTGTCCTTGTCGCCGTGGGTTCCGGTCAGTTTCTTATCCTCGTCGCGTTCCACCGTCGAGCGGTTGTCGACGCGGGTAAGCTGGCGCGGACAGCCCTGCGATTCGGCGAACGCCTTCTCGGCGGCGTCGGTAAGGCCTCTGACGAGCATCACCTGCGTGCGGGCCGCGTCCATCTTCTCGGCGCGGATAAGATCGTCCACGCGCCCCTTGGCCGTCGCAACGCTGGCCGAGATGCCGCGCAGGGTGGCAAGGACATCATCCAGACAAAGTTTCCACTTGATATCTTTTTCCTTGACCGCCTCGGCGTTCATTTTCTGGATCGTCTGCTCTATCTCGGCAACGCGCCGGGCCTTGGAATCCATCTCGTCGCGCATCTGGTCGGGCGTCGAGGTATCTTTGCTCTCGCGCACCGGAGCATCCTGCGCCGCGAGAAATGCGGAAAACAACACGGCCAGCGCCATGACACCCATCGTTCTCATGAAAATCCTCCCTTTCTCCCTGCCCCTCTAGTTCGCCGGTGAGAAGACGAACGGGAAGGTGACCGACGCCGGCGCTTCCGGTTTCTGGAAACGCCACCGCGAGACCACCCCTTTGATGCACGACGCGACACCCGTGTCCTTCATCGTATCCTCGCTTATCTCGACCATCTCGGCGCGGCCGTCCTGATTTATCATCCAAGTGACCGCGACCTTC
>CAYPQK010000111.1:0-8598 GCA_964412895.1 uncultured Spirochaetales bacterium
CGAAAGATGTGACCATCACTCATCCGATGACGTGTGCGACGTGCTCGGGCAGCGGCGCCGCCGTGGGCGGCTCGGCCCAGACGTGCACGGTCTGCGCGGGCACCGGTCAGAAGCGCACTCAGCGCAGGACGATCCTCGGCGTGATGGAGTCGCAGTCGCCGTGCGAGCGTTGCGGCGCAACCGGCGACCTCCGCCGTACAGAGTCGTATCCCGACATGCAAAGTATTCTCAATTGAACATTCGGTGAGTGTCGCGGATGCCGTACCGTCGAGAAAAAGACCGCCCAAGGCCGTCTCGCCGCTACCGGTGACATGGATACGGGTCGCCGTCAGGCTCCCCTCCCCCGTGACCGTGACTCCCCAGCCTGACGCGCCGCTCACCGCGACGCCTCTGAGCGTGACCGCGCCGCCCTCGACCGTGATACCGCCGAGCGTCGCCACACCGGGACAGGTGCCGACAAGGGTAAGTTCGCGGCCGTTCAGCGTCACCGGGGCCGAGTACTGGCCCGCCGTGATGCGTATGACCGAGCCGTCGGGTGCGGCATCCAGCGCCGTTTGAAGGTCATCGCCCGCCGCGACATCGACAACGGTCACACCGTCGGGCGGCTCGTAGTCCTCGCATATCTGAACGCAGTCGGCGTTTCCGACAACCGGCATCGTCCCGTCGGGACAGCCGGCGGCAACCAGCGGCAGGCAGTAGCGATGCTCCCCGTCAACCGTCGCTTCCCACCCATCGGGACAGACTCCCCAGTCGACCGGCGCGGGTTGCGTCGGCGCGGCGGGCGGCGTGAGACCGAGATCGCAGGCAGGGTCGTCCGGCGTCAACGCATCATCGACGGATGTGTCGACGGTCTCATCGGCATCGGTCAATGGATCGGCGTGTTCCGCGCAACCGAAAAAGAAGATGATGACAAGGAAGAGGAACGGCACGGGATGATCGGCGTCAGCCTTTTTTGGCGGCGCGCGCCAGATCACGGCCCAGTTCGAGAGAAGCGATATTCATCTCCTCGAACCCCTTGGGCGAATTCTCGAGCACCGCCTTCTTCACCGCCTCGGCGCTCACCAGCCCCGCCATCTCGGCGAAGGCGCCGACCGCGATAACATTGAGGGTCGTGGTGCGGTTGAATTTGGTCATGGCGTTCGAGGTCATCGGCAGGCGGTATATCTTGTAATTGGGCGAATCGGGCAGTTCGACGAAATCGCCGTCGATGATCACGATGCCGCCTTTCTTGACCGTCTTGATGAACTTGTTGGCCGCCTTCTGGGTCAGGCTCACCAGATAATCGATATGCTGGGCCTTCGGATACAGTATCTTTTCGTCGGCGATGATGACATCGGCCTTGGTCGCGCCGCCGCGCGCCTCGGGACCGTAGGCCTGCGACTGGATGACATTCTTGCCGTCATGGAGCGCCGCCGCCGTACCGAGTATGACCGACGCCGTGATGACCCCCTGTCCGCCGCTGCCGGAGAAACGGATCTCGTATTTCATTTGTCGCCTCCCTTGAGCGAGTCGATAAGCTTCTGATAGCTCTCAACATACTCAGGCCGCTCGGTCTCATGGTGGATGCCGGTAACGAACTTACCCTTCAGCTCTTCGGCGCTCATCGTCTGCGCCTTGGCCAGCGGCACCGCGTTGTCGCGCTGCCACTTCATCATGTCGAGGTTGTTCTTGTATTTGGCCTTCTGCTTGCGGCCGTGGGTCGTCCAGCAGGCCTCGACCACATCGACCACCGAAAAACCCTTGTGCATGAGCGCCTTGTGGATGTAGTCGTCGAGCTGCGGCACATGGAACGAGGTACCGCGTGCGACGAAAGTGGCGCCGCACCCCTTCGCAAGATCGACCACATCGAACTGCGGCTCAAGGTTGCCGTAGGGAGCGGTGGCCGCCTTGTCGCCGTACGGGGTGGTCGGCGAATACTGGCCGCCGGTCATGCCGTAGATGCCGTTATTGAAAAGAATGAGCGTGATGTCTATGTTGCGGCGGCAGGCGTGGATGAAGTGGTTGCCGCCGATGGCGAGCGAGTCGCCGTCGCCCGACACGACGATCACATGGAACTTGGGCTGGGAGAGCTTGACGCCGGTGGCGAAGGCAAGCGCCCGGCCGTGGGCCGTGTGGAGCGTGTTGCAATCGACATACCCCGGCAGGCGCGAGGCGCAGCCGATGCCGCTGACCACCACGGTCTCGTCCTTGTTCCAACCGGTCTTCGCCATCGCCCGGAGGAGCGACTTGAAGATGATGCCGTGGCCGCAGCCGGGGCACCAGATATGGGGAAGTTTCGCGGTGCGGAGATAGGTGCTATAATCGAACATGACCGCCTCCTACTTGCTGCACTTTTCGATAGTGGACATGATGAACTCCGGGTCGAGCGGCTCGCCGTTGACGAGATTGACCGGGATCACCTTCTCGGAACGGGCGAACCGTTCCACCACCGTCCGGAGCTGGCCGAGGTTCATTTCGGGAACGATGATCTTCTTGGCCTTCTCGGCGAAGGGAATGAACTGCTTTTTCGGGAAGGGCCACAGGGTGAGCGGGCGGAAAAGGCCCGCCTTGATCCCCTTGCGGCGGTATTCCTCGACCACCTCTTCGGCGGCGCGGGCGGCCGACCCGACGGCGAGGAACAGCATCTCGGCATCCTCGCAGTATTTGGTCTCTACTTTATCGATCAGTTCGCGTTGATGGTATATCTTGTCGATGATGCGAGAGTTCGACTCCTGCACGATGCTCGGGTCCATCGTCGGGAAGCCCGACTCGTCGTGGTTGAGTCCGGTGACATGGAATCGGCTCGCGCCGAAATTCGGCAGGCAGGCGGGATGTTTCCCGTCGGCGCGGTAGGGCAGACGGCACAGGCCGTCCACATCGGGCAGTTTGCGGTCGATGACCTCCAGTTCGCCCGGCTCGGGGAGGCGGAACTTCTCGCGCATGTGGCCGATGATCTCATCGCCCAGGATGATGACCGGCGTCCGGAAATACTCGGCAAGATTGAAGGCGCGCACCGTCTCGGTGAACATCTCTTCGACCGAGCTGGGGACCAGCGCGATGGTCGGATGGTCGCCGTGGGTCCCCCACTTCGCCTGCAGCAGATCGGACTGCGCCGGAGAGGTCGGGAGCCCCGTCGAGGGGCCGCCGCGCATGACATTGACGATGACGCACGGTACCTCGGCGATGCAAGCGTAGCCGATGAGTTCCTGCATCAGCGAGAAGCCGGGGCCCGATGTCGAGGTCATCGTTTTGGCGCCGGCCAGCGCCGCCCCGATGATCGAACCGAGCGACGCGATCTCGTCTTCCATCTGTATGAACTTGCCGCCGCGCAGGGGCAGTTTCTCCGACATGTACTCGGCCACCTCGGTCGAGGGGGTTATCGGGTAGCCGCCGAAGAACGAGCACCCGGCATAGAGCGCCCCTTCGGCACAGGCGATGTTCCCCTGTACGAATGTGTATTTTCCTTCCTTCATGGTAACTCCCTCACTTCTTCTCTTTTTCTTTTTTGTCGATGAAGATGGCGAAATCGGGACAGCGCAGTTCGCAGAACCCGCAGGCGATGCATTTGTCCATCGCGCTGGCCGTCACGACCAGCCGCTTCTTGTCGAGCGACAGCGCCTTGACCGGGCAGAATTCTATGCAGATCGAACAACCCTTGCAGTACTCCGGAACGATGTGCAGGGTGCACTTCGCGTTCTCGAAGAGCTCCTCCTTTACCTTCTTTTCCGTCATGAGCAGTATCTCCATTCTCCGGTTTATAGGTACACGGCGCCCACGCCGTCGAGCGACATCATTACAATAAAATCGTGCACTGTCAACTCAAATACCCCTTCCGGCCCGAGTTCGTCAAAACCGGCCGTTTTTATTGAAGTTATCCGCGATCCATAAAAAGCGCCGGCGCCACCCGCCGCCTGCAGGTAGAGGATGCGCCGCATTGCAAGAACATCAAGCGCCGCCTTGTCAAGCGGTCCTTTGCCGATGAGCGCAACGACGCCCAGATCGGCGAGTAGCGGCAGATACGCGGTCATCCGGCGGCTCGTCGTCGGTCCGACCGACCCATGTCCATCGGCGAAACCGGGCGTCGGTCCGGCGAAAAAGACGATGCGCCCCGCGAGATCGACGGGCAACGGCTCACCGCATCCCTTCAGCTCGGCCAGCCGTGCCAAAGACCGGTCACGAAGCGTCAGGATATCGCCCTCAAGTGCCGTCAGTGTCCCGGCCGGAACGCTCCGCAGGGCGGTGATATCGGTACAGAGGATCGTATTCACAGCGTCACCGTCCCGCGCCGGAAGCTGTGGCAGTTGAGGAGCACCGCCACCGGCAGCATCGAGATATGGGTCGCCGCTTTCCGCACCCGGACGGCGCTCACCGGCTTCACGCCGGGAAAGCCGAGGATGCCGTAGCCGAGTTCAGGCAGTCGCGCCGTGATGAGTTCGCGCAGTTCCGGGTCGTCGTCGCTGTCGAAAAGGAGCGCCTCCTTGGCACGGAGCGCCACGGTGTCGAAACTGCCGCCGCCCCCCACCCCGACAACATACGGCGGACATCCGGCGCCGCCGGCGTCGCGCAGTACCGACAGGACAAGGTCGGCGACCCCCGCACGGCCTGCCGAAGGGGCCAGCATCGCGACGCGGGATACATTCTCCGAGCCGCCCCCCTTCACCATGACGGTGAATTCAAGGTCGGCGCCGTCTATCTCTTCGATATGGATAAGTGCCGGGGTATTGTCGCCGGTGTTCTTGCGCACGAAGGGGTCGGCGACCGTCGAAAGGCGCAGACCGCCGTCTTTGTACGCGCGGCGCACCGCCTCGTCGATGAGCGGCTGGAGGGTGCTCGCCCCCGAGAAGGTAACGAACTTTCCTTTCCTTATATAGACGTGGACCATACCGCAGTCCTGACAGAGCGGCCGCTGCTCCTCGCGGGCGATACGGAGGTTCTCGTCAAGGATGCAGGCAAGTTCGCGTTCGACGCCGGTCAGGGCCGGGTCGCAGAAGGTGACGCCGCGCAAAGAGGGCGGGTCGGTATTGATATCACGGAGCAACCGCTCGAGAGCCGAGACGATCGCCTCGCCGTCCACAATTCTCATGTCCGCAGTATTGACACCGACCGGCGCCAAAGTCAAGTTGGCGGGAAAATTCATCCGGTTTGCATTTCCCGGCGATGATGCTACTATCGCTCGAACGGTCCGCGGAGGAGACGATGACCACACGCAGTTTCGGTTCCGACAATCACGCCGGTGTCCACCCCACCGTATTCGACGCCC
Organism: uncultured Spirochaetales bacterium; assembly: GCA_964412895.1. Classification (GTDB taxonomy): domain Bacteria; phylum UBP6; class UBA1177; order UBA1177; family JAKLFG01; genus CALMRE01. Next base: position 5,240 of record CAYPQK010000111.1, read on the forward strand.
TGCGGCGCGTCAACGACGGCGATGTCCACGCCTACGGCCACGACGACTACACCTTATCGGTCGCCAAGAAAGTTTCGGCGCTCTTCGGCCCGCAGGCCGAGACCTTCTTCGTCTTCAACGGCACCGCCGCGAATGTCATCTCGATACGCGCCGTCTGCCGCCCCCATCAGGGCGTCATCTGCGCCGAGACCGCCCACATCAACACCGACGAATGCGGCGCCCCCGAACAGATCGCCGGGGTGAAACTGCTCACCGTCCCGACGCCCGACGGCAAGCTGACCCCCGCCCTCGTCGAGCGGCGACTCGGCGGCCGGGGCGACGAACACCGCATCCAGCCGCGCCTTGTCTCTATTTCACAGACAACCGAACTGGGCACCTGCTACACGCCGACCGAGCTCAAAGCACTCAGCACCTTCTGTCATAGCCACGGTCTCTACCTCCACATTGACGGCGCACGGCTCTCCAACGGGGCGGCAACGCTCAATTCGACCCTCGGCGAAGCGGCGACCAGCGCCGACCTCATCTCGTTCGGCGGCACGAAGAACGGCCTCATGGCAGGCGAATCGGTCGTCGTCACCGACCCGACGCTCGCGACCGAGATGTTCTTTCTGCGCAAACAGTCGATGCAGCTCTCCTCAAAGATGCGCTTCTCGGCGGCCCAATTCGACGCTTTTCTCACCGACGACCTATGGCTTAAGAACGCCCGCCACGCCAACGCGATGGCACAACTGCTCTCCACGGAGATAACCCGTTTCCCCGGCTTTGAACTCGCGTGGCCGACGCAGTCCAACGGCGTATTCGTGAAACTGCCCGCCGGGATCGCCGAACCGTTGCAAAAGGAATATTTCTTCTATCTGTGGGATGAAACGGCGCCGATAGCGCGGCTCATGTGCCATTTCAACACGACCGAGGCCGACATCAAGGGCTTCCTTGCCGCCGTGGAGCGCCTCAGCGGCGCCAGAAGAACGCGCTGAACAGCACGAATACGGTATAGACCTCAAGTCGTCCCACCATCATCGCGAACGACAGCCACCACTTGATATAGTCGGGGTAGTGGGCGTAGTTCGACATCGGACCGACCAGCGACAGCCCCGGGCCGATATTGCCGATGGTGGCCAGTGATGTGGTGAGCGCCGTGACGAGGTCAACATTGGCGGTCGATACCACGAGCATCGTCAGAAGCACGAAGAATATATAAATGAAGAAGAAGCCGGTCATCAGATAGAGGGTATCCTTCTTCACCGGACGGCCGTCGACCGTCAGGGTGAACACACCGCGCGGATTGATGAGATAGCGCATCTCGTTGAAGGCGAGCTTGTAGAGCGTCACCAGCCGGATGACCTTGATGCCGCCGCCGGTCGAGCCGGAACAGCCGCCGACGAACATGAGGAAGAAGAGGACTATCTGTGAGAAATGGGGCCAGCGGGCGAAGTCCTCCGATGCGTAACCGGTGGTGGTGATGATCGAAGCGACCTGGAACAGCGCGTATTGAGCGCTCTCCCCCATCGAGGGATGGACGCCGCGCAGGGTCAGTTCGGAGGCGATAAGAAGCGTCGCGAAGAGCACTATAGCAAGGTATGCCTTGAATTCGGTGTTCCGCGCCACATCCCGGAAACGGCCCCGGAACATCAGATAGAAAAGGGCGAAGTTCATGCCGCCGACCAGCATGAACAGGGTGACCACACCGTCGATAAAGACCGAATTATAAAAGCCTATCGACGCATTCTTCACCGAGAAGCCGCCGGTCCCCAGCGTCCCGAAGGTATGGCAGAGACCGTCGAAAAGAGTCATCCCGCCGAGCATAAGCAGGATGGTCTCCAGCGCCGTGAACCCGAGGTAGATGAACCAGAGCGTCTTCGCCGTCTCTTTGATGCGCGGCGTCAGCTTATCGACCGACGGACCGGGCACTTCGGCCTCGAGGAGTTGCATGCCGCCGATACCGAGGAGCGGTATGATGGCGACGGTAAGCATCACGATCCCCATACCGCCCAGCCAGTGGGTGAGCGACCGCCAGAAGAGTATCGCCCGCGGCAGACTCTCGACATCCTTCAATATGGAGGCACCGGTGGTCGTAAAGCCCGACATGGTCTCGAAGTAGGCATCGGCGAACGACGGTATCGCGCCGCCCAGCCAGAACGGAAGCGCGCCGACCAGCGCGGCCAGCGCCCAACTGAGCGACACGGCGAGGAACCCGTCGCGCGGCGTGAGATCGCGCCGCCGGACCGAAGCGATGGAACGGCGGGCGTAGAGGTAGGCTCCGACGCAGACGAGCATGGCCCCGACCATGACCCCGGCGAACAACAGCGCTTCACGGTATTCGCCGTACCAGATCGCGACCGTCACCGGCAGAAGCATGAAAGAGACGACTATCGCGAGGAGCGCCGCCAGAATGGTGATCATCACGGGAAGATTCATGCCGCTCCGGTGAAGAGGACCTCTATCTGCGGTATCGAAGCGCGCTTGGTGATGACAATGACGAGGTCGCCCGCCTGCAGGGTGAAGGCGCCGTGCGGCATGGTATCGTGTCCGTCGCGGACCACGGCGACGATGATGGTATCGGCCGGCAGACCGGCGTGCATGATCGCCTTGCCGGCGGCCGGAGAGGCATTGTTCACGACATATTCGAGCACCTCGGCCGCGCCGTCGAAGATGCTGAACATCGCCTTGACGGTCCCGCGGCGCAGAATGCGCAGTATCGCGTCGACCGAACCGGCCTTGGGGCTGATGGTCGAGTCGATCTCAAGCTTCGAAGCGACCCGCAGGTAGTTGACGCTGTTGATGAGCACTATCGAATGGCGGACGCCGAGCGACCGCGCGTAGACCGCCGTGAGGATGTTGAGCTCCTGATTGCCGGTGGTCGCGATGACCAGATCGTAGCGGTCGAGCCGTTCATCCTGCAGGAGCGATTCGTCGGAGATATCGCCGCACAGGACCAGCGCGTCCGGGTATTCGGTCGAAAGCTGTTTGCACTTCTCATAGTTGCTGTCGACGATGGTCAGCGACAGGCCGCGCCGCGACAGGTATTTCGCAACATAGCGCCCCACCTTGCCCACGCCGACCAGCAGTATCTTCTCGATGCGGGTCTGGAGCCGTCCCGTCTTGGCGAAGAGGCGTTGGAGCGTTTCCTCGCTGCCGGCGAGGTAGAGACGATCGTTCTCCCTGATGACGGTATCGCCGGTCGGGATGATCATCTCGCCGTCATGCAGGATGCCGGCGACGAGGAACGGATCGGGTATCTCTTTGCGGAGTTGGACCAGTTTGCGGTTGCGGAAAAGCGATTTGCGGTCGACCGGCGCATTCCACACCTGAATGTTGGTCCCTTCGAACCGCAGAACATCGCTCACCGCGCCGCGCGTCAC
>CAYPQK010000112.1:0-8305 GCA_964412895.1 uncultured Spirochaetales bacterium
CCTCAATACAGTCGAGCCCGCTACACGGGGTGTAGCTCAGCTGGCTAGAGTGCTTGCTTTGGGAGCAAGAGGCCGGAGGTTCAAGTCCTCTCACCCCGACCAGCTGTGCCCGTAGCTCAGTTGGATAGAGCAACTGACTTCTAATCAGTAGGCCAGAGGTTCGATTCCTCTCGGGCACGCCAGGTTGTTTTTTCACATTGCGAGTATGGTGGGTGTAGTTCAATGGTAGAGCACCGGATTGTGATTCCGGGCGTTGTGGGTTCGAGTCCCATTACCCACCCCATTTTTGGTGGGCCCTTAGCTCAGTTGGTAGAGCAACTGACTCTTAATCAGTGGGTCGAAGGTTCGAATCCTTCAGGGCCTACCATCCATATTTCAAGCGTACATTCCCCATCGATAGATACCGAACGGCAAAAATTCGGTCGTTGCGAGAGTGGCGGAATTGGCAGACGCACTGGACTTAGGATCCAGCGGGTAACACCTTGGGGGTTCGACTCCCCCCCCTCGCACCAATTTTTCCAAGTGGTGGAATATGTTGCGCCCCGAACCGTTTTCAGTAGGATGTTTCGCGCGCATGTGTAGGTAACCAGATATATTACGAGGAACTCATGGATCACAAGATCACTCACCTGAGCAGTGTGGAAAAAGAGCTCACCGTCACCGTCCCGGCCGCCGAGGTCTCCGAAACTCTGAGTGACGCATTCAAGCGCATGTCGCAGACGGCGCAGGTCAAGGGCTTCCGTCCCGGCAAAGTGCCGATGCAGGTCATCAAGCAGTTCTACGGCAAGAGCGTCAAGGACGACACCGAACAGTATTTCATCGGGACCGGCATACAGGATGCGATCACCAAAGAGAAACTGCGCCTTATCCGCTATCCGCTGGTCAGCGAGAAGGGCGACCTCGCCGAGGGCAAGGATTTCTCGTTCACCTTCCGCGTCGAGATATTCCCCGATATCGCGGTCGCGCCGAAGGAGTACTCCATCGAGTTCGTCGCGGCCGAATTCAAAGAGGAGATGCTCACCGAGGAGCTGAACGGTTTCCGCCGCCGCCATACCACCTTCACGGCGGTCGAACGGCCCGCCAAGAACGGCGACCGCGTCACGGTCAATTTTACCGGCACCATCGGCGGCGTCGCGGTGGACGGCGTGACGGGCACTGCGGTACCGGTCATACTCGGCGAAAAGAACTTCCTTCCCGCTTTCGAGGAGGCGCTCATGGGCCACCGCACCGGCGAGAAGCTGAACACCCCCATCGCTTTCCCCGAGAACTACCATTCGAAGGAACTGGCCGGCAAGACGGTCGACTTCGCGATAGAGATAACGACCGTCGAGGAGTCGCACACCCCCGAACTGACCGACGAACTGATGGCCGAAAAGGGCGACGGCGTCAAGACGGTGGCCGAATTCACGCAGAAGACGCGCGAACGGATCGAGAGCTACCTTGAAGATATCAACCGCGAGAACAAGCGCTACCAGCTGGTCGACCGCTATGTGCACGACCACGACTTCGAGGTGCCGCGTTCGTTCCTCGACGCCGAGATCAACGCCCGCGAGGCCGACCATCGCAAACAGCACCCCGATGCCGAGATAACGCCCGAGGAAAAGGAGAAACTGCGCGCCGACGCCACCTGGGTCGCCAAGCGCTTCATCCTCATATCCCAGCTCGCGGGCGACCTCAAGATAGAGGTCACCGAAGAGAAGCTCGACGCCGAACTGCAGAAAGAGGCGGCGCGCTACAATATCCCGCTCGAATACTACAAGCGCTATTTCAACGAGGATAAACTCGAAGAGAAGAAGCTCGCCCTGCGGGAACAGCTGGTCATCGACCGGCTGATGGAGAAAGCGGCGTTCATCAAGAAGGCGGACGACCAGAAGAAGGCCGGTAAGTAAGGGGGACCCCATGATGAAGAAACCTCTCTCATCGCTCATCCCGATAGTCATCGAGAAAGAGGGACAGGTCGAGCGGGCCTACGATATCTATTCGCGGCTGCTCAAGGACCGCATCATCTTTCTGGGCGGCGTGGTCAACGACGATATGGCCGATCTCATCGTCGCCGAACTGCTGTTCCTCGAATCGCAGGATCCGGCGCAGGATATCCAGCTCTACATCAACAGCCCGGGCGGCTCGGTCACCGCGGGTCTGGCCATCTACGACACCATGCAGTATGTCAAGCCCGATGTGGCCACCATCTGCATCGGTCAGGCGGCATCGATGGGGTCGCTCCTGCTCACGGCGGGCGCTCCCGGCAAACGCTTCTCGCTACCCAATTCGCGCATCATGATCCACCAGCCGCTCGGCGGCTTCGAGGGTCAGGCGACCGACATCGAGATACACGCCAAGGAGATACTCTCGCTGAAAGAGCGGCTCATCGATATCATGGCCAAACACACCGGCGCCGACAAGAAGACCCTGCGCAAGGATATGGAGCGCGACTTCTTCCTGTCGGCCGAAGAGGCGAAGAATTACGGCATCATCGACAGCGTGATAACCAAAAAATGACCGAACGCGGCAAAAAAGAAGAGCGCGTCAAGTGCTCTTTCTGCGGTAAAACGCAGACCGAGATAGGTTCCGGCGGCAAGATCATCGCCGGGCCGGGCGTCTACATCTGCAGCGACTGCGTGGTGCTCTGCAGCGAGATCGTCCACGACACCGACGAACCGGCCTTCCCGGCCGCCGCCGGCGTGCCGATACCGTCGGAGATAAAGGGGGAACTCGACCGCTATGTCATCGGGCAGGACTACGCCAAGAAGGTGCTGTCGGTGGCGGTTCACAACCACTACAAACGGGTGAACGCCGCCCCGGCCCAGAAGCCCGATGTCGAGATACAGAAAAGCAACATCATGCTGGTGGGACCGACCGGCTGCGGCAAGACGCTGCTCGCCCGGACGCTCGCCCAGATGCTCAAGGTGCCCTTCGCCATCGCCGACGCGACCACGCTCACCGAGGCGGGCTATGTGGGCGAGGATGTCGAGAACATCCTGCTGATGCTCCTGCAGAACTGCGGGTTCGACCTTGAACGAGCCGCGAAGGGGATCGTCTATATCGACGAGATCGACAAGATAACGCGCAAATCCGACAGCCCGTCGATCACCCGCGATGTCTCGGGCGAAGGGGTCCAGCAGGCGCTCCTCAAGATCATTGAAGGGACCGTCGCCAGCGTCCCGCCGACCGGCGGCCGCAAGCATCCGCATCAGGAATACATCAAACTCGACACGACCAACATCCTCTTCATCGCGGGCGGCGCCTTCGTGGGACTCGACGAGATCATCGCGCGCCGCATCGGGCAGACACGCGTCGGCTTCGGCACCGTCGAAAAGAAGGATGCCGCCGATCCGCGCACCATCCTGTCGCACATCCAGCCCGAGGATCTGCTGAAATACGGGCTCATTCCCGAATTCGTCGGCCGCTTCCCGGTGGTCGGCCACCTGTTCGAACTCGACGAGGCCGACCTCCTGCGCATCCTCACCGAACCGAAGAACGCGCTGGTGAAACAATATAAGGCGCTCTTCCGGATGGACGACATCGCCCTCACGGTCCGCGACGACGCCCTGCAGGAGATAGTCCGGCAGACGGTGACGCTCAAGACCGGGGCGCGCGGCCTGCGCCGGACGATCGAAAAGGCGATGCTCGACATCATGTTCAGCGCCCCCGAGGAAAAGGAGACCATCAAGGAGATCGTGATAACCAAAGGGGTCATCGCGGCGGGCGAAGAGCCGCTCCGGATCCTGCGCAAGAACGCCAAGGCCAAAGAGGAGGGAGCGTGATGGCGCCCGAAAGCCGTTCGGTACCATTGCTGCCGTTGCGCGACGCGGTGGTCTTCCCGACCGCCAATGTCACCTTCAAAGTAGGCCGCGAGTTCTCGAAACGGGCCATCGAACAGGCGCTCCGCGAGCCGCAGAAACGGCTGGCGGTCGTCGCGCAGAAGAATCCCGATGTCGAAAATCCCTCTCCCGCCGACCTGCACGATGTGGGGACACTCTGCACCATCATTCAGGTCATCGAAGGGCCGGGCGGCGTCTACCATGTGTTCCTCGAAGGACTGTCGCGCATCCGCATCGTCGAGACGGTGACGGCGGAGATATGCCTGCGGGCGATGACCGATCCGTTCGCGACCGATCCGGGCAAAAAGAAGGATATCCAGAAACTCCGCGCGATACTCGAATCGACCCTCATCGAATTCACCGACGGCCGCGATCATCCCCGCGACATGGTGCAGGACACCCTCGCCCTCGAGGACGACGAACGGTTCCTCGATCAGGTGACGGCGCTGTTCGTCGGGCAGAAACTCGAAGACCATCAGCGGCTGCTCGCCACCGCGGCGCTCGAGAAGCGCTACCAGCAGGTGATCGCGGCGCTCAAGATGGAGCTCGAACTGCGGGCGATGGAGGATCGCATCGACGACAATGTCCGCAAGAAGATGGAGAACAACCAGAAGGAATACTACCTCAACGAACGGAAGAACGCGATAGAGAACGAACTGCACGGCAAGGAGGGCTCCGGCGCGCCGCGCGACAAGCAGTCGGACGACGATCTCCTGCGCCAGCGCATCAAGAACTTCGAGGCGCCGGAACCGGTGCTGGAGAAACTGCGCGAGGAGTTCGACCGCTACCAGATGCTGCCGCCGATGAGCAGCGAATCGGGCGTCGTGCGGATGTACCTCGACACCCTGCTGACCCTGCCGTGGCGGAAAAAAAGTGACGCGGTCATCGACATCAAACGGGCCGAAGCGGTGCTGGAGAACGATCACTTCGGGCTCGACGAAGTAAAGAAGCGGATCATGGAATACCTCGCGGTGGTGAAGCTCTCGAGCGCGCTCAAGGCGCCGATCATCTGTCTGGTCGGCCCCCCCGGCGTGGGCAAGACCTCCATCGCCGCCTCCATCGCCCGGGCGACGGGACGCCAGTTCGTCCGCACATCGCTGGGCGGCATCCGCGACGAAGCGGAGATACGCGGCCACCGCCGGACCTACATCGGTTCGATGCCGGGACGCATCATCCAGTCGATACGCAAGGCGAAGGTGAATAATCCGCTGTTCCTCCTCGACGAACTCGACAAACTGGGCAACGACTACAAGGGCGATCCGGCCGCAGCGCTGCTCGAAGTGCTCGACCCGGAACAGAATCACGCCTTCATGGACCACTATGTCGACATCGAGTTCGATCTGTCGCAGGTGCTGTTCGTCGCGACCGCCAACGACGAATCGGCCATCCCGCGCGCCCTGCACGACCGGCTCGAGATACTCCGCATCGAGGGCTACACCTACTTCGAGAAGAAACATATCGCCCGCAAGTTCCTGCTGGAGAAACAGAAGAAGCTGAACGGCATCAATGATGTCGACATCCGCTTCACCGAACCGGCGCTCGCGCGGCTGGTCGACGCCCACACCGCCGAGGCGGGGGTCCGCGAACTGGAACGGCGCCTCGCGGCCATCTGCCGCCGCATCGCCCTTGAACGCGTGAAGAACACCAAGCCGCTCGTCGGCTGCCGCATCACCGAAAAGAATCTTGAGACCTACCTCGGTCCCGATCTCTACACCGCGAAGAAGGATTCGGGCCGCAGCGAGATCGGCGTGGTCAACGGACTCGCGTGGACGCCCTACGGCGGCACGGTACTGACCATTGAGGCGGTCCGCTACGACGGAAAGGGCAACCATAAGATAACGGGGAGTCTGGGCGAGGTGATGAAGGAATCGGTCAGCATCGCCGCAAGCCTCGTGCGCACCAACGGCCCCGCGCTCAAGATAGCCGAGGATGCGTGGGAGAAGACCGACCTGCACATCCATTTCCCCGAAGGCGCGGTACCGAAAGACGGCCCGTCGGCGGGAATGGCCATCGCCCTTGCTATAGCATCGGTCATGACCGGCATACCGGTGAAACAGGGGATCGCGATGACCGGCGAGGTGACGCTGCGCGGGAATGTTCTGCGCATCGGCGGCCTGCAGGCGAAACTCATGGCGGCGAAAAAGGCCGACATCAAGACCATCTACATACCGAAGGACAATCTCCCCGAGCTGGCGAAGATCCCGCAGGAGATAAAGAACGGCCTGCAGATAATACCGATAGAACAGGCGGAGACGCTCATCCGCGAATGTCTCGGCGCCGGCGACCGCGCGCCGCATGCCCGGTTCGAGGAGCGGACGGCGACCCCGCAGTGAAAAAAGTGTATAAAATACTTGACAGGATGCCGCTTCGCGATACTATGGACGCGTATTTACGGCGTGTATCCACGGGTTCACTCGCATCCAGCAACCCGCACGGCATTACCATGAACAACGCCCCTGACTGAAAGCGGAGCCGAACAGCGTTTCATCCGATGACATTGCAGTCACAAAATAACCATGTTGCCAAGGAGTAAAGAATGAATCTTCAGGAACTCAAGAACCTCAAGAACGAGACGGTGGTCCAGATGGCCGAGGACATCGGCATCGAGAGCGCCTCATCCAAACGGTCGCAGGAACTTATCTTCGAAGTGCTGCAGAAGCTCGCCGAGCGCAACGAGGCGATCACCGCCGACGGCGTCCTGCAGATACTGCCCGACGGCTTCGGCTTCCTCCGTTCGCCCCGTTACAATTATCTTCCGGGTCCGGACGACATCTATGTGCCGCCGGCAATGATAAAGAAATACTACCTTCGCACCGGCATGACCATCGAAGGCGACATCCGCAGCCCGAAAGAAGGCGAACGCTATTTCGCCCTGCAGAAGATCAACAGCATTTTCGACGAGACCGATCTGGACAAGATAAAGCATACGCCCCTGTTCGACAACCTGACCCCCTTCTACCCCACCGAGAAGATACATCTCGAGACGCGGAAAAACTCGGTCATGTCGATGCGCATCATGGACCTGTTGGTCCCGATCGGCAAAGGCCAGCGCGGCCTCATCGTCGCGCCGCCCCGCACCGGTAAGACGGTCCTCCTGCAGGACATCGCCCACAGCGTCACCGCGAATCATCCCGAAGTAAAGCTCATCGTGCTCCTCATCGACGAACGGCCCGAAGAGGTTACCGACATGCAACGGTCGGTCGCGGCCGAGGTCGTCTCATCGACCTTCGACGAACCGGCCACGCGCCATGTGCAGGTCGCCGAGATGGTGCTCGAGAAGGCCAAGCGGATGATCGAGTTCAAGTACGATGTGGTCATACTGCTCGACTCCATCACGCGTCTTGCCCGCGCCTACAACACCGTCGTCCCGCCGTCGGGAAAGATCCTGTCGGGCGGCGTCGACGCCAACGCGCTCCACAAACCGAAACGGTTCTTCGGCGCGGCGCGTAACATCGAAGAGGGCGGATCGCTGACGATCATCGCCACGGCGCTGGTCGATACCGGCTCGCGTATGGACGAGGTCATTTTCGAAGAATTCAAGGGTACCGGCAACATGGAGATCCACCTTGACCGGAAACTCATGGAAAAGCGCATATTCCCGTGTCTCGACATCAACAAGTCGGCCACCAGAAAGGAAGAGCTGCTCCTCGAGAAAGACATCCTCAACAAGGTGTGGATACTCCGCAAGCTCCTCCACCCGCTCAATGTCATCGATTCGATGGAATTCCTGCTCGACAAGATGGGCCGGACCAAGGCCAACGACGATTTCCTCAAGGCGATGAACGCCTAATCGACGCCGCGCCGCGCCGGAGTGTTGCGCGATCTCTGATCGGTATTCAGATATTCCCGGCTCTTCAACCGCAGGAACATATTGTTGGTGACGCTTTCGGGAAAGGTCCGCAGCGCCCGGTTATAGATCAGCACCGCGGCATCGTACCGCTCCGATGCGCCCCGGAGTTCCTCCGCGGCCGGTTTCAATCCTTCAAGCCGCTTCGCCACCGCGTCGTCGGCCGTCAGCTGAGGATATTTCTTCGGATACTGCGCCAGTCGGGCCGCCTGCTGGTCGAGCGACCGCAGAACGCGGCGAACCGGTTCGACGACGGCCTTGTCGGTCAGGTCCAGACCCGCAAACTCGATCTTCCCGGCCGCCTGCACCGCTTCGCGCAGCGGACGGCAGTTCTCCTTTTCCTCGGGGATACGGTCGCACACGACCCCGTCGAATGAAGCGAGCGCGGCCGCCTGTCCGGCTATCCGCCGCCCGAACTCCTCCCACGCCGCCAGCGCGGCGCGGTCGGCCGCGTCTATCTTCTCGCGGCCGCAGCCGCAGAGCGTCAGTATGATCAGCAGGATCGCTCCGTAACGCACCATGAGACACCTCCTCAAGACCGACTTCATTGTACGACAGCGGGCGGCGAGGTCAAGCAAACGGTCAAATCTTGACAAAAGCGCCCTCCGGTCCGTATGATGGAAGGTCTTTACGGGAT
>CAYPQK010000113.1:0-8304 GCA_964412895.1 uncultured Spirochaetales bacterium
CTGCGCGAGCGCCGCCGACCGGCTGAAGTGCAGCTTCGCCGCCGGCTGGACCGAACTATACGCTGGTTTCCGGTGCTGCAAGGATCGCTAGGGAGGCGGGAACGATGACGATGCGCGGATGGACGATGCTTCTTTTCGGCGCGGCTCTTCTACTCTGCGCCTGCGACGACGGCGAGAAGACGACCTACTACGATACGGGCGTCGTATTCGACTTCGACGCGGCGGCGGGCACTGATGCCGATGCGGTCGTTCCCGATGCGGAGGGGACGATGCCCGAGGCGGAGAGCGCCGTGGATTCCGACATGACCGACACGGCGGTGAGCGACGCCGATACGGCCGATATTCCCGATGATGACGCTATCCTGAGCGACGAGGTTGTCCCGGAGGTCGAGGCTCCCGTCGATGTCGATGCGGTCGTTACCGATGATGCGATGGTCGTCGATGGTGATGTTACGGTAACGGACGATACGGCGCCCGATATCGATGTGGCGGCCGGTTGTCCATCCGACATGGCCGAGATAGGGAATATCTGCGTGGACCGCTATGAGGCGTCGCGCGGTAACGCGACCGCCGACAATGCCGGTGACGACGAGACGATCGCCCGGTCGGTTCCCGGGGTTTTGCCGTGGATGGTCAATCCGATGAATGATGCGGCGCTGGCGACCTTCAAGACGGCCTGCGTGGCGGCGGGAAAGCGGCTTTGTTCGGTCGGCGAATGGACGGCGGCCTGCGAAGGGCCCGAAAAGCGCATCTACCACTTCGGGAACACCTACGACCGCGAGACCTGCAACAATGTCGATGTCTTTTGCGACGACCACTGCGCTGCCAACGCCATCGATCCGTGCAGTACCGCCGCCAACTGCGGGTACACCTACAACTGCTTTCATGTCGTGCCGACCGCTTCATTCCCGAACTGTACCGCGGGCGACGGTCTTTTTGATGTCAACGGCAATGTGTGGGAGGCGGTCGATAACGGGTTCGGCGGCTTCGTGATAAAGGGGGGCGCCTTCAACTGCGCGAGCGCCGCCGACCGGCTGAAGTGCAGCTTCGCCGCCGGCTGGACCGATCTTTACGCCGGGTTTCGGTGTTGTAAGGAGAAGGGATCGCCATGAAACAGCTTCTTTTTCTCATCCTTCTGCTCTGTGTGACCTCCCTGTCCGCAGCGCTCGACGACAGCGTATTCTACACCTTTTACTCGCAGAAAAGCGCCCGATCGGTCGAAGCGCTCGCCTTTGTCCGGGAATTGGCGGCGCAGAACAAAGAGGTGACCTTCAAGGAGGTCGAAGTGACCGCCTCGGCCGCAGATACCGCCCTGTTCCGCGAGGCGCTCGACGAGTTCGAACTGGAAAAACCGCTCGTGCCCCTGTTCACACTCGGCGGGCGTCATGCGGTCGGCTGGGAGCCGAACGATCCGGTGTTCCGCGAAAAGGTGACCGGCATCGTCGCCAAGTACCGCGAGACGGCGGGCGACGGCACCTTCTACTTCTTTTATTCCTATAAATGTCCCCACTGCCGCAAGGCGCGTCCCTTCATGAACGAATGGGAACGGCGCTACCCGCAGATACTCTTCAAACGGCTCGAGATCATCCGTAACGAAGAGAACATGGCGCTGTTCAAGCGCAAGGTGGAACTGCTCGGTATCGAAAATCCCGGCACGCCGACCTTCGTGCTGGGCGACCGCTATGTCGGCGCCTTCGAACCGGGGGTGAACGAAGGGGAGATCGACGAGATGATACAGGCCCACCTCACCGGCGGTAAGCGGGACCGCGGCCCGGTGACGACGGTCACTATCCCTTTCATCGGAACGCTCGACGCGCGGGTCATATCGCTTCCTTCCTTCACCTTCCTCATCGGCCTTCTCGACGGCATCAATCCTTGCGCGATGTGGGTGCTGATGTTCCTGCTGACCCTGCTGGTGAACACCAAAAGCCGCGGGATGCTCCTGATGATCGGAAGCGTGTTCGTCTTTTCTTCGGCGGTCGTCTATTTCCTGTTCATGACCGCGTGGCTCAACATCTTCATGTTCATGGGTATCACGACGGTCGCCACGGTACTGCTCGGCCTCGTCGCGCTGGTCATGGGACTCATCAACATGAAGGATTTTTTCTTTTTCAAGAAGGGCATCAGCCTCATGATACCCGAATCGGCCAAGGGGAAACTCTACGACAAGATGCGGGGGATCCTCGGGTCGAAGAACACTCTGATCGCCTTTGCCGGGACCGTCGCGCTCGCCTTCTTCGTCAACCTGATCGAGCTCGGCTGTACCATCGGCCTTCCCGCCATCTACACCCGCGTCCTGTCGATACAGGAGATCGGGACGGCGGCAAAATACGGTTATATGGCGCTCTACAACCTCTACTATGTGATACCGCTTGCCCTCATCGTCGCCCTTTTCATGCTCTCGATGCAGAAATTCCGGCTTGAGGAGCGGCACGCCCGGGTGCTGAAACTCATCAGCGGGTCGCTGATGTTCCTGCTCGGTCTTCTCCTTGTCTTCAAGCCCGAATGGCTGGTATTCCTGTAGAGATTTCCTCTTTTCAGTCAATAGGAGTTTCTTGTCTTTTTTCAGATAGTGGCGATACTGCGGCGATATCTTTTGAGGGACTCATGTTGCCCGATCGGATGGCCACACTTGCAAGGATTCGTCGCGATAGCGCTGTGGAGCGTCACCGTGGCGGTCGCCCGGAGTCTTTCGGAGCGGCTCGGGCCGCTCACGGCGGCAACGGCGGTCTATGCGGTCAGCGGCACGCTCGCGCTCACGGCACTTTTTTGGCGCGGCGGGCACCGGACCATTTTCACCGGCAACTCCCGCCGGTATCTTTTCGGGTGTGGAGCGCTGTTTGTCGCCTACATGCTTTTCTTCTACCTTGCCGTCGGCGGCGCGACCAACCGCGAACAGGTGCTGGCGGTGGGACTACTCAACTACCTCTGGCCGGTGCTGACGTTTCTCGGGGCCGTCGTGTTCCTCGGGCGGAGGGGGAGTTGGCTTTTGTTGCCCGGAACAGTGCTTGCCCTCGCGGGGATATATCTCGTCCTCGCGCAGGGAGCCGAGCTATCATGGTCCGGCCTCACCGCGAACCTGATGCGGTCGCCGCTCATCTATCTGTACGGCGCATCGGCGGCGGTCGTGTGGGCGCTCTACTCGGTGCTCGCCCGGAAATGGGGCGGCGCGGCGAACGAGGGGGCGGTGGCGCTTTTTCTTCCGGTCACCGCGCTGGTGCTCTTTTTCCTTTCGCTTGCCGCCGACGAACCGCGACAGTGGAGCGCGCCGGTCATCGGCGAGATGTTGTTCCTCGGCTTTGCCACCTTCCTCGGCTACGAATTCTGGGACCGCGCCATGCGCAAGGGCGATGTGGTGCTGGTGGCGGCCGCCTCCTATCTGACGCCGCTCCTATCGACGATCTTCGCCGCCTTCTACCTTGCCGTCATGCCGGGGGTGTCGTTGTGGATCGGTTGCGTGGTGTTGATAGTCGGATCGCTCGTGAGCTGGCGAGCCGTCAACGAATAATTCCCCTTGACATTATGAACATAAGTGCATAACATGTCGCTGTTCGATGGAGGAATGCATGGTCCGTCCCCAGAAATGCCGTCGCATCGTCGGCCGTCCGGTTTGCGATGTCTTTAAGCCGCGCGGCGTGCCGACGCGTGCTTTGGAAAAGGTGATCCTGTCGCTCGACGAATTCGAGGCGGTGCGGCTTGCCGACCACGAAGGGCTCGACCAATCGGCGGCGGCGGAACAGATGAACATCTCGCGGCCGACCTTTACCCGACTTGTCGAAACGGCGCGGCATAAAGTGGCGATGGCGCTTGTTCAGGGAAAGGCGCTCGTCATCGACGGCGGCATGGTCCACATCGGTGACGATGATTCGGAGTGTCCGCGTTGCCGTTGCCACAGGGAGAAGAATTTGTCCGCTCACAACCAATAGGGAGTTTGTCATGAAAGTATGTTTTCCGGTAGCAGAGAACAAGGGACTCGACAGCATCGTGTACGATCATTTCGGCTCGGCGCCGCTTTTCGTGAAGGTCGACAGCGAGACGATGGCGGTCGAAGTGCTTCAGAACAGTGATCAGCACCACGAACACGGCATGTGTCATCCGCTACAGGCGCTGGCGGGTCATGAGATAGATATCGTCGTACTCGGCGGCATTGGCGCGGGCGCTCTGTCGAAGCTTAGTGCGTCGGGGATCGCCGTTTATCGTTCGGCGGCGCCGACGGTGAAGGAGAATGTCGAACTGGTCAAGCAGAAACGGTTGTCGCTCATGAGCGGCACCTGCGGCGGCCACGGCCACGGCGGTTGCGGCCACTAGAACGGGGACGACCGGAACGATATGAGACCGATCCTATCCCGCATACTTCTTGCGCTTTATGCGCTTAATTTCGCGCTGTCGTGGCTTCACTTCGCCGCGGTGCCCCATGTTATCGACGGTACGGCTCAGGTGGCGCACACTCATCCGACCGACGAGAGACGACTGCCTGACAACGCGTTTGTCCAGCGGCATGAACATTCTCACGCGGCCCATGCCGATGAATGCCGCGTCATGGAATTCTTTTCACAGCAGACGGTCATCGCCGCATCGACGATCGCTTCCGCTCCCGATCTCTCCATCGAGTCGGTGAGTCGCTCGCCGATCTCGCGCGATATCGTTCTCATTGATCTTTTCCGCATAGCGCCCAAACAATCGCCCCCTTTTTCCGCCTGATCAGGTAACGGTTTTACCCACAGCGTTAAGAGGTACCGATGCGTACTGTTCTGATACTTTTATTCCTTCTGCCGCTCATCGCGGCGGCGCAGGAGGAGGCGACCGATCCCGAACTCGCGGTGGCCCCGGCGGCCGATGCGGCCGAAAGCGCGCAGAAGAATGAACCGGCCTCGGCGGCGCCGTCGGCCGGCTGGTTGTCGGAGAATCCCGATATCAGCTTCATTTTCAACGGCGGGTTCGGTGTCCTGTGGAACCGTAAGGAGCCCATCATTCAGGGCGGACACGCAATAGAAAAACAGGGTTTTGTTTTACAGGGGCTCGAACTCGCGGTCGGCCATGCAGTCGATCCTTATTTCCGGTTCGACCTCAACTTTCAGTTCAAGGACATGGAGATCGAGGAGGTCTATCTTACTTCGCTCTCGCTTCCGTGGAATCTCCAGATACGCGCCGGGGTGTTGAATGCTCAGATGGGACGGGAGAATCAGAAACATCTCCACTCGATAGATTTCGTCAACTATTCTCTGCTGCACACCCGGTTCATGGCGGAAGAGCATTTCTCGGGTCTCGGCGGCGAGCTGTCGTGGCTTGCACCAACGCCGTGGTATCTGATGGTCATCGGGCAGGTGCTCGATACGAAAGAATCCCTTGGATTTATGCGGTCGGCTACCTTTGCGCCGGTCGAGATGACGAAAAAAGGCGACTATGACGGGATGGAGGATTTTCTCTACCTTGCTCGCATCGTGAACTTCTTCGAGTTGGCCGATGCGTGGTCTCTCAATGTCGGCCTGTCGGGGGCATGGGGGCAGAGCCAGTTTGTTCCCGACAAGCGCGCGATGCTTTACGGGGCCGATATCGTACTTAAGTACCGCGATATTGAAAATGGCGACGATTCCTTCGCGTGGCGGATGGAAGTCGAAGGGGGACTGCGCGATCAACAAGTGCCGGGCGACTTTGTCCGCGACATCGGCTTTTTCGTCGAGAACATCTTCCAGATCGACAAACGGTGGGGTCTCGTGGCGCGCGGCGAGTGGAACGACCGCCTGCACGGTACGGCCGACTTCGCCCCCGACATGCAGGTACGCGGTGCGGCCAATGTTACATTCAGTCCGACCCATTTCTCGAAGTTCCGGCTCGAGTACGAGATCACGAAGAACGGCGATACGCCGCCGTACCACGGGGTGTTCCTGCAGGCCGAAGTGGTCATCGGCGCTCACGGCGCCCACATCTTTTAGGAGGCCGTTATGAGTAAACTGATAGCCGTGTTGATCGCTCTTGCATTCCTGACGCCGCTTCATGCCAAGGTCCATGTCGCCGCGACGATCCCCGATTACGCGGCGCTCGCGGCCGAATTGGGGGGCGAACGGGTCGAGGCGACAGCGCTGATCAAGGGGGCGCAGGATCCCCATTTCGCCGACGCCCTGCCATCGCATGTGGTCCGGCTCAACCGGGCCGATCTGCTCGTGCTGACCGGCTGCGGACTTGAAGCGGGGTGGCTACCGCCGCTCATGACGCAGTCGCGCAACGATACGGTACAACCGGGATCGGCCGGGTATCTCGATGCCTCGACCGTCGTGACGCTCAAAGAGGTCCCGACGACCGTTGACAAGTCGCAGGGCGATGTCCATCCCGGCGGCAATCCCCATTTCTACACCGGACCGGCCGAACTGTACGCCGTCGCGGCGGCGATATACGACCGTCTGAAAAAGATCGATCCCGAGGGAGCGGTCTACTACGACGGCCGCTGGAGGGATTTCCGGGCGACCTACGAACGGAAAACGGCCGAGTGGCGGGCGAAACTGGCGCCGCTCAAGGGGACGAAGGTGGTCGAGTATCACAAAAGTTGGCTCTATTTTCTCGACTGGGCGGGGCTGGTCGGCGTCGGCGCGCTTGAGCCCAAGCCCGGCATTCCGCCGTCGGTGCGCCATGTGACCGATCTCTTGGCGGCGGTGCAGGGGAAAGAGGTCCGTTTCGTGATACAGGAGATATACCATCCGCAGAAACTGTCGCGCCTGTTCGCCGAGAAAAGCGGCGCAAAACTGCTCGTGATCCCCTCGATGACCGGGGCGCTGCCGGGTATCGATACGGTATGGGAGAAGTTCGACCACATCGTCAATGAACTGACCAGACCATAGGAGAACGATATGCGGGACAGAACGGTGTTCGTCGAACTGCGCGACTGCGGCATCGGGTGGGAACGACCGCTGGTGCCGCCGGTCGATCTGACGGTGTCGGCGGGAGAATACCTCCTTATCGCCGGGCCGAACGGCGCGGGGAAGACGACGCTCGTCAAGACGATGCTGGGGATGATCCCGGCCCTTTCGGGGGAGGTCCGCTATCCGGCGGGCCGCCCCCGTGTCGGCTATGTTCCCCAGCGCGGCGCGGTGCCGGAACACTATCCGGTGACGGCGCGCGACACGGTGCTCATGGGGCGCGCCCTTCTTCGGTTGATGGCGTTGCGCTGGAGCGACGAGGACCGCGCGGCGGCCGACCGGGCGCTTGCCGAGCTCGATCTTGCGGCGCTTGCCGGTAAACCCTTCGGCGAACTGTCGGGCGGGCAGAAACAGCGGGTGCTGGTCGCCCGCGCCCTAGCGATGGAGCCGCAGGTGCTGGTACTCGATGAGCCGACCGTCAACATGGATGTCGTTTCGGCGCGGCGGCTTCTGCGGCAACTCGACGAACTGCGGCGCGCACGGGGGATGGCGGTGCTCATCGTCACCCACGATATCGCGCCGGTCATCGCCTATGCCGGTAGGGTGGCCGTTCTCGACCGCGACCGGAGGCTTTTTCGGACCGGTCCGACCGCCGATGTTGTCGCCGAACTGACGGCGGGAGGCGACGCATGAACGATCTATCGGCCACCATCGCCTTCTGGATCGATCCGCTCATCGTCGTGATCATCGCGAGCGCGGCGCTCGGCATGGTGGGGGTTCTCACGACGCTCCGGCGTTCCCTTTTCGTGCCGGTGACGCTCGCCCAGACCGGCGCGTTGGGCGTGACGGCCGCTTTTTTCCTGTCCGAACTTATCGCGGTCGAGTTGCCGCCCTTTCCCTTCGCGCTTCTGGCCGCGCTGGGCGCATCGGCCCTTTTCGCCGCGCGACGGAGCGGCGGTGCGGTTGCCGAGGCGGTCCTTTTCATCGCCGCTTCGGCCGGAACGATACTTTTCGGTTCCTTTCTGCGGGGCGATATCCACGATGTACAGGGGATACTGTTCGGCAGTGCGGTACTGGTGTCGCGCGGCGAGATGTTCGCCGTCATCGGTGCGGCGCTCCCGGCCGTTATCCTGTTCCTCGTCATGCGCCGGGCGCTTTTTGCCGCTTCGTTCGATCCCGAGAGTTACGCCGCCGCCGGCCGCAGTCCGTTCCTCGCCGACCTGATACTGTACACGCTTCTGTCCGTACTCATCGCGGTGACGACCCGCGCACTCGGGACGCTGGTGGTCTTCGCGGCGACCGCCCTGCCTGCGCTCGCGGCGCTCAACAAGCTGCCGCGCGCGACCATCTTCACGCTGGTGGATCTGGGGCCACGGTTGATCGCGACCACCCACCACAGCGCCATCGCCGGGCCATATCATCGCAACGCCGAAGCGATACTCGACATCCACCA
>CAYPQK010000114.1:0-8283 GCA_964412895.1 uncultured Spirochaetales bacterium
GGGACCTGTTGGAACGCTCCAGTTCAGATTATTACGCCAACATCATCACCCTTTACTCGCCGCAGGTGGCAAAACTCCTTGAAAAGGTTGCCGCGTCGGGACTTTCCTTCAAGATGGTCGCTCCCGACCACGGGCCGGTATGGCGCGATATGACGCGCTTCGGCCGTATGGTGGAGAACTATAAGAAATGGTCGTCGCGGAAGCTCACCCGCAAGGCGGTGGTCCTCTACGACACGATGTGGCATTCGACCGAAGAGATGGCGCGCTATATCGCCGACGGTATCGTCGCGGGCGGGGTGAAGGCCGAAGTAATGCCGCTGGGGAGCTGTTCCCGCAGCGATGTGGCGAGCATGATGATCGACGCGGCGGCCATCGTCGCCGGGTCGCCCACCCTCAACAACAACATCTACCCGTCGCTTGCCGACGCGCTGACCTATCTGCGCGGTCTCAAGTTCGGGACGCCCGTCGGCGCCGCCTTCGGCTCGCACGGCTGGAGCGGCGAAGGGGTGCCGCAGCTCAAGGAATATCTCGTTTCGATGGGTTGCGAAGTGGTCGGCGAGGTGAAGACGCAGTATGTTCCCGACGCCGCGACGCTGAATGCCTGCCGCGAACTGGGGATAAATGTGGCCGGGAAGGTCAAACAACTGATACCTGAATAACTTAGGAGGAACTCATGAAGAAGTATGTGTGCACCGTCTGCGGGTATATCTACGATCCGGCGTCGGGCGATCAGGACAGCGGCATCGCGCCCGGTACTCCGTGGGAACAGGTCCCGGCCGACTGGGTCTGCCCGGTCTGTGGTGTGGGTAAGGATAGTTTCGAGGCGGAGTAGGTTTCTACTCGTCGGTCAGCAGGTCGTCGGCGTCGCCCGTCAGGATGTCGCCGTCGGTGACCTGAGTTTCGTCGGAGAGCAGAGAGTCGTCATCGGCGACCAGCAGATCCTCGTCGGCGCCGTAGAAATCCATTTCGGCAAGCACCTCTTCCATGATCTCATCGATATTGACCATCGACGGTTCCTTGGTACAGCCGCACAGCGCACAGAGGGCAAGGGCGGTAAGCAGTATCTTTTTCATGGCGCCCTCCTAAAATGAGCCGCTGAAGTTTACGGTCACGCGGTCGCCAACGGTGTGGACGGAGACCTTCTTGTCGGATACCGGTTCCTCCTTTTTTTCCTCCTCGGGTTTCTTTTCCTCGGTCCAGAAGAAGAGCCCGACGCCCGCCGCGAGGAATATCGCGCCGCCGATGAAGGAGTAGTTGCGCGAATCGAGGTGGCTCTTGCCCTCGTCGTATTTCCCGTTGGCCTTTTTAAGATAATCCTCCGGCAGGAAGCCCGGCTTTTTCGCCGCCGCCTCTATCGCGTCGCGGGTAGCCATCTTCTTGTAGCTGTCGAAGCTCTTTTCGGCGAGGTAGTCGTAGTAGAAACCGGCGGCGATGAACAGCGCGCCGAAGATGCTCGACGCGATCGCGACACCGAAGTAGGGGCGGACGATCTCCTTTTTCTCCTCGGCGGGAGCCTCTTTCTTCTGTTCGGGCGCCTCCTTGGCCGCCGTGTCTATCTTCTTCTCCTCGACCGGAGCGGGTTTCTCCTCCGCCTTCTCTTCAGCGGTGGCGGGTACCGGTTCGGCCGCCGGTGCCGGTGCGGTCTCGACGGTAGCCGGGGCTTGCCCGCCAGAGCTTTCAGCGACGGCGGGAGCGGGTGCCGGTTCGGTCGCCGGTGCCGGTTCAGCGGCCGGAGTCGGTTCGTCTGCGGGCGCGGGGGCCGGGACGGCGGGAGCCGTCTCTTCGGCGAAAAGTCCCGCCGTCAGCAGGAGCGTCGCGCAAAGAATGAAGATCCGAGCGTTCATCATGGGTGCCTCGTTATCGGTGGTACTTCGTTCCGTTCAGTTCCTGTTCCTCGGTGATAAGCGTGAGCGGTGTGTCGAGCGCCGCGTCGGCCGCCGCGAATGGATTGGCCGTCACCGCCGTCATCAGGCCCGACGGTGCGATGCCGTTCTGGATGATGATCCCGTATTTGCCCGGCGCGTCTGCGGTGGAGAGGTCGACCGTCACCTGCGAGAAAGAGAGTCCGTCAAGTGCGCTGTTCCCTTCGACACCGTCGGCGATGAGGGCGGCCCGGAAGTTGTCGGCGAAGGTGACGCGGGTAAGGCTCAGCGGGCACTTCTTGTCGGCCAGAACGCTACCGTAGGCGGTCAAACCGTCGCCGATGAGGGCGTCATGCCACTGCGCGGAGGTGGTCTTTTCGATGCGGGTATCGCTGATGGTGATGCCGCAGGAACGGAATAGGGCGATGCCGGCGGCGCGGTTGTCCGTTATCGTCGATCCGGTGAGTGTCAGTTGGTCGCCGCCCGCCGGGCCGTTCTGTATCCAGATGCCGGTGAGTGCGTTCCCGGCGATGGTCGCGCCAGCGATGGTCGCGTGTCCGGTGCCGTCGAGCAGAAGTCCTATCGAAGAGCAGTCGCGCACCGCGCTGTTGCCGATATCGAGCGCCGAGCCGCTTGTCGCGATGATGCCGCGCCCGCCGTAGAGGATGGCGCCGCTGGTCGGAGTGGAGATCCTTTCAATGGCGACATCGCGCAGGGTGACCGTCGCGCCCGCGACGAACAGCGCCGCGTTCTCGGTGCGGATATCGCTCATCCCGCCGCCGGTCCACCAAAGCGATGCGCCGTTGGTGACGGTAAGTCCCTGTACGCCAAAACCGGTCGTCGTGACGGCCGAGAAGGTCACTTCTCCGCCCGACATGTCGCCTACGACGGTCGCCGTGCCGGGGTCGCCGGTCAGGGTCGCGTCGGTAAGTTCGACCGAAGCGTCGTTCAGCAGAAGGGCGAACGAGGTCGCGCCGTCCGTCGGGGGAAGCGCCGTCAGCCGTATCCCGTCGAGCGTCACCCGCTGCGCCTGCGCTATGTCGAGGGCGACGGTGTCGGAAGATATCTCGATGTCGCGCAGGGTGATGTCGTCGGCGCGGAGGACGAGTCCTTTCTCTCCGGCCGGGGCGACGATGCGGCTCGCGGGGCCGCGGCCGACGAGCGTCAGCGGCTTTACGATGGTCACGGCGGCCGTTATCGTCGTATCCTCGACGCAGATGCAGCCGTTCCACGCATCGGTCGCGTTGGCGACGGCGTCGGCAAAGGATACCGCGTCGCGCGCCACCTGACAGTCGCCGTTGCAGGCGGCGGGGAGACGCCACGCGCTGTGGTCGTCGGTGCAGGCGCACAGAAGGATTATAAGTAGGAAAAAGACGCTTTTCGTGGCTACGGGCATCCCGGGTCCCTCATGATCTCGGAGCCATGATACTATCGCCGGTAAAGAAATCAAGAAGATGGGACTATTCCGATTTATTTGACAATAGCAACGGCTGCGCTATCTTTTTCCCGAGTGGTTCCCTAACGATGGAGGATGTCATGGCGAAGAGAGTGATCCTTGCGCTGTTCATGTGCGTTTTCGCACTGTCGTGCGACGACAACAGTTCCAACAAGACCGATGTCGATCTGATGCTTGACATCGATCAGGCCGGGAGCGATACAGCGGTCGAGAACGACACGCCCGCTACCGACACCAATGACGGGCTTATCCCCGACGAGGACGGTATCATCCCGGGCGAGGACGATGTGGTCGCCGATGTCGACACCGCGGTCCCGACCTGTGCCGATCTCAAGGACGGCGAGAACAAACTTATCGTGAGCGGCGAGGAGTCGCAGGACCTTGAACGGACCTTCCTTCTGACCCTGCCGACCACCATCAACGACAAGAAGGGCTGGCCGGTCATCTTCAATTTCCACGGTTATGGCGACACCGCCGCGAACTTCGAAGGACTGCTTTCCGGTTATGTGGACAATGCCGAGTTGCCCTTCATCCTCGTCACCCCCGAGGACACCAACCTCGCGATAAATCAGTATCCGCCGGCGGGCGTCGATTGGGATATCCTCAACCTCGGCAACGGTTCGATCGAAGTGGAAATGTTCGACGCGATACTTGCCTGCATCGAGGAGAAGTGGGGCGTCGATGAGGACCATATCCACCTTGCCGGGTTCTCGGCCGGTTCGATAACCTCCGACAGCATCGGCGTCATGCGCGGCGACCAGATCGCCTCGATATTCACCTATTCGGGTGCCTACTTCAGCGACGCGAAGGCGAAGACCGACCTCGGCTCGATGGCGGCTGGCTTCATAACTTGGCCCGAGATGACCACCACGAATAAATATGCGCAGGCGATGATGCACGGCGCCGAGGGCGATGCGAACTGCACCAGTCCCTCGCTCTGCGACAAGTGGGGCTCCTCCGGCTTCTTCATCAACTTCAATCACATGGCGCGATTCAACGCGAACTACTTGACCGGTATGGGCCACACCGTCATCATCTGCGATCACAACGGCGGCCACACCAATCTGGGCCTTTCCTCTCAGCAGATGCTGGAATTCTTCCGCGATCATCCGCGCGGCACGGTGGTGTCGCCCTACGCGACCGACTGGCCGGAGAATTATCCCGAGTACTGCAAGCTGATGACCGAACCCGATCCGACCATAGAGCCGGGCTACGAAGCGCCCGACGAAGATTCACTCCTGCCCGATTAAAAGTCAGCCGTCAGCCGAAGTTTCTCAAGTCTAATTTGATGTCGCAAAATGCGACCTCAAGATTTCAAGATATTTTAAGGTCGCAATCTGAGATCTTAGAAATCATTACTTTCCAGCGATGAGTGAATTAAATCCCGCTTCGTCGAGGAGGGGGATGCCGAGTTCTCTGGCCTTGTCGAGTTTCGAGCCGGGGTCTATTCCCGCCAGCACATAACTCGTTTTCTTCGACACCGATCCGGTGACGCGCCCCCCCTTCGATTCGATGAGCGCCTTGAATTCATCGCGCGGTTTCGACAGTTCGCCGGTGATGACGAAGATGAGCCCGGCGAGCGTCGCGTCGAACGCCACCTTCTCGGGGTAGACGATGTTTAAGCCGTCGGCACGCATCCGCTCTATCTCGCGCCGGTTCACCTCGTTGCCGAAGTAGGCGACTATCGCCTTCGCCACCACCCCGCCGACGCCGTCGATGGTCAGCAGTTCCGCCTCGGTCGCCCGCATCAGTTCATCGAGCGTGAAGCGCTTCGCCAGTTCGCCCGCCATGAATTCGCCCACCTCGGGGAGGCCGAGGGCGAAAAGCATGTTCTGGAACTTGACCGTCTTCGCTTTTTCTATCGCGTCGAGGAGATTGTAGACCGACTTCTCGCCCCAGCCCTTCTGCCCCATCAGCCACATCGACCAGTCTTTGAGCCGGAAGATATCGGCGACCGAGCGGAGCCATCCCTTCTCATGGAAGAACTCAACCTGCTTGTCGCCGAGTCCGTCGATGTTGAACCCCTTGCGCGAGGCAAAGTGGATGATGCTTTCGACCACCCGGGCGGGACAGGCGATATTGGGACAGCGCAGAGCGACCTTTTCATCCTCTTTCACGAGCGGCGACTGACAGACGGGACAAACGGCGGGCGGCACTATCACAAATTCATTCGACGGGCAATGTGCCTCGGCATTGGCGGTGGAGACCACCTCCGGTATCACATCACCGGCGCGTCGCACGAAGACCTCGGCGCCAAGGTAAAGCCCCTTGCGTTCTATCTCTTCCATGTTGTGGAGCGTCGCGTTCTCGACCGTCACCCCCATGAGTTCTATCGGTTCGAGGCGGGCCACCGGCGTGACTACTCCCGTGCGGCCGACCTGCCAGTCCACTTTTTTGAGAATGGTGGTCTTTTCCTGCGCCGGGAGTTTGTAGGCGATCGCCCAGCGCGGTGTCCGGGTGAGGAATCCGGCGACCTCCTGTTCGGCGAACGAGTCGAGTTTTATCACCAGTCCGTCGATATCGTAGCCCAATTCGCCGCGCGCCGCGATGGTCTTTTCGATGACCGGCGCGAGGTGGTCGATGGTGTCGACGAGGGTGAAGTCGGGGGTCGAGAAGCCGAGGCGGCGCAGGAAATCGTGGAGCGCCGACTGCGTGGCGACCGGCGGCGCACTGTCGATGCCGATGCCGTAGGCGAAGAACTTGAGATCGCGCCCGGAGGTCACCTTCGGATCGAGCTGGCGGAGAGATCCGGCGGCGGCGTTGCGCGGGTTGGCGAAGGGCTGTTCACTGGAGGTAAGTCGATCCTCGTTCAGTTTCTGGAAGCTCGCCTCGGGAAGGTAGACCTCGCCGCGTACCTCAAATTCGGTCGGTACCTGCGCCGCGTCGAGCATCAGCGGAATATTCTTGACCGTTGCGACATTCTGCGTCACCTCTTCGCCGATCTCGCCGTCGCCGCGCGTGGCGGCCTGAACGAACCGGCCGTCGCGGTAGCGGATGGAGACCGCGAGCCCATCTATCTTCTGCTCGATGATGAAGCCGCCGCGCAGATCGAGCTTCAGCCGTTCAAAGAAGGCGTGGACCTCATCGGCGGTGAAGGCATCCTCAAGCGACATCATCCGGCGCGGATGGGTCACCTTTTTGAACCCGTCGCGCGGTTGCCAGCCGACCCGCATCGTCGGCGACCACGGCGCCGCCAGTTCGGGATGCTCCGCTTCGAGGGCGCGCAGTTCGCGCATCTTCATATCGTAGTCGGCGTCGCTGAGGAATGGTTTGTCGTCGCGGTAGTAGGCGGCGCTCGCACGGTTCAGCAGTGTCGCCAGTTCTTCGTAACGCTGTTTGATATCGCTCATCGGCGGCCCACCCGCGGAAAGTTCACCGGACACCCCGATTTGTAACAGAAGCGCCTCGGCAAGTCAACGAACATTGCAAAAATCGGCGCGTCGAGTAGCATGAAGGAACCGACGGAGGAAAGGGCATGGACCGCGACACCACGGCGTTACTCAGCGAGTATCTCGGATTGTTCATCACCCCGCACAAACGGGAACTCATCGAACGGGTGCTCGACCACCGCACCGACCGGCTGACGCTCGTGCTGGAGGACATCTACCAGCCGCACAACGCGTCGGCGACCATCCGCACCTGCGAATGCTACGGCATCCAGAACATCCATATCATCGAGAACCGCAACCGCTACGAGGTCAATCCCGATGTGGTGATGGGGTCGGTCAAGTGGGTGACGCTCCACCGTTATCGCGATCCGGCGACTGATAACACCGCCGCCTGCGTCGCGCGGCTCCGGGAACAGGGCTACCACATCGTCGCGACCACTCCCCACGAGGGCGGCTACACGCCGGAGGACCTGCCGCTCGACAAGCCGGTGGCGCTGCTGTTCGGCACCGAGGAACAGGGGCTGACCGCCACGGCGCTCGCGGCGGCCGACGCGACGCTCCGCATCCCGATGTTCGGCTTCACTGAAAGTCTCAACATCTCGGTCAGCGTCGCGGTGTCCTTCTCGCATCTGGTCCGCCGTCTGCATGCCGAACGGTCCGATTGGCGGCTCGACGAGGCGCGCCGTGCGGCGTTACGGTTATTCTGGTACCGGCGTATCGTGAAGAAGAGCGCGGTGGTCGCCGAGGAATTCCTGCGGTCGCGGGGGCTTCAGTTGCCCGCCGATATCTCCTGAATGGTCTGAAGATCGGAGAGCAGTTTCTGGATGCGGGTCTGCCCGCTCTGCACCGTCAGATAGGTCGCCATGCCGTCGCACAACCGTTTCTTGGCGCGGCAGAGTTTTTCGTCGGCCGCCGCTTCATGGTCGGAAAGTTTCTTCCAGAGCGCCTGCATATCGAAGTAGGCGGTGCGGGGTGGGAGCGCGCCGGCCGGCTGTTTGCCCGATTTGGCGCTCTTGTCGAGCATTTCGGCGAGCCGGGCGACGATGACCAGCATCAGTTCGTCTATCCGCTGCTGCGCTTTTTTGAGACAGTCGCCGACATGGGCCGGGTCGCCCTCGTAACAGCCGTCGACCGCGCCCGCTATGGCCTGCGCCTCTTTCTGCAGAAGAACGGTGGGGTTCGGCGGCGGAGCGGGAGGAGTGACGGGAGGAGCGACGGGGCCGGGGGTCGGTTGAACGCCTTTTTTCAGCGCGTCGAGATGTTCCTCGATGAGCAGGAGTATTTTCTCCTCGTATTCCCCTTTTTTGAAGCCCGACAGGTAGCTCTTGCCGATGAGGAAGAAGGGGACGCCGACCTTTGCCACGCCCAGTTCGTTGGCCTTCTTCTTGAGGATCTCGCGGTTGATGAGATTGCGGTAGACTTCCAGTGCGCGGAACTCTATCTGCGGGTACTTCTCCTTGATAAAGGCGATGAAGGGTTCCGCCTCGACGCAGTGGGGGCAGACCTCCGAATGGAAGAAATAGAAGACCGGTTTCTCCTGCGCGCCGAGCGTCAATGCCGTCAGCAGGAACAACGC
>CAYPQK010000115.1:0-8160 GCA_964412895.1 uncultured Spirochaetales bacterium
TACGCCGGCACGGGGATACGCTTCCTTGAGTTCCGGCCGCTGGAGCGGGCGCAGGTCAAGGATGTCGAGCGGGCCATCCGCGAGGTTCCCGCACTTATCTACGAATGCCGTTTCGCGTCGCCCGAAGAGGCGCGCCGGTTCATCGGACTTCATCCCGGCGTCGAAGCCGACGATCACGGTGCGACGCTCTTTTTGCATCATCCGCCCTCCTACGGATCGGTCATGAAGCTCTTCAAGGAATTCGACGGCGAATATCACATCATACGGAAACGGCGTTCCTGAAAAGAGGCGCATGAAGAGCAGGTTGGCACCAACGCCGAGCGGGCTGTTGCACATCGGCAACGCATTTTCTTTTATAGTAACTTGGGCGCTCACGCGGCGACTCGGCGGAAGCCTTCTGCTCCGCATCGACGATCTCGACACCGACCGAAAACGGTCCGATTTCGTCGCCGATATCTTCGACAATCTGGACTGGTTCGGGCTCGATTGGGACGAAGGACCACGCACCCCCGCCGATCTCGACGCGGTCTGGTCGCAGCATCACCGTATGCCGCTCTACCGCGCGGCAATAGAACAACTAAAGGCGACCCCCGGCGCGCTCTACGCCTGCGAATGCAGCCGCGGCCAACTTTCCCACAGCGGCGCTGGGGCGCGCTATCCCGGCATCTGCCGCGATAAGGGACTGCCGCTCGATGCCCCCGACACGAAACTGCGGTACCGGGCGCCCCTCGATGAGCCGGCGGGCGACTTCATCGTCTGGAAGAAGGACCGCTTTCCCAGCTATCAACTCGCGTCGGTGGTCGACGACGAACACTTCGGGATCACCCATATCGTCCGCGGCGCCGATCTGTTGCCTTCGACCGTTATGCAGAAGCTTCTGGCCGGCGCGCTCGGCTATGCGCAGTTCCCGCAGGTCGCTTTCCTGCACCATCCGCTTCTGGTCGACACCGGCGGGCGGAAGTTCTCGAAGTCGGACGGGGCGCTGTCGCTCGCGGTCCTGCGCCGTGAAGGGATGCGGCCGTCGGCTCTCTACCGGTTCGTCGCCGGTATGCTCGGGGTGACGGGAGCGGTGGAGACGGCGGGGCAGTTGCTCGATGCCGTCGATGAGAAATGTTTCGATGCGTTGGATATCGCGCGGCGGGAAGCGCTGCCGCTGCCGATCAACTTCTGAGCAGTTCGGCCATCAGGTCGAGCGCCGCCTTGACGCTTTTCTCCCGTATCTCTTCACGGGTCCCGGCAAAAAGCCGTCGTTCAACGCGTACCGTTTCGCCGCGCCGCAGGCCGATGATGACGGTCCCGCGCGGTTTATCGGGGGTGCCACCGTCGGGCCCCGCGACGCCCGATATCGCGATGGCGGCGGGGGTGGTGAGGCCGCTGAGCATCTCGCGTACCGTTTCGACGCTCACCGCGCCGTGGGCCGCCAGCGTCTCGGGCCGCACGCCGAGCCGCGCGGTCTTTTCTTCGTTGGCGTAGGCGACGACGCTTCCCGCGAAGACCTTCGATATCCCCGGCACCGTCACCAGCGTCGAGGCGAGCAGGCCGCCGGTGCACGATTCGGCGACCGACAGAACAAGCCCCCGTTCGGTCAGAAGCCGCGCGACAATTCCGGCGCGCCGCGTGAGCGCTTCATGTCGTCTGCGGTGGATGATCAGCAGGATCAGCGCCATCATTGCGACGATGATCGTCAGGGTCGAGCTGACGCAGGAAGAGCACAGGCAGGTGTCGTACATCGGTAACTCCCTTATTGGAACCGTATAGGACCGAAAGCCTCGGGACGGTGGAAATCGGGTCGATCGCTCATGATGGGATAGTGCGAGAGGTATTGCTTTTCCGGCAGATCGTCGCCGCAGAGATGGAGATTGCCGCGCGCCGTCGCGCCGTGAACGATGCGACGGGCGTCGCCGCCGAAAAAGGAAAGCGGCATGAGCAATGTCAGCGACCAGCCGACCGTGCCGGTGGTGAGCGGTATCGGCGCGCTCCCCAGCGTTGCGGTCCGCTCTATCGCGGCGAGCCGTTCGGGGGCGATGAATTCGCGGTCATGGCGTGTCGCGCCGTA
This sequence comes from uncultured Spirochaetales bacterium, assembly GCA_964412895.1. GTDB lineage: Bacteria > UBP6 > UBA1177 > UBA1177 > JAKLFG01 > CALMRE01. The sequence goes on from CAYPQK010000115.1 coordinate 2,057, forward strand.
TTGGGCGAGCATCGTTCCCGCCGCGTTCCATTCCATATTATAATAGTAGGTGCCGTCCAGCGAGAGGAACCATTCGACACAGCGGTCGCGCCAGACCGGTCCGTTGTCGGCGGCCGTGAGCGCCTGCACCGCCGTGTCGCGTGCCTCGAACCGCAACAGTATCCGCTCTCCATCCCATGCGAGCCGGAAAAAGGCGGCGCTACGGGCCGGGAATGCGGGCCAGTTAACCGTGGCGATGGGGTGGGCGGGAAGCAGGGAGAGCCGCCGTTCATCGTGCGACAGGGCGCCGATATCGGAAAGACGGGGGATGATCATCACGGGAGTTCGAAGCCTTTCTCGCGGAAGAGCCGTTGGCAGGCGGCGACCGCCTGACGGTCGAGTTTTCCCTCCATGCCCATCCGGTCGATCTCTTCGAGCGCCTGCGCGATGCCGAAAGCGGGGCGGTAGGGACGGTGCGATGAGAAGGCTTCGACGATGTCGGCGACCGCGAGGATGCGCGCCTCGAGCATGATGTCGCTCCCTTTCAGGCCGCGCGGATAGCCCGAGCCGTCGAGCTTCTCGTGGTGCTGGCGAATCATCTCGGCTATCGGCTGGTCGAACGATACATTTTTGAGGATATCCCACCCGGCGTCGGCGTGGACTTTGATGAGTTCCATCTCCTCCTTCCGCAGGGCGCCGGGGCGGGAGAGAAGTTCCGCCGGGACATATATCTTGCCGATGTCGTGGAGCATCGCGGCGGTCCGCAGGATATTCGCGAAACCCTCCGAATGGCCCAGTTCGATCGCGATGGCGTACGACAGCGCCGCGACCCGTTTCTCGTGGTCGGCGGTATAGGGATCGCGGATATTCATCGCCTCGGAAAGCGTCTCGACCAGTTCGTTGAAGGTGCGGCCGATCTGCTTCAAGCTCTCTTTCAGGAGCATCTCGGTCTTGGTCCGGTCGGTGATGTTCTCGATGGTCCCCTCGTAGTAGAGCGGAAGGCCGAACTCATCCTTGACCACGCGGGCATATTCACGGATGAACATCACGGTGCCGTCCTTTCGACGCCATGCCGATTCGAACCCGGTGACGCGCCCGACCCGTTCGATCGTTTCCTTGAATATGGAGCGGTAACTGTCGACCGCGTAGCCTTGTTCGGCGACATTGCGCTTGACCAGATCGTCGGGATTCTCGTAGCCCATCATCTCGGCGAGCGCATGATTGGCCATGAGTACCGTGCCGTCGGGGGTGGTGCGGTAAACACCGATGGGCGACGACATGATGAGTGTTTCAAAATTGTATGCCTTGTCGCGCAGTATCTCGATCTCGGCCTCGAGTTCGCGGATGCGGGTTATCTCGGCCGCCGTCGGTTTCGGTGAACTATTGCCGTTGGTGCGGTTCATGGTATCCCTCTTCGTCGCAGACCCATTATAACGGTAACGAGACGCCGTGCAAGATAAATTTCCAGTCGTTACGGTTCGTTGACCGTGTCTAACACTCTATTTTTATGCGAGTTGATCTCAGAAAGGAAGAGTCCGCCGATGACCAGCGCCATCCCGATGAGCTTCTGCAGGGTGAACGATTCGGCGAGGACGAAGTAGGAGAACACGGCGGTCATGACCGGGATGAGGTTGGCGAATACATTGGCCTTTGCGATGCCGATGCGTTGTATCACCGGTATATACAAAAGGAAGGCGAGGACCGAAGCGAACACCGCCAGCGTGAGAAGAGAACCGACCAGTTCGGCGGTCGGGGTGACGGCGCGGAACTTGGCGTAGTCGAAAAAATAAAAAAGCGGCAGGAAATAAAGTGCGCCGATGAAACTCTGCCACGCGACGAGCGTCACCGGGGTGTAACGGTCGGCGAGCCGTTTTATCAGCATGCTGTAGCCGACGGCCGAGAAGACGGCGAAGAACATCAAGAGGATGCCGTTGAGCGGCGCGTCGGGCGACTTGCCGAAGCCGTAGCCGCGGGTGTACATCATCGTCACAATGCCGCAGAAAGAGAGGAATATGCCGCCGATATTCGTGAGCGAAAGACGCTCCTTGAAGAAGAGTATCCCGGGGATGAGAACGAACAGCGGTATGGTCGAGACGATGATGGAGCCGACGGTCGAGGAGACATACTTCATCCCGAATGCCTCGCCGAGGAAGTAGCAGAAGGGCTCGGAGAAGGCGAGGAGGAGGAACCAGCCGATATCCTCGCGCCGTATCCGGAGCGATATCCGGAGGAGCGGCGCGATGGTCCACAACAGGACCGACGCGATGAGAAGCCGCAGTGTGATGGTGGTCAGCGGTTCGTAGTATTTATAGACGATCTTGACCCAGACGAACGACATCGCCCAGAACGACATCGACAGCACGGCAAAAAGATATATGTGGGCGCTGGTCCGTTTCATCGCGGCCTCCGGTTCGGGGGGCGATTATGGTTGGGGATGGATGTTTGTCAATTATTTGACGGAAGCGCGCTCAGAGCGACCCGATACCGAGCGCCTTTTTGATGGCGGCGGCGAAGGGGGCGATTTTCTCGGCTATCTTGGCCGGGTCGGCGCACTCTTTCTGAAGGACGAACGCGGTGGCGACCGGCGCCTTCCCGGCGAGCGTCTCCATGTTCTTGAACGCCTTCTCATGGCCCGAACCGCCCTCGGTGGCGAAGAAAGCGACCTTCTTGAGATCGTCCTTGTAGACGGTCAGGAACGAGCGGACCGCCGGGGTCATATTCCACGCCCAGACGGGGGTGCCGATGACGACCAGATCGTAGTCCTTCGGCTCCTTCTTGAGTTTCTCGATGCTGGTGGCCGTCTCCTGCCACGCCGCTTTGCCCGCCTTGATATAGCCCCAGACCCCCTCCCAGTCGGTCCCCTGTTCGACCAGCTTTTCGCTGTCGGCCTTGAGTTTTGCGGTCAGTTCCTTCGCTACCGTCTCGGTGTTGCCCGAGCGGCTGAAATAGACCACGAGGATCTTCGGTTCGATAGGTGCCATAGCGGTTCCTCCTTCGGTCGGTGTAACGGCTTGGGCGGCGGCCTCTTCGGCCGTCATGACGGCGGCGCACAGCAATGTCGCGCAGAAAAGGGTCATTTGCTTGAACAACATTTTATTAACTCCCTCGCAGGGTTCGATCTTCGTCGTCGACTATATCAGAAAGAAATTGCGCTGTCAAAGAGAGCCGTTACGGAGCCACAATTCGTGTAGGCATAATCCTACACAAAAAAAAGCAACGGCCTACAGAAAAAGATCGAAAAAAAGGATAGCATCCACTGTTTGGTGGGGAGATTTCGGTGATTGTTTTTCGAGACGATTCTTTGGATCAACATACGGCGGTATCGCGGTTTTAGACTAACTGAGAGGAGGCTGTCATGAGTCGATTATTGCTGTTCGGTGCGTTGTTCGTAGCGCTCTTTCTTGTCGCCTGTGGCGAGCAGGAAGGGACGCCGGTAAGTTCTTCTCCGGCTAACGGAGTGATGGGAACTGCCGTCCTTCCCGACGGTCCGGATGATTTCCCGTTTTCGGAGGGCGGGAGCGTGATCGAAATGTTGAGTTTGCCCGAATGGAAAACGCGGGCGGGCGAGACGGCGTACACCTTTACCAACTGCGCTCAGACCGGACGAACCGGTCCGACGCAGGGACAGTGTGACACCGCCTATGCCGCGACAAACCTCGCGGGTGCGGTCACCATCAACACGCAGGGCATTCAGGAATGGACCGTCCCGGCGACGGGAAATTACCGGATCGAGGCCTATGGCGCGCAAGGTGGAGGGATAAATTCTTTTGGTCTGGGCGCTACAATTAAAGGCGAGTTTTCCCTGAATGCAGGTGATGTCATAAAGGTTCTCGTCGGACAACAGGGTGGATCAAATGACAGCGATCATGGTAGCGGCGGCGGCGGCACTTTTGTAATAAAGTCGCCGTACAACACAAACGCGAGTATTTTAGCTATTGCCGGAGGAGGAGGAGGAAGAGGCGTTTCCGGAGATGCCAGCTATGCTAATGGATGGGTAAACACTCAAGGGCAAAGTCCGGCTGACGGCGGACCCGGCGGAACCAACGGCGGCGGCGGTGCTGCCGCCAGCGGCACCGTTGGCGGGACGGAAACCACGCCGGGAGGAGATTCGGATGGTAGTACATGGGCCAGCGGCGGCGGCGGATTTTTTACTAATGGGGGAAAATATTCTTCAGGAGCATTAACGGGCGGCTACTCTTTCATAAATGGAGGAATAGGTGGGCAGCCCGGAAGTGGGGCAAATTTTGATGGTGGTTTTGGCGGCGGCGGCGGCGCCGGAGACAGAGGTGCCGGCGGTGGCGGCTATTCGGGGGGGGGCGGAGCGACCAACAACACATACTCCGGCGGCGGCGGCGGTTCATATAACAACGGAACCAATCAGAATAACACTGCGGGTGCGCGGAGTGGGCACGGGCAAGTCATCATCACGCAATTGTGTACCCCGACGCCCGATCCGACCAATGTGAGCGCGACGCCCGATACAATCGTTAACGGCGATACCTCGGACCTGAACGCGACGGCGGCGGGCGCGACGATATCGTGGTACACGGATGCGATTGGAGGTGTGGCGATAGGGACGAGCGCCAGCGGCGTTGACTACCCAGTCTCTCCGGCCGCGACGACCACCTACTACGCCGAGGCGAAACTTCCTGATGTGACCACACCATCGGATGTTACTTTCGCTTACACCGGTGCGGTTCAAACATGGACCGTCCCGGCGGGCATCACCAGTATCGATATCGAAACATGGGGAGCATCCGGTTGGAGTGGCACTTATACCGGAGGAAACGGCGGTTACGCGAAAGGGACACTGGCGGTAACTCCCGGACAGGTACTCAATATTTATGTTGGTGGGCAAGGTACCGTTGCCAGTGTTGCCAATACACCGATGGGTGGTGGTTGGAACGGTGGAGGTAATGGTCAAAGCAATTATACAAGCGATCCTAATAGTGCCGGTGGTGGGGGTGGTGCATCCGATGTTCGCGTCGGTGGTACGGCATTGACCGACCGTGTAATCGTTGCCGGTGGCGGCGGCGGAGCAACCGACAATGGCGATTGTTGGGGCGGCGACGGCGGTGGCACTACCGGAGCAACGGGCGGAGGATCGCTTACACCCGGGACAGGAGGTACACAGACCGCAGGAGGTACGACCGACGGGGCCTTGGGTCAAGGTGGTAACGCGACCGTCGCTATGACACCGTGGAATGGCGGCGGCGGCGGTGGCTATTACGGCGGCGGCACATCTACCGCGCATGGTCCCGGCGGCGGCGGATCGTCGTATATCGGCGGAGTGACCACCGGTACGACGACGGCCGGGCTTCGTTCAGGTAACGGCCAGATCAAGATATCATACGCCGAAAGCACGACCACCTACTGTCCCAGCAACCGCGTGGCGGTAACGGTGACGGTGAAAGCGGCCGATGGCGCCGTTTGTACGGGTGACGGAGATTGCTACAACGGCCACTGTGTCGACAGCGTCTGCTGTGGTGTGGCCTCGTGCGACGACAGCAATGTCTGCACCGTCGATTCCTGCGCGGTAAGCGGTAATGGTACCTGTACCAATATAGCGGGGAACGCCGGGACCGAATGCCGCGCCTCGGGAGGGGCTTGCGATGTGGCGGAACAGTGCAACGGCACCGACACAGCATGTCCGACCGACGCGAAACTGACGAGCGTCTGTCGTCCCTCTACCGGCACCTGTGATGGCGCCGAAAGCTGTAACGGCACCGACAATACCTGTCCGACCGACACCAACTACGCCGATGCCGACACCGAATGCCGTGCGGCGGTAGGCGTCTGTGACGCGGCCGAAAAATGTACCGGCACGAGCAACGAATGCCCGGTAGTCGATGCCAAGCTCACGAGCGTCTGTCGTCCCTCTACCGGCACCTGTGATGGCGCCGAAAGCTGTAACGGCACCGACAACACCTGTCCGGCCGATACCAACTATGTTGCCTCGACAGTGGTATGCCGTGATGCGGCGGGTGCTTGCGATGCCGCGGAGAACTGTACCGGACTGAGCAACGAATGCCCGGTGATCGACGCCAAGCTGACCAGCGTCTGCCGTCCTTCTACCGGCACCTGTGATGGCGCCGAAAGCTGTAACGGCACCGACAATACCTGTC
>CAYPQK010000116.1:0-8057 GCA_964412895.1 uncultured Spirochaetales bacterium
GACATCGCCGCGAAGATTCTCGGGCACTAGGGTCAGGAGGTTCCGTTCCAGTGCGCCGCGGTAGAGCCCCGCGAACTCATTAGGTATCGCCTCGGAGCCGGCGACCCCCTTCTCGATAAGTATGTTGGAGGCGCGTTCGCGCATCGCGGCGAAGGTCCGCCGCATCTTCTGATAAGCGGCGGTGTTGTCGCGGTAGGTATAGTGGCGCAGGACCTTCCCCAGCGCCGCGTCGCAGTTGCGCGCCGTTGTCTCCTCGTCGATCACATCGTAGTCGCGGTCGGCGCGGACGCTGAACTTCATGACGCGGCCCACATCGCTGTCGCGGGTCGGCAGGAAGCTCATGGTCGTTTCGGGGATGGTCAGATAGGCGGCGAGCGCAGAGAAAATGAACAGCACCACGATGGCGGTCCGCCGTTCGGAAAGTTTCAACCACTGGTAGTAGCTGTCCTTCGTCCGCTCCCACCATTCGGCCAGCGCCCGCTGTTTTTCCCGTGCCGCTCGTATCATGGCCTGTCGTATGCCTCGAGTATCCGTCCGATAATGTCGGCCCGCACGATATCGGCCAGCCCCAGCCGCACCACCGTGATGCCGTTCAATCCCTCAAGCCGCTGCATCGCATCGGTGAACCCGTTCTGCGCCGTACCGATGTCGCGCTGGGAGGACTCGCCCGCCACGACCATCCGGCTCCCTTCGCCGAACCGGGTCAGGAACATCTTCATCTGCGCCGTGGTCGTATTCTGCGCCTCGTCGAGGACGACGAAGCTCTTTCTCAGCGTTCTGCCGCGCATGAAGGCGAGCGGGATGACCTCTATCTGGCGGCTGGAAATGAGCCGTGCCGATTCCTCGAAAGTGAAGAGCGTCTCGATGGCGTCAAAGAGCGGCCGCAGATACGGGTCGATCTTCTCCTCGAGCGATCCGGGGAGGAACCCGAGTTTCTCGCCCGCCTCGACCGCCGGACGGGTGAGGACCACCCGCTCGATGCGCCCTTCGCGGAGGAATTTCACCGCCAGCGCCGCCGCGAGGAAGGTCTTGCCGGTCCCCGCCGGGCCGTCGACGAAAACGATCTCCTTCTTGTCGACCGCCTCGGTAAAGGTGTTCTGCCCCGGCGTGCGGGGCTTGACCAGGGTGCGGTCCTTGTCGCGCAGGATGATATCTATGGCGTCACTCCTTCAGTTCGCGGTAGATCGCCGCGGCGACCGCAAGGTCTTCCGGGCGCGTTATCTTCAGGTTGGTCGCGCTCCCCTCCACCACCCGTACCGGATGGCCGAGTTCGCGGATCAGCCGGGTGTCGTCGGTCGTTTCGCCGCCGCGTGTGCGGAACTCCTCGTGCGCCCGCCGGAGCAGGTCGTAACGGAAGCCCTGCGGCGTCTGGACGCGCCACATCGTTCTCCGGTCGGGTATCGCCGTCACGATGCCGTTGTGTACCTCGAATACCGTATCGGTCGCCGGTATCGCCGCGGTCGCGGCACCGCTTTCGCGGGCCTCGCGGATGACCTCGGCTACCGTCCTGCCGCTCACGAAGGGACGCACGGCATCATGCATCAGCACCACCGCGGGCGGATCATTTTTCAGCGCTTCAAGCGCGTTCCACACCGAATCGTACCGTTCGTCGCCCCCCGCGATGACCCCCATGAGCTTCGGGATACCCGCAAGCCCCGTCGTGTACTCGTCGAGTCGGTCGGCCGCGCCGACGAACAGTATCCGGTCGATGCCGGGAAAGGCGCTGAACCGTTCGGCGGTGATGCGGTATATCTTCTTACCGTTCAGTTCCAGTTCCTGTTTGGGGACCGTAGCCCCCATTCGGCGTCCCCTGCCTCCGGCAAGAAGGACCGCCACTACGCCGCTCATCATTGACCATAAAAAAAACGATAAAAGGAAAACAGGGCCATTATAATAGGAAGAGAACCTAAAGCAACTTTTCGGGAAGGCGCAGGCCGCTCAACTAGGGCACCCACAAGGAATGCCCCTACGACCCCCGCTCAATTCCTGATGCTCTCACGCCGGCCGGTGGGCTCCCTCCAACTCCGTCCCTTTTGTCCCTTGTGTCCCTTATGTCCTTTTCTTTCTTCTTATATTGGATAGCGCGGGGCTAAACTTTAATAGAAATGCTGTGACCCCATATGCATGGCCATAACTGTAAGAGGTTACTTGATAGTCAACGCTTTTATGATCTCATCCATTTTACATATATCGGAACAAACCAGTCGAGAAAGAAACTTTTCTATTACCTTCAATGCCGTCTCTTTTTCGACATTCTGAATCTTCTTTTTGAATCTCGAAATATCGAGAGTGCGTATTTGCGATACATTGACATGCGAATCTGCCTTATCTATTGGTATTGTGTAGGGGTTTTTTGCTTTTTTCTCGCTCGTCGACACAATAAATCCAATGGGGGTTTCTGCTTTTATATTGTATTCAATAGAGCTGATCACGAAAAATGGTCTTTCTCCTCCTTGTTCATGCCCAACAGGTTTCTTTTCCAAATCGACAAACCAAATCGAGAACTGTTCGATGATCTTGATTCTGTTTTCCATGCTACTCCCCATCACCAGAGCTTTGCTATTTCCCGCTCCTCTCCAGATTGAGCGCCAGCAGTCTTTCCAAAATCTCTTCGTCGGTCAAGGTCGGTTGCCAGCCGTAGGCGGCGAAGACGGACTCGTCGAGTTTCTTGTGGGCGAGGTCGAGCCACGCCGGGCGTTTGTTGTAGAGGTTGGTCAGGGTCCGTGTTGTGTCGGTGCGGTCTCCCTGCCAGTTGCGGCGCATGTCGTCCAGTCCCTTTGCCGCCGCCGTGTTTGGCCGCTCCTTTCTCGAAGCAGAACCGCTCCCCTTTCGAATCGGCCTCGGCCGGGGTCTTATGGCCGACCAGATGGCACATATCCAGAAAATGTTCCTGCGCGGCGGAGCGTTCCTTGAGTTCTACCCTTCTCCACTTGGCGATGAATTCGGCGGCGTTCATGGGCGGTGACTCCTAGAGTTTCGAGCGATTGTAGCGAAAGGGGTCAGAGATATCAAGAAAAGAGGGCGTTCCGTTGGAGCGCCCCTACAAATTTGAACGGCAACACCTCTACCCGATGAGCGCCTTTACCTGCTCGATGATGAGGTCGATGACGAACATATTGAATTTGTGGAAGGTCTCGGAAGAACCGATGAGCCAGAGCAGGAGCGCGACGACAAAGCCGATGGCGATGGCGAGCGCGACCTTTTTCACAGCTCGTTCTTCACGAAGTCGACGGCGTTCCGGAATATCTTGAGTCCCGGCCCCTCGTCGTCGAGTTCAGGCAGACGGGTCCAGTGCGGATGCTGGGTCTTCGAGATGAAGACCTCGGGATGCGGCATAAGGCCGAGTATGTTGCCGCGTTTATTGGTGATACCGGCGATCGCCTGCTCCGAACCGTTCGGGTTCTGCGGATACTCCTGCGTCAGGTTACCGGCCTTGTCGACATACTGGAAAGCGATCATATTATGCGCCTTGATGCGGGCCAGTTCGTGGTCGAAGGCGAGGAATTTCCCTTCGCCGTGCCGTACTGCGCAGGGGAGTGTCGTGATGCCGCGCAGGAAGGGACTTTTGTTCTTCGCGTTGACCTTGAGCGTCACCCAACGGTCCTCGTAGCGGGCCGAATCGTTGTGGGCGAGTGTCGCCTTCTGTTCGCCGAAGACCGTCTCGTCGTCGCCGGGAAGCAGACCGATCTTCACGAGCACCTGAAAGCCGTTGCAGATACCGATGATGAGCCGTCCCGAACGGACGAAGTCGGCCAGCTGCGGGCCGAGCTCCTGCTTTATCTTGATGCCGAGCACCCGCCCCGAGGCAATGTGATCGCCGAAGGAAAAGCCGCCGGGGAAGACGAGCACCGAGTAATCTTTAAGGGGGGTCTCACCCGAAACGACGCGGTTGACATGACTGGTGACCACCTTGTCGGCCCCCGCCATCTCAAAGGCCCAACCGGTCTCCACTTCACAATTTATCCCGTATCCGCTGAGAATCAGAACATTCGCCTTTGCCATATATCGGGTCCTCCGCCGCTACTTCAGTTTCTCGAGAGGCGCCTTCCAATGCCGCCATAATTCTTCGGAAGGCAGGCTGATGAGCACCTTGCCGCCGGTCCCGCTCACCTTCATGAAGCCCGATCCGTTCACCTCACCTACCGCCGCGAACGGGGCCTCGGCCATAATGGCCTCGAACCGGTCGCGGTGCGCCGGGCTGACCGACACGAGGATGCGGCCGTTCGATTCGGAGAAGAGCACTATGTCGTCGCGTTCGATAACGCCCTTACGCGGCACTTTGGTGACATCGAGTTTGACCCCCAGCGCCCCCGCAAAGGCCGATTCGGCCACCGCCACCGCCAGACCGCCGTCCGAAAGGTCGTGCGCCGAAGCGACGAGTCCTTCCTTCATCGCGATATGCAGTTTGCGGTAGGTCGCGAGGAACTCGGCGGGCCGCACCTTGGGCGCAAGGCCGCAGGTCTTGATGCCGTGGTAGGAGAAATATTCGCTGGCCCCCATCTCTTCGGCGGTCGTGCCGACGAGATAAACGATGTCGCCCGCGTTCTTGAAATCCATCGATACCATCTTCTCGACATCGGCCATCCGCGACAGCAGGGTGAACAGGAGCGTCGGCGGGACCGATATCTTCTCCTTGCCCGAGCCGTAGTCGTTCTTCATGCTGTCCTTGCCCGATATGAGCGGGATGCGATACTGGGTGCAGATGTCGTAGAGCGCCATGTTGGAACGGACCAGCGCCGCCAGTTTCTCCTTGCCGCCCGGGTTCTTCTCCTCGTGATGGACCGGGTCGGGCCAGCAGAAATTGTCGAGCCCCGCGAGGAAATCGGGGTCGCCACCCACCGCCACGGCGTTGCGCACCGCTTCGTCGATGACCGACGCGGTCATCCAGTAGGCGTCGATATCGCTGAAGGTCGGCTTGAGGCCGTGCGAGACGACGCAGGCGCTCTTGCGGAACGGGGTGAGCCGCACCACCGCCGCGTCGGCCGGACCGTCGTTGAAGGCGCCGACGAACGGCTTGCCCGCCGACCGCCCCTGCACCTCGTGGTCGTACTGACGCACCCATTCCTCTTTGCTCGCGATATTGAGCCGCCCGATCATGTCGACCATGATGGCGTTGAGATCGTCGTACTGCGGCAGGTCCCACTGGTTGCATTCGGGGCGCGCCCAGACCGCTTCGAGTTTCATTTTCGGCAGACCGTCGTGGAGGAACTCCATATCGAGGAGCGCCACCGGTGTTTTCCCGTGGTATATCTCCAACTGACCGCTGGTGGTGAATTCACCGATGGCGGTCATTTCGACCTCGTGAATGGCCGCTATCCGTTGCAGTTCGGCCATGTGCTGGGCCGGGACCGACAGTGTCATCCGCTCCTGCGCCTCGGAGACGAATATCTCCCACGGCTGGAGCCCTTCGTATTTGAGCGGCACCTTTTCCAAATTTATCCGCGCCCCGCCGGTGCCGGTCGCCATCTCCCCTATCGAACTGGACAGGCCGCCCGCGCCGTTGTCGGTTATCGAGGTGTAGAGTCCCTTGTCGCGCGCCTCGAGGATGAAGTCGGTCATCCGCTTCTGGACTATCGGATCGCCTATCTGGACCGCCGTCACCGGACTGCCCGGATGGAGTTCTTCGGAACTGAAGGTGGCGCCGTGGATGCCGTCTTTGCCGACCCGGCCGCCGGTCATGACGATGAGGTCGCCCGGCTGCGGTTTCTTCTGCCACGACGGCTTCCCGCGGACCTCGGCCGGCATGAGCCCGCCGGTACCGCAGAACACCAGCGGCTTGCCGATGAAGCGGTTGTCGAAGAAGATACTGCCGTTGACCACCGGGATGCCCGATTCGTTGCCGCCGTCCTTGACCCCCTGATGGACGCCGCGGAAAATGCGCGCCGGATGGAGGAGATTCGGCCCCGGCAGATCGCCGCGGTAGAAGGGCGACGCGAAGCAGAAGACATCGGTATTGAATATCGGTTTCGCGCCCAGCCCGCAGCCCATAATGTCGCGGTTGACCCCGACGATGCCGGTGAGCGCTCCGCCGTACGGGTCGAGCGCCGAGGGCGAGTTGTGGGTCTCGACCTTCATCGCCAACAGCAGGCCGTCGTCTATCTCGATGACCCCGGCGTTGTCGTCGAAGACCGATTTCACCCACGGCATGGTGGGAAGGAGATCGTAGGTCGTCTTTTTTATGTAGGACTTGAAGAGCGAATCTATCTTCATCGCCACATTGGTGACGGCGTCGGTGTAGAATATCTCGGCGCTGAATATCTTGTGTTTGCAGTGTTCGGACCAGGTCTGGCCGATCACCTCGAGTTCGCAGTCGGTCGGCAGTTCGGGGAACCCCAGTTCCTTGCGCATCGCCTTGGTGCGGGGCCGCCGGTAGTAGGCCTGTATCGCCTTCATCTCCTCGCGGGAAAGGGCCAACACCCGCTCTTTGGATATCTTATCGAGCGCCTCGTCCTCTATCTCGAGCGGCACGAGCCGCACTTCGGGACGCGCCTGTTCGGTGACCGCCGGGATCCGGTCGCCCATCCGGTCGCCCTTTTCCCATGCGGCGCGGCCGATGACCCGGTGCCGCTGGATGAGTTTGTTGCACAGAAGCCCGGTTGATATCCGCTCCACCTCTTTCTGGACGAGCGGTCCGCGCAGGAGGTACTTGCGCCCCGCATAAACGGCGTCGTGTTCGCCCGCCACGCCGGGGAAGAGCGTTTTGAAGGCCCAGAGCGCCGTCCGTCCCTCGTTGTCGGTGACGCCGGGGAGGAAGCCCACCTCGGCCAGCCAATCGAAGGCGAATGCGTCGGTCAGGTCCTCGTTGAGGTGCGCCACCTCGGTGACCGGGTCGGTCAGCACCTCGGCGACGAAGCGCTTGACCTGCGCGAGGTCGGCCTTCTGCACATCGATGAGATAGACCTTGAAGACGCGGACATCGGTGACCGACTCGATATTGAAGTCGCTCTTGACGCGCCGCTGTATTATCTTGCCGTGCGGATCCTTGAGATCGCCGCGAAGCCCTACTTCTACGCGAAAGACCATGTTCGTCTCCTGAAAGAATTGGAACGGGGGCATTCTATAGAATCGGAACGATTATTCAAGAAAAAGGGTGGATATCAGTCGGCGAAGGAGGTAGCGGTGATGATGACCGGCGTGACCGGGACATCCGTTAAGTCTCCCAGCGGGGTGGTCTGCGTACCGGTCTGGACCGCGCCGATCGCGTCGACGACATCAAAACCGTCGGTCACGATGCCGAAGGCGGCGCACGGGAACTTCGAGGTGGAAATGAAGTCATCGTCGGAGGTATAATCGAGGTGCGGCTGGGCGTCGAGCGTGATGAAGAACTGTGAGGTAGCCGAATCGATGTTGTTGGTCCGTGCCATCGAAATGGCGTACTTCACATGCTTCACCACCGTGCTGCGTTCGAAATCTATCGGGTCGTGCGGCTCTTTCTCGGCGAACGCCTCGTCGTAACCGCCCCCCTGTATCATGAAACCGGCTATCACGCGGTGGAAGATGAGTCCCGTGAAGAAATCCTCCTCGATGTAGCTCTCGAAATTGCCGGCGGTCACCGGCATCGCGTCGCCGTAAAGGCCGATGGTGATGGTCCCGAGCGTCGTTTCGATCATCGCATGGCGCGTTATCGCGAGCGCCGCGTCCTCGTCAGGGACGACATCGTCGGTCGCCGTATCGGGCAGGAGATCGTCGTTCACCGTATCGTCGACCGCTTCATCGGTGAGGGTGATGTCAAGGTCGGCGGCCGTATCGGTATCGGTCGTCGTCTCATCGGTACCGCCGCAGGCCGCAAGGAAAAGGGCGGTAACGGCAGTTAACAAGAATGTACGGAAGGTCATGTGTCTCTCCTCAAGTGCGTTGTAACGGTGAGGTTATTCGGTCGTGAGGCGTTGGTAGTAGGCATAATCGTCGTAATTGGCATCGGCGAACACGAAACTTGCCGGAGCGCTGGTGGCATCCATCAGCATGCCGCTCTCCCACTGACCGAACGCCGTGGCATACGGAGCGGAAAGCGCACTGTTGTAGTACCCCACCGTATAGGCGGAATCCCAGCGCACACC
>CAYPQK010000117.1:0-7863 GCA_964412895.1 uncultured Spirochaetales bacterium
GCCGCTGCGGCCGACCGCCAGCGCGACGGCGAGTCCCGCGGCGGCCGAAAAGAGGAATATCGTCGTCTGCGGGAGTTCCCGTATGGAAATGCCGGCGAGTATCCCTTCGATGCGGTTGGCGTGGGTCACCACCAGCGGTTCGAGGTCGGACAGCGGCGTCGGGCCGACATCCTTGAGCGTTTGGTCGGTCGCCCCGATGACGACATATTTATCCTTCACGATCTTCGCGAGTTCGGCGAGTCCTTTCTCATCCTCCGACTTTTCGAGTACCTCGACCATTGAAAGGCGGGGGAACTGATCGTAGGAACGAAAGAAGGGGACGAGGAGCGGTTCCATGCAGGTGACCGGATCGAGCGGTATGCCGGTCATCGCCGAGGCGAGATCGACCACACAGCCGTCGTAGAGCGAACGGCACGGGCGTATCTTGCGGTTCACCCCGTCGATGGTCGACGGTATCGTGTGGACATGGGCCATCGGCGGCGCATGCTTCACGATCCCGGGGAGCAGTTCCTTGAGATAACTGGCGCTGTCCCGTTCGCGGCAGTCGAAGAGCGCCTTGGGCGGGGTCGGCGGGAATTTTTTCGTGTCACCGTCGACCGTTTCGACGACGAAACTGGCGAGCACCGTCTGACTTGCCGCCGCCGATTGGCCGAGGAACTCCTCGTTCTCCTCAAGCGTCGCCTTGCCTTCATCGGTGGTCTGACACGATTCGAAGCCGTCGGTGAAAAAGAGATCGAAGCCGATCTTCTTCGCACCGGCGCCGTGGAGCGTCATGATGAGCGCCGCGTAGAGCTCGCGGCCGATGGGCCAGCCGTAGACCATGAAGCTCTTCTCGTCGAGCGCGATGATGACCGTCCCGGGGTCGCGTTCCGGCAGACCGTGCTTCTGCGAAAGATCGAGGAACGAAAGGTCGACCTTCTGCGAGAAGGGGAGCTGAGCCACGCCGATGCCGAGCGCGGCGCCGACGAGCGCGGCGATGAGCCGCAGGAGATATTTCCTTTTTTTCAGGAACTCCACACTACTTTACCGTGCCCCAGAAAAGCATGCCGGCGGTCGCTTTGGTCTGTCCCGCGTCGGCCCCTTTACGGCCGCCGACATGGGAGGTCTTCACATTGAGCGTACCCTTGGCCTTCTTCTCCAGTATCTTGGCGCGTGCCTGCTTGAGCACTTCGGCCAGTTTCTTCTTGGCCTCCGATTCCTTCGATGCCTCGTCGCCCATCCCGAGTCCGCCGTTATCCAGCAGCATCGAAACGACATTGGCCGGCAGGACCGCCACGGCGTCGGAGAAATTCTGCTGTTCCATGTTGACCTGCACGATGTTGAGATCGTTGCGTTCGAGGGCGTCGTACATCGTCATGACGGTCATGTTGTAGCAGGCCTCAAGGGTATCCTTCGCGCACAGCTCGCCCGACTTGGCGATCGCCTTGTCGCGGTCGCCCGCGAGCCACAGGACATTGGCCGCCGCGAGGCCGTTCTTGCCGGTCGCGTCGGGCGCCAGTTTCGGGGCGCGCCCCGCGGTCACCGCCTCGTTCAGTTCCTTCGCCCACGCGGGAGCCTTCTCGGCGGCGCCGGTACGGACCTTCTCAAGCGTCTTGTCGATCGCCGTGATATCGTTCTTGGCCGGAGTGAGCGTCGTCTTGCCGCCGTCGACCGCGAAGACCGGATAGTTCTTCCACGCGTCACGGACGCGGAAGGCCTGCATATCCTTGCGCGACTTGTTGAGGATGTCGGCCGCCTTGAGCCACGCCTCGGGGAACGACGAACCGATGGCGGTCGCCTCGACCGGGACGAACAGGGCGCCGTCGACCTTCACCAGCAGCGATTCGGGGAGATTGAACAGCACATTGCCCCCCGCGAGTATGCCGCTCTCGACGCCGAGGAAGACATGCCCCGGGGTGGTGATGACGATGGTCGCGAGCCCTACCGATTCATACACGGAGGCGAGCAGTACCGTCAGATCGTCGCAGTCGCCCGCGAGACGGGAAAGGGTCTCGGCCGGGAACTGTACCGTGTCGATGTCGGCCTCGAAACTGGTGTTGACCGGATCGGTCACATATTTCAGCGGCTGATGCCACAGCGCCCCGAAGATGAGGGCGGCGTTCATGAGCTGTTTGGTGACGAGGTTCTTCGGTTTGTCGCCCGTGAGCGCCTTGGTGGCCAGATCGCGCACCGTTTTGTTCGCCGGATCGATGAAGGGGGCGAGCGTCCGGGGGTTGGCCCAGCTGATCGCGTTCTTTTTATGCAGGATGAGCGGAGCGAAGGCATCCTTGCGACCCCAGGTCTCGCCGTCCTGATACTGGACCGTCGCCGTTATCTGGCCGTACTCGCCGCTCTCGGGAACGACCGCGAGCTTCACCGGGACCTTCTCGGTCTTGCCCGCGTCGAGCGCCGCGAGCTTGTGGGTGCCGACGACCTTCTCGCCGATGAGGTAGCGCACCTCGAGATTGGTGAGCTTGCGCCCCGCGATGTTCTTAAGCGTTATGGTGCCGATGCCGTTCTGACGGTACGAGGGAAGGAGCGCCGGGAATATCTGCCCCGCCTCGAACTGTTCGATGGCGAGCCGTTCGATCGCCGCCGCCTTCTGCACCTCGCCGCCGAAGTTGAGGTCCTTGCGGAGCTGGGCGTTGCCGAGTCCCTTGCGGTATTTCGCGTCCAGATCGCGCACCGCCTTGTCCATCGCGGCGAACGGTTCGGCGTCGTTACCGAGCGCCGTTACGAGCGTCCGGCCCGACGGGGCGTGGATGAGTTCGATGGTGGTGACCCAGAGATTGTCGTTGCTTGCGATGCTCGCGATGATGGCCACCGGGACGCCCGCCGACTTCGCCTCTTCGACCAGACCCTTGCGCTCCTTTTTCGAGAAGGAGGTCTCCTTGACCTCGAAATATTCGCAGTTGCGCAGGTAGGAATCGAGTATCTGGGCGCCGTTGCCCGACAGCAGGTCGAGGAACGACTTGGAGGCGGTCGGTGCGTTCACCGTAAGAAATACGCGCGCGGTGCGCGAGTAAGCGCGGCCGAAGTCGAACTCGGCGTGGATGAGCCGGCCCGCCTCGTAGTTGACCCGCAGCGACAGCGCCTCATCGGAATCGATGCGCGTCTTGAGCGCCTTGAGGGCGGCGGAGCCGCTCCCCGACACCGTGTATTTGGAAAAATCCTTCATGAACATCTTAAGGGTGGCCGAGCTGATGCCGTCGCCTTTGCCCAAAAGCCCCGCGAGCGCTTCGGCCTTCTGCTTGTCGGGCATGCCGGTCACGACGATATCGAGTCCCCAGGTGCCGTCGCCCGACCAGTTCTTCTGCCACTGGGCGATGCCGGCGGCCAGTTCGGGCGCGACGGTCTTCTTCATCAGGAGCTGGGTCGCCTGCAGGGCGTTCATGCCGTGGGTGGTGAAATCCTTCGAATCGGTATAGACCACATCGCCCGTGTCGACCCGAATGATCTTCGTATTGAATGCGCAGTAGTAACTCGCGACGCCGGTCCCGAGCACCGAACCGGTGTTCTTGTCGCAGGCGAGCTGTATCGAAGCGAGCGCGTCGGCGCTGAGCACCGTGAGTTCCTGCGGTATCTTTCCCTGCTGGACGGTGTCGGAGAAGGCGGCTTTCTGCGCCGACAGCGCGGCCGACAGTTCGACCACCCGCATCCCTTTCTCCTGCATCGCCTTGATCACCATCGCCTCAAGCGACGAGCCGTTCTGATCGGCGTTCTCGACCACGAGCTTCGGCAGGACGACGACCCGGATCTCCTCGGCCGCGAACAATCCCGTCACACACAGGCACAGTGCGGCGAGCAACAATCCTTTCATCATCTTCATGCGATCCCCCTTTATCTTACAGCACAAAAAACCGCCCCTATTGTATAGAGGAAGAGTGCAAAAGAGCAATTTTTTCGCCATATCTTTCTTTGGGGCCTTTATTTTGGTACGAAAAGTATCGTTGTCGCCTTGCAAATATAGGCCCCCGAGGGTCGTTCCGGACCCCCATTTCGGAGCGGTTCGCTCCAAATAACCAACTGAACGAATTTGTTAATGAAAATTTTCAGAGAAATTGTTGACTCCTCCACGATATGGTGTACTATAAGCGAGCACCACACAAGATGTAGTGGTGCCGGCGTGCTTCAACGGTATCGATAATAGGCGTGTCCAGGGGGAGACGGAAGATGCAAAGTCGGTCATCGATTCGGTTCATCAAAAAAAGAAACAATGTGCTCGTAGAATTCAACCCGCAGAAGATCGCCGACGCGATATTCAAGGCGGTCCAGTCGGTCGGCGGCGCCGATCGTCCGATGGCCGAAAAGATCGCCGACAAAGTGGTCGGCTACTTGGAGATACTGTACAAGGACGCCGGCTATCCGTCGGTCGAATCGGTGCAGGACCTCGTCGAGAAGATCCTTATAGAAGAGGGTCACGCCAAGACGGCGAAGGCCTACATCCTTTACCGCCAGAGCCGCGCCGAGCTCCGTAAGTCGAAAGAGGTCTTCGGCGAAGCCAACAAACTGCTCGACCAGTACCTTCTGCGCGACGATTGGAAGGTCAACGAGAACTCGAATATGACCTACTCCCTGCAGGGACTCAACAACTACATCTCGACCGCCTTCACCAAGCACTACTGGCTCAACAAGATATACCCGCAGTATGTCCGCGACGCCCACGACAAAGGCGAGGTGCACATCCACGATCTCGGCCTGCTGTCGGTCTACTGTTGCGGCTGGGATCTCAAGAAACTGCTCACCGACGGCTTCCGCGGCGCCCCCGGCAAGATCGAATCGAAACCGGCCAAGCATCTCCGCACGGCGCTCGGTCAGATCGTGAATTTCTTCTACACGCTGCAGGGCGAATCGGCCGGCGCGCAGGCATTCTCGAGTTTCGATACCTATCTGGCCCCCTTCATTCGCTACGATGAACTTTCCTACGATCAGGTCAAGCAGGCGATACAGGAATTCCTCTTCAATATGAACATCCCGACCCGCGTCGGCTTCCAGACCCCGTTCACCAACATCACTATGGACATCATCCCGACCGGCCAGACCGCCGACGAAGCGGTCATCATCGGCGGCAGGATGATGGACAAGAAATACTCCGAGTTCCAGGCCGAGATGGACATTTTCAATCAGGCGTTCATCGAGGTCATGATAGAGGGCGACGCCAAGGGGCGCATCTTTACCTTCCCGATACCGACCTACAATGTCACGAAGGATTTCCAGTGGGACCGTCCCATCGTCAAGCGGCTGTTCGAGATGACGGCGAAATACGGCATCCCGTACTTCGCGAACTTCGTGAACTCCGATATGTCGCCCGACGACGCCCGTTCGATGTGTTGCCGGCTCCGGCTGGACAACCGTGAACTGCGCAAGCGCGGCGGCGGCCTGTTCGGCTCCAACCCGCTCACCGGCTCTATCGGCGTGGTGACCATCAACCTGCCGCGGATGGCCTATCTGTCGCGCGACGAGGCCGAGTTCCGCGACAAGGTGAAGAGTCTCATGGAGATCGGCAAGGAATCGCTCGAGATAAAGCGCAAGATACTGGAGCAGTACACCCGTGAGGATCTCTATCCGTTCTCGAAATACTACCTCGGCGACATCTTCCAGCGGCAGGGCGGTTTCTGGGACAACCACTTCTCGACGATAGGACTGGTCGGGATGCACGAGGCGGCGCTGAACCTCGTTCACAAGGGGATACACACCCCCGAAGGACGCGCCTTCGCCCTCCGGACGCTCGAGTTCATGCGCGATGTCCTGCAGGGTTTTCAGGAGGAGACGCGCCACATGTACAACCTTGAGGCGACACCGGCCGAAGGGACCTCCTATCGTCTCGCGCTCAAGGATAAGAAAGAGTTCGGCGACATCGTCACCTCCGGCAAGGATGAGCCCTACTATACCAATTCGAGCCAGTTGCCGGTCGATTTCTCCGACGATATCTTCGAAGTGCTCGAACATCAGGACGAACTGCAAACCAGTTATACCGGCGGCACCGTCGTCCACCTGTTCGTCGGCGAGAAGATAGAGTCCGGCGAAGTGTGCGAGCGGCTCGTCCGGAAGATCACCGACCGCTACCATCTGCCCTACTTCACGATATCGCCCACCTTCAGCGTCTGTCCGGTGCACGGCTACATCGCCGGCGAGCACCATACCTGCACGCATACGGCACCGGAAGAGGGCCCGAAGAATACCGAACGACCCAATACTTCTATGAACTGACGGAGGTTCCGCATGAACAACAAGAAGAAAGAGTGCGGTCAGGCGACCGAGGTCTACAGCCGCGTGGTCGGTTACTACCGCCCCGTGCAGAATTGGAACAAGGGAAAGAAAGAGGAATTCGAGGCCCGCAAGACCTTCAAGCTCAATGATCAGGTCGTGGCCCCGATGGCCCGCGCCTGTGCCTGCGAGAGCCGCGACGAGCGAATCGCCGCCTCCGCGTAACCATTATAATGCACACCGCCACCGCTGTGAGTACCGCCGTTCCGGTGGCGGTCTCCTTTTCCTGCGCCGGATTTCAGGGAACGACGCTCATCGATTTCCCGGGGCGCATCGCCTCGATACTCTTCGCGCCGGGTTGTAATCTGCGCTGTCCCTACTGCCATAACGGCGCGCTCTTCTCGGTACCGGACGATGAGCTCATGCCCGCCGGGATACTCGCCGAAGAACTCGACAAACGGCGCGGCTTCATCGACGGCATCGTCATCACCGGCGGCGAACCGTCGCTCCATCCGGGGCTGGTCGGCTTCGCCCGCGGCGTCAAGGAACGCTACGGCTTCGAGATAAAGCTCGACACCAACGGTCTTGACCCCGCCTTCGTGCGGGCCATGCTACCGTATGTCGACTATGTGGCGATCGATATCAAGACGGTGCCGGAGCGCTACTATCTGCTCGGCGCGCAGGCGGGATCGGGCTCCATCCGTGAACGGCTGGGCGAGACCAAGGCTATGCTCGCCGCCGCGCCGGTTCGCGTGGAGTACCGCACCACGATGTATCCGCCGGTGGTCGACGGCGTGGAGACGCTCGCGGCGATGCTCGAATTCGTTCCGCCGTCCGCCGACTTCTATCTCCAGCGTTTCATCGCCCGTAACGCTTGGTCCGACGAGGCGCGGCAGAACGCGTCGTTCGAACCGGCACAGCTTGAGGCGATGGCGCTTGAACTGCGGCGCAGGACCGGCCGCGACCGCATCTATCTGAGAACTTATTCCTAGGTGGGCTGACCCTTTTTGCCCTTGTGCTTCTTCTCGCCGTTCTCTTTCTGCGGCGGCGGCGCGACTGCAGGGAGCGGTTCGGGGCCACGCCGCAGCGCGAGGTAGACGAACCAGACACCGATGGCGACGAACGGTATCGAAAGCCACTGCCCCATCGTGAGCAGCGTTCCGATGCGGTATTCCTCTTGGAATTCCTTGATGAACTCGATGAAGAAACGGAAGGTGAAATACATGCTGAGAAAGATGCCCGAGAAGATGCCGGGGTAGTTCTTTCCTTTGATGAACTTCAGGGTGAGCAGCAGCGCGATGAACACCGTCAGGCCGCCGAGCGCCTCGATGAGCTGGGTCGGATAGCGGACCGGCCAGTAGGGGAGCAGACACTCGAACGAGGCGAGGTCGCACTGCGCGCCTGCCGTGAAGGCCGCCTTGCGGGCGAACAGCAGGTCGTCGGGGTTGCGCAGGAATTTCATGCCCCACCACGAATCGGTGAGGCGTCCGACGATCTCGCTGTTCATGAAGTTGCCGAGCCGGACGAAGGTGGCGCCGAGCGCCGCGGCGTAGACGATGCCGTCGCCGAGTTTCAGGAAGGGCATCTTGTGTTTCCGCGTGAACCATATCGCGGTGATGAAAAGCCCGAGTGTCGCCCCGTGGCTGGCGATGCCGCCTTTCCAGACCTTCAGGATCT
>CAYPQK010000118.1:0-7790 GCA_964412895.1 uncultured Spirochaetales bacterium
CCCGATCTCTTCCAGCGGCCGGATGAAGTGGCCCGATTCGAGGATGCGGAGCACCATCTTCTCGCCGTAGATGACCGGGATGGTGCTGGCGCGCAGTTCGACCTCGTGGGTCTCGTTGAGGACCAGTTTTATGCGACCGTCCTGCGGGCGGCGCTTCTCGGCGATATCCATCCGGGCGAGCATCTTGAGCCGCGAAAGGAACGATGTATGCGCCTCGATGGGGAAGCTGTATATCGTGTGCATCATGCCGTCGAGCCGGAAGCGGATGTGCGTCTCGTCGCGCTTCGGTTCGATATGGATGTCGCTCGCGTCCTGCTCGACCGCGTAGCGCAGCATGTAGTCGACCGCGTTGACGATGTGCTTGTCGTCGAGTTGGCCCCCCTCGGAGATGCTGGTGAGCTGTTCTATCGATGCGTAGTTGTCGCGCACCTTATCCTGCGCCGCCGCCTTCATCGACTTCTTGAAGCCGAACACATCGCCCAGTATCTTATCGATGTTGGTGGGCGACGCGACGACCGGCGCTATCGGTTTGCCGGCGGTCGCCTGCAGCTGGTCGACGATCTCCATGTTGAAGGGGTTGGCCATCGCCACGACGATGACGCCGTTCTCTTCGTACAGCGGCAGGACCAGATGCCCGCGGCCGTAGGGAAGCGATATGATGGAGGTGACGAGCTGCGAATCTATCTTGAGCGGATCGGGAACGAGATAATCGCACCCGGCGCGCCCTGCGATGAGTTTCAGCATCTTCTCCTCGTCGAGCGTCAGCCCCTCTTCGCGGAACATCGACAGGACCAGATCGGTGACGAACGGATCCTTCTTGAAGCGATTCTTGTAAAGCGTTTCGTAATAATCGCGTTTGTTGGTGAAAAGCTCCCGCTTGTCCCGCGCGAGGATACCGTACTCCTCGAGCAGGTCGAACACGAAGTCGAGCGAGAGCGTTATCTGCATGCGGTCACGCCACGGCGTCCCTGACCGCCGATATGATCGTGGCGAGCCGGGCCGCCTCTTCGCGCTCCTTGGCGATATCGGCATCTTTCGCCGCGACCGTCTTTTCGAGCTCGGTTATCTTCCGGGCGACCAGTTCCAGTTCGGCCGCCTTTTTCTCCAGCGCCCCCTTCTCGGCCACCAGCGCCTCGATGCGGGTCTGCAGTTCGGTTATCTGCATCTCGGAGGCGGCCGCCTTTTCGAACACCTCGTCGTGCTTCTTCTCGAGTTCCGCCAGTTTCGTCGCGCATTCGTCGCGCTCCTTGTGGGCCGCGTCGCGCTCGTCGCTTATCTGCGAGAACTGGATGACCGTCTCGCGCAGTTCGCCCAGTTCCTTCTCCGCCGCTTCAAGCTTGCCAGTCATCTCTTCGTGCTGTTTCTCCATCTGGCCCGCCTTATACTTGGCGCTGGCCGAATCGATCTCAAGGCTGTCCTTCTCCGCCTGCAGCAGCTCTATCCGGTCGGTCTTGATCTTGAGTTCGTCGTTGAGCGGCTTGAGCTTCTCCTCGTAACTCGCGGTGAGCTCTCCGGTCAACCGCGCGGCCTCCGCCTGCGCATCCTTCTGCTTCTTCTCGCATTCGGCATGCGCATCGCGGAGACGGACGCTCGCCGTTTCCTCGGCGTCGACTATCTTCTTTTCCAGAGAAGCCTTCTCGGCAAGGAAGGCGTCGTGTTCCGCCTTCATCTTCTCCATATCCTTTTCGGTCGCCTTGACCTTGTCCTTCATCTCCTTGTTGACGATCCTGAGGTCGTCGAGCTCGTCCTTGATCTCGTCGTACTTCTTCTTCAGCTCCTCGGCCTGCGTCGTAGCGCCCTTCATCGCGCGCTCCGACTCCTCCTTGAGCTGGGCCTTGAGCTGATCGATCGTCTGCGAGACCTGCGTCTTCTCGTCGTCGGCGGCGCGCAGCCGTTCCTGTTCGGCCGACAGTTCGACCTCGAGCTTCTTGACGGCCAGCTGCAGCGCGGTGACCTGCGACGCCGTCTTATCCATCTCGGCCGACATCTCGTCGGCGTCCGCCATCTTCTTCTCCAGTTCGCGGACCTGCGCCGCCTTGGAGGCGAGCGCCTCCTTTATCTCGCCCAGTTCGGACGAAAGCTTTTCGTTCTCGCCCTGCGTCTTCTCGAGTTCGGCCCGCACCGCGATCCCCTCTTCGGCGTTCCCTTCGCGCCGCTTGGCCTCGGCTTCGAGCTTCTCCAGCTTCTTTTTCAGCGCCTCGTTCTCCTTGGCGAGCTCCGCCGCCTTGCCGTCGCCGGCCAGCGCCGCGGGAGCCGTCGCGACACCCTCTTCGGCCGCCTCATCGCCGTCGATGAACGGCAGGAGCGCGTGGGCCGCCGCCAGTATCGAATCGGTGTCCTGCGGCAGTTTCATGTAATAATCGGCCGCGAAATCGAGCGAACGGTGCTTGTCGAAGGTCTGTTCAGTCGCCTCGCTCGACAGGAGCAGTATCGGCGCCTGCCGGTACTCGGCTATCTCGCGGACCTTCTTGCACAGCAGGAAGCCGCCGAGATTCGGGTTTTCGGCGCGGATGATGAAGAGATTGATCGCGCCGGACCCGAGATGGCCCGACATCTCCTCTTCGGCTCGCGCGGTGTGGACCGTGAAGCCGAACTGCTCAAACGCTTTCTTGAGCGTCTTGGCGTACTTGGCGTCGTTCTCGTAGATCAGAAGGTTTCTTTCGGTCATGGTGCCCTCTTCCTGCGGTCGTTATCTAACTACTTTCTCGCTATCCCTTTGAGCGCCGTGGTTATCGCGCCGATGGAACCGAAGCCTTTCGAGCGGAGGATGCTCATGAGCGCCGGCCCGCCGAGCGGGATAAGTCCCAAATAGCCCTTCATCGTCAGGCGGAACACCCCCGACAGTATCTTGAGCTCGATATGGGGACGGTACTTCTCGTGGTAGTAGTTCTCAGCAAAGAAGAGGATGATCGTCTCGGCCGTCTGCGGGGCGATGGCAAGGAAATCCTCCAGCATCGCGGCGGGCAGAACGATGTCCATATCGACCTCGATCCGCTCGGTGGCGCAGTGTTCGATCAGTTCAAGTCCCCCCTTCGCCTTGCGGAACAGGAGGTCGGTGTCGGGCAGGACGCGGAGTTTTATCGCGGCGCTGTTGCCGAGACTATGGACTATCTTTTGGGCACCGGGATTGATCCGGCAGAATTCTTCGAGACGCTGTCGCATGAGTAGGCGTACCGTTCATCAAGACCATAAAGTCCTATTCTACTACCATATAATAAAAGGCTTTGCAAGAAATTAGCGGCGGCGGGCGTAGATCCATTCCTTGAGGCGGTTCGGCGCGATATCGGGGTAGAGACGCGTCAGCAGGGCGAGGGCGTCCTTCACCGTGAGGGCGTCGAGGATGCGGTCGCGCTCCGGATCGTCGGGCGGCACGGTACGCGGCGGCGCGATGCGCGGCGATGCGACCACGGTGAACTCCCCTTTTTCCGTAATGGGTACTCCGGTGTAGAGAAAGACCTCTTCGAATTCCTTGGTCAGTTCGCGGCAGACCACTATCCTGTCGCAGCGCGGAGCCAGCAGTTCCAGCAGGTCGGTAGCGCGGTTGGGCGACTCGTAGAAAACCACCGGCAGACCGTCCGCGAGGAACGTTTCAAGGTCGCGTACCCGCTCCGCCCCTTTCGCCGGCAAAAAGCCGCCGAAGAGGAACCGGTCGGCCGACATCCCCGACACCGAGAAGGCGGCGGCCGCCGCCGACGGGCCCGGAAGCGGCGAGACGCGGATGCCGCGGTCGAGCGCCGCGCCGACGAGGTATTTCCCCGGATCGGAAACGGCGGGGGTCCCGGCATCCGATACGAGCGCCAGTAGTTTCCCCTCGGCAAGAAGCGTCAGATAGTGTTCCAGTTTCCCCTTTTCACTGAACTTATGGTACGATTCAACATGCGTCGGGATGTCGTACCGCGCGCAGAGCTTTGCCGTCTGGCGGGTATCCTCGGCAAGGATGAGATCGCACGAGGCGAGCACCGAACGGGCCCGCTCCGAGAGGTCGCCGAGGTTGCCGATGGGAGTCGCCACGACGAAAAGGGTACCGCTCATCGCAGTCCCTCCGCCGGAAAGGCGTCTTCGAAGTAGTCCATCTCGTATCTGCCTTCAGCGCCCACCAGCGCCGCCACATCGAACCGGATGCGGGTCTTCTGCAACCGCACGCCGTGGGTCTGCGCCCAGTAGAGCGCCGTCTTCACGATATGCCGTTTCTTCTGCGGGTGTATCGTTTCGGCGGGGGTGCCGCCGTCCCAGAACCGTTTTTTCCACGAACGGACCTCGACAAAGAGGAGCAGGTCCTCTTTCCGCGCCACGATATCGAGTTCACCGCCGCGCACCGTGAAGTTGCGGTCGGCTATCGTGAACCCCTGTTTTTCGAGGTGTTGGGCAACGAACTCCTCCGCCTCCGCCCCCCGTTGCCGGGTGTTGCGATCATCGGCCGCCGGTCCGGTCATCGGTCGTACCCCTTCTTGGCGCGGTCCATCTCCCGTTTCTGATCCTTTTCGCGCAGGGTGGCCCGTTTGTCGTACTGCGCCTTGCCGCGGGCGAGGGCGACCTGTATCTTCGCCTTGCCGTGTTCGTCGAGATAGAATTCGAGCGGAATGACGGTGAAGCCGCGTTCCTTCACCTTCTGGGCCATCTTCAGTATCTCGCGTTTGTGGAGAAGCAGTTTGCGCGGCCGATCCTCGGCATGGTTCCAGCGGTTGCCGAACACATACGGCGCGATGTAGAACCCGACGAGGAACGCTTCCCCCTTCTTGAGTTCCACATAGCTGTCGCGGAAGGCGACATTGCCGTCGCGGATCGACTTTATCTCGGTCCCCACCAACACCAGTCCCGCCTCGAACTTTTCGAGCATCTCGTACTCGTGGTAGGCCTTTTTGTTGCGCGCGACGACCTTCTTTTCGGTCATGGTTCCCTCCGTGCGTTCCCGATTATACACGGATAGTGCCGTTCGTGAATTTAATTTTACCGCGCAGAGGGTTGTTTTTTGGAAAAAGCGTGTTACTATGCCTTGATTCCGCCCTGTATAAGAAGGAGGTTGTGCCATGTTGAGAACCATCGCTACCGTGCTTCTGCCGCTGGCGTTCCTGCTGTGCGCCTGCGACGGGAACGACAACGACCCAAAAGACACCGACGCGACCCTGCCCGATACGGCGCAGGACGATGACGCGCTCGACCCCGACGACAACACGTTGCAGCCCGATGAGGAGACCGACCCGATCGCGGCGCTCTTCGGGACGATCGTGCTCAACCCGTCGGGAGCGGCGCCGCTCACCGCCGAGATACCCTTCACCCCCGACGCACCGGGGAAGCTGACCCTGCGGATCGAATGCGACGGCATCGACACCGATACGCCCTATGAAAAGAGTTTCTCCTTCTCTGCGGAGGGAACCATCGCCCTGCCCATTCTCGGCCTCTACCCCGACTGCGCCAATGTCCTGACCTTCACCCTCTTCACGGTCGACGGCATCGAACGCGGCAGTCACACCGCCGCTGTGGCCACCGCCCCGATCCCGGAGGATTTCCCCATCGTCACCGCCGCAGGAAATTACATCGGCGACGCCTTCACCTTCATCGTTTACTACCAGCTCATGGTTTCGGATGAACTACCCCCCGACGACTCGCCGGAGACCATCGACGGCACACTGCCCGCGATGACCGGCATCATGTTCGACAAGAACGGTACGGTCCGTTGGTACTCCTCGTTCTCCTATAAGTTCCTGTTCCCGATGGAGTTCATCGACGGCCATATCTACGGCGGTGACTGGCAGAACGACATGGGACTCTTGCAGTGGTACGACCTCATGGGACGGCAGCAGGGGACCATCGATATCGGCGCGCTCGGCTACCTGCGGATCCATCACGACATCATAAAAAAACCGGACGGCAACCTCATCATCACCGCCGACCTCATCGGGAACGATTACATCGAGGACCACCTGATAGAAGTAAAGCCCGCCACCGGGGAACTGGTCCGCACCTGGGATCTGAACAAGACGATGCCCGATGTGGCCGATCTCTACCGCGATGTCCCGATGACGAGCCCCGAGACCCCCGGTTACACCAACGATCCGATACACCTGAACGGCGTGGCCTATGACGCCGCGGACGACAGCATCATCATCTCCTCGCAGCGCTCCGGAGTGGCCAAGATCAAGGCCGACGAAACCATGGCATGGTACCTCGCCCCGCAGCTGACGCGCTATATCGACGACGCGAACGGCGACGGCGTGAGCGACAGCTTTGTCGCGAACTACGACCCGAACGACCAACTTTCTTGGATCGGCGACTACACCGGCGACAAATATGTGGACGAACGCCAGCCCATCGCCGGGAAACCGGCCGATGGCTATCCCTTCGATTTCAACTATGGCGAACTCCTGCTGACACCGCTCGACGACTCCGGCAACGCAATAACCGACCACGATACGCTGTTCGGTTTCACCGACAGTGCCGATTTCCGCTGGCCCTTCCGTCCCCACGCGCCGCTCCTGAAGGAAGACGGGACGCTGATGTTGTTCGACAACGGACTGGCGCGCGGTTTCGGCATAATCAACGCCGACACCTTCAGCCGGGCGGTCGCCTACCGCATAGAACCGGACGAGGACGGCTACGGGGGCACCGTCCAGCAAACGGCCGAGTACATCCTTGGATCGGATCCGTCTTGGCATCGGTTCAGCGCGGTGGTCGGCGATGTCGACGAACTGGCTGATGGCTCCTTGCTGGTCGTCTCGGGAGCGCTCGCAACATGCTTTTATCCCGCCTTCATCATGAGTCAGTACGGCGACGGCCCGCGCGGCGCCTATGTCGCCCAGATAGACACCGCGACCGGCGACGAGTTGCACTCGTTGTTGATAGAACGGGTCATCACCGATGTCTATCCCAACGCCCCTTTCAGCGTCTACCGGGCCGAACGCATCGAGCCTTACGGCACGCTCAAACTCCCGGCCGGACTGACTATCGCGGCGAAGGTCCCGTGACCTTGACTTTAGTTCCGTTCCGTGCCAATATCGCCCCGTACTATGACCGGACTGGAGGAATATCATGAGAAAGATGCTTGTTGTCGCGGCCGTGACGCTCTTCACGGCGGGACTGTTCGCCGGCGCCGCCTTCTCCGAGGCGACCGACAAAGAGGGTAACACCTCGACCTGGACCTTTTTCCAGAAAGACAAATCGAGCGCGTCGGTCGCCGCCGCCGAGGCGATGAAGAAACTCAAGGAACAGGGCCACACGAAGGTGAACTCGCCCGCGAGCACCGGCATGGACCACGGCGTCTATGTCGTCATCTTCTCCGCCTACGAATACAAGGGCGAAGCGCGCTGGAGCCACGGGTTCGGCTTCCACAAGAGTTCGCAGAAAGAGGCCGAGAAAGCGGCGCTCGCCAACATGAAGAAAAAAGATAAGTTCTGGAAAGCCGATTACGGCTACGATGTGAAAGAGACCAAAGACTTCTGACCCCGGATCCTTTCCTTCCCACAAACTTTCAACAGTGCGGGTAGCAACTTTCTAACCGCTCATTTTTGTAAGGACATTTTTTACATCGCTTTTCTTGACTCTCGTTTTATGGCGTATCTCCGGCCTGTGGCGGGACCGGGGAAAGATCGGGAAGTGCGGTGCGGTCGTATTTTTTTCTGTTTTAGGGATCACGGTATTGCGTATCCCCATCTCCGAAATGTTGAAAGAGACATTTATGATTGACAACGGGTACTTGCAAGGATAGAATGGCTCCGCAGTAACCAGATACCCGAGGTCGTTCATGCGACACGCGCTACCGCCTCTTTTCATAGTTGCAGCTCTCTTCCTGTGCG
>CAYPQK010000119.1:0-7605 GCA_964412895.1 uncultured Spirochaetales bacterium
GTTTCGCTATCCGTGAAGGCGGCCGCACCGTGGGCGCCGGCGTTGTTACCAAGATATTAGAATAAGAGAGAGAACACCATGGCTTCTAAAAAGAAAGGCGGCAACCGGATAAAGATCACGCTGGTCTGCTCCGAGTGCAAGCGGAAGAACTATACGACGATGAAGAACAAGAAGAACACGGCCGACAAGGTCGAGCTCAGCAAGTATTGTTCTCACGATCGTAAGCACACCCCGCACAAAGAAGGCAAGATATAATAATGTTGGCACGCGCACAGGTCAGTAGCTCAACTGGTAGAGCATCGGTCTCCAAAACCGAGGGCTGCGGGTTCAAGTCCTGCCTGGCCTGCCATTTTTCCTTTTAGGATCAAGCGGAGCGACGATAGATGAAGAACGGAAAGATCATTCTTATCGCGTATGCGTTGTTTTTTGCCGCCGTCACCTACTTCGCGGTGTCGTTCAGCGATGCGATACTCGGCATCCGGCAGATAGACCTTGCCGACTACCAGCTGGGCGGATTCCTGCCGCTCAAGGTGCTCGCCGGTCTGCTTATATCGGTGGCGGTGACCGCCTTCCTGTGGGCGGGGAAGAAGGGACACTACCGGGCCGAACTCGATGAGGTCATCGAGGAGCTCAAGAAGGTAACGGCGCCGACCAAGGACGAAACGCGGGTCACGACGATCTCGGTGTTCGTGTTCGTCGGCATCATGATCGTGGTGTTCTTTGTGCTCGACCTCATCTGGTCGAACTTCACGCTTCTCATATATTAAAGGAAAGGGTGGTAAGACAGCGTCATGAAATGGTACGCGATCCATACGCAGTCGGGACAGGAGAATAAGCTCCGCACCGCGATCCTCAAGATTGTTGAGGACCGCAAGATGCAGGAGCATTTCGGGGAGATCATCGTTCCCGAGATAGAGATAGAGGAAAAGAAGGGCGACAAAAAACGCAAGGTCAAGAAGAATCTCTATCCGGGCTATGTCTTCATCCAGATGGAATACTCCGACGATGCGTGGCTGCTCATCAAGAGCGTCGCCTTCATCCGCAAGCCGGCCTTCGTCGGCGAACGGAAGCGCTTCGACAAGCAGGCGGGAGTCAAGCCGACCCCGATAACGGCGGCCGAGATCGAGCGGATCCGCAAGATGATGCAGGATGGCGAGATAAAGACCGCCCGCGAGATAACCTTTGAAAAGGGCGAGATGATCCTGATCAAGGACGGCGCCTTCGCGGGATTCAAGGCGGTCATCGACGATGTCAAGGAAGGAAAAGAGAAGTTAGATGTTCTGGTTAATATTTTTGGGCGTTCAACACCCGTCGAACTGAGCTTCTCGCAGGTCGAGAAGATCGAGGATTAACGTAGGGAGAAGGTTATGGCAAAGAAGGTTATCGCAAGTATCAAACTGCAAATTCCTGCCGGCCAGGCAAACCCTGCTCCGCCCGTTGGTCCCGCGCTCGGTCAGCATGGCGTCAACATCATGGAGTTCTGTAAGCAGTACAATGCTAAGACACAGGCTCAGAAGGGCTTCATCATCCCCGTGGTCATCACGGTGTATGCCGATCGTTCCTTCTCGTTTGTGACCAAGACTCCCCCGACGTCGCAGCTGCTGCTCAAGGCGGCCAACAAGGAAAAGGGATCCGGGGAGCCCAACAAGAAGAAGGTCGGAACGGTCAATGCCAAGGCGGTCGAGGAGATAGCCAAGACCAAGCTGGAGGACCTGAACACGACCAGTCTTGAGGCTGCCAAGAGATCCGTAGCGGGAACTGCCAAAAGCATGGGCATCACGATCGAGTAACAAAGGGAGTTCTGTTATGGCGCATCTTGCAAAGAGGATCGCGGACGCCGTCAAGCTGTATGACAGCGCGAAAAAGTACCGCTTCGAGGATGCCTACGGCTACATGGCCAAGGGTGCCTCCAAGAAATTCGACGAAACGGTCGATCTGGCGATAAATCTCGGTATCGATCCGAAGAAATCCGACCAGATGGTCCGCGGCACCTGCATCTACCCGCACGGGCTGGGCAAGGTGGTCCGCGTTCTGGCTATCGTTCCCCCGGACAAGGTCGAGGAGGCGAAGGCCGCCGGCGCCGACTTCGCGGGCGGCGACGAGCTCATCGAGAAGATCCAGAACGAGAACTGGATCGATTACGACAAACTGCTGACGACCCCCGCCATGATGGGCAAGGTCGGCAAACTCGGCAAGATCCTCGGGCGCCGCGGCCTTATGCCGAACCCGAAGGTCGGTACCGTTACCAACGACATCGGCGGTGCGGTGAAGCTGGCGAAGGCCGGCAAGGTCGAGTTCAAGGTCAGCAAGACCGGCGTTCTGTGCGTACCGATCGGCAAGGTGAGCTTCGGCTCGCAGAAGCTGTACGAGAACGCTTTGGAATTGTTCCGGAATCTGGTGAAGTTGAAACCTTCGACCGCGAAGGGTTCCTTCATCAGAAAGATATCGATGTCGAGCACTATGGGGCCCGGCGTCAAACTTGACGAGGCGGAGATCCTCGATCAGGCGAAATAGGAGTTGAAACGGTTCTGGTCTGAGAAGGCGGGTGCCGGCTTAGCCGGCTTAATCTCCTGCCGGAGACATGTCGATTCTGTCTTCGCG
Source organism: uncultured Spirochaetales bacterium (assembly GCA_964412895.1). Lineage (GTDB taxonomy): Bacteria > UBP6 > UBA1177 > UBA1177 > JAKLFG01 > CALMRE01. The sequence continues at coordinate 2,602 of CAYPQK010000119.1, forward strand.
GGCCAGCAGAACTAAGGAGAGAAGCTGATGGAGAGAGTGAAGAAAGAACAAACGGTCGCAGAGATCAAAAAGCTTCTTTCCGGCGCTTCCTCATGCATCGCCATGGACTTCGGCAAGGTTCCGATGACGACCTTCACGCCCATCCGTAAGGAGTGCGCGAAGAGCGGCGTCAAGATCCTTGTTGTGAAGAACACCCTTGCGAAGATCGCCCTGCAGGAAACCAAGTATTCCGGCATGACGAAATTTTTCAAGGGGATGACCTCTCTTGTCGTAACGACATTGGACGACCAGACGGTCGGTGCCAAGATCTTGAAAAAGTATGTCGAAAAGGACAAGGGATTCGTCATTAAGGGCGGCATGATCGATGGAAGGCTCCTCACGCCCAGTGACGTGAAGATGCTTTCGGAAATGCCCGGAAAGCCTGAACTGCAGGCCAAGCTGCTCGGCACGATGCAGGCGGTACCGCAGAAGTTCGTGTGCCTGCTTGCGGCGGTGCCGCAGTCGTTCCTGCGGGTGCTCGCGGCGTACAAGGACAAGAAGGAACAACAGAACTGATCCACCACCTAACAGAGGAGAAAGAACATGGCTACCAAAGCGGAAGTGAAGGAATTCATCAAAGGCATGACCGTTCTTGAGCTCGCCGAGCTCATTAAGGAACTTGAGACCGAACTGGGCGTCAGCGCTGCGGCTCCGGTCGCCGTTGCGGCGGCTGCGGCTCCGGCGGCTGCGGCTGAGGAAAAGACCGAATTCGATGTCATCCTCAAGGCGGCGGGCGCCAAGAAGCTCGAGGTCATCAAGGAAATACGCGTTATCACGAGCCTGGGCCTGAAAGAAGCCAAGGACCTCGTCGACGGCGCGCCGAAAACCGTGAAAGAGGGCGTCAACAAGGAAGAAGCGAACAAGATAAAGGAAAAGCTGGTCGCGGCCGGCGCTGAGGTCGAGATAAAGTAATCGGCCCCGGGCCTTTACAGTTTGGATTGATCGTAGGTAAGGCAGTAGGTTTATACTGCCTTACCCGTTTTTCGTTTTATTAGGCGAGACGGTAGCGGCAACTAACATAAGAGAGGTTGCAATGGGGATTCTTGGTCAGGCTAATTTCAGGACACGGCGTTGGTTCGGGAAGATCACGAAACAGGTAGAGGAGATACCCGATCTTCTGCTGGTCCAGAAAAGCTCGTTCGTCCAGTTCCTGCAACGGGAGGCAGCTCCTTCCGACAGGACCGTGACCGGGCTTGAATCGGCGTTCAAGGCGGTGTTCCCGATCACCAGTTTCAACAACGCCATCGAGCTCACCTTCGGCGGCTACACGCTCGGCGAACCGCTCTATGATGTCGAAGAGTGCAAGCTGCGCGGGGCGACCTACGAATTGCCGCTCAAGATAAAGGTCGCGCTCGCTTCCTACGAAATAGATCAGACCGGCGCCCGCAAGGGACTTAACGATATCAAGGAACAGGACATCCATTTCGGTTCCCTCCCCTATATGACCGAGTACGGCACCTTCATCATCAACGGTACCGAGCGCGTCATCGTCAATCAGCTCCACCGTTCGCCGGGAACCTTTTTCGACTACGACAAGACCCGTTCGGCGGCCGGATCCGATGTGTTCATGTCGCGCCTCATACCCTACCACGGGTCGTGGCTCGATTTCGAATTCGATTCGAAGAACCTGCTCTATGTCAAGATAGACCGCAAGAAAAAATTCCCCGCGACGATATTCCTCAAGGCGTGGGGATACACGAAAGAAGAGATCATTTCAAGATATTATATATCGGAGAAGTTCGCCTTCACGAAGGGCGGACCGGTCAAGGTGCTCGATCACGAGAAGGATGCCGAAACACTCAAGAGTCAGAAGATACCGGTCGATGTGCTCGACAACGACGGCAACATCATCGCCCATGAGGGAAAGATATTCTCCGGCGGCATACTGGCCCGTCTCAAGAAACTCGGCATCAACGAGATACTGGTCGATCCGGAACATCTCGTTGGAAAGCGGCTTTTCAAGGCGGTTCTGGATAAGGCCGGTACGGTGATCGCCGAGGTCAACGACGAGATCACCGCCACCCTGCTCGATGAGATATCGAAAAAGGCGGCCGGCCCCATCGAGACCATCTATATCGAGAACATGAAATACTCGTCGCACCTGTCCGACACCCTCAAGGTCGACAAGGTCAAAACGCGCGAGGATGCCTATCTTGAGATCTACAAGATCATGGTCCCTTCAAATCCGGTGAACCTCGAAGTTGCCGAGAATTACTTCAATAATCTGTTCCTTAATCCCGAAAATTACGACCTCAGTTCGGTCGGCCGTCTCCGGATGAACCACAAGTTCGGCGAGAATGTCGATCTCAGCTACCGGCTGCTGCGTCGCGAGGATGTGTTCAACACGGTCCTCTGCCTGCTCAACCTGACCGACGGCCGCGGTATCGCCGACGATATCGATCACCTCGGCAATCGTCGTGTCCGTCTGGTGGGCGAACTGCTGGAGGATGTGTTCAAGACCGGTCTCCTGCGCATGGCGCACAGCATCAAGGAAAAACTGGCCGGGTCCGCCATAGAGACGCTGACCCCCTACGAGGTCATCAGCTATAAGCAAGTAACCGCAGTCCTTAAGGAATTCTTTGCCGGCGGCCAGTTGTCGCAGTTCATGGACCAGACCAACCTGCTGTCGGAGATGACCCACAAGCGGCGTCTGTCGGCGCTCGGTCCCGGTGGTCTGGCGCGCGAACATGCCAGTTTCGAGGTGCGCGATGTTCATAAGACCCACTACGGCCGTATCTGTCCGGTCGAGACGCCGGAAGGTCCGAATGTCGGCCTTATCGTATCGCTGACCACTTTCGCCCGCATCAATGAATTCGGCTACATAGAGACCCCCTATCGTGTCATCGAGAAAAACAAGGTGACCACGAAGGTGCTCTACCTCGATGCCATCGAGGAACAGAAGCACCGGATCGCTCCCTCTTCGACGCCGCTTGAGAAGAATATGCTGAAGGATGAGTTCCTCAACGCCCGTGACAAGGGCGATATCGTCCGTCTTTCCCGTGATCAGGTGACGCTGATGGATCTTACCCCGGTGCAGATCGTGTCGGTGTCGGCATCGCTCATCCCGTTCCTCGAACACGATGACGCGAACCGCGCACTGATGGGTTCGAACATGCAGCGGCAGGCGGTTCCGCTGGTGAAGACCGACGCCCCGCTGATTGGATCGGGCATGGAGCGCTATGTCGCCCGCGATTCGGGCTACACCATCTATGCAAAACGGAGCGGCGAAGTGGTCAAGGTCGACGCGACCCGCATCGTGGTCAAGGTCGACGAGTCGGAGACCGAGGAAACGGTCGATGTCGATATCTACAATCTCATCAAGCACCGCCGCTCGAACCAGAACACCGAGATAGATCAGCGGCCGGTGATCGATGTGGGCGACCGGGTGGCCAAGGGCGATACCCTTGCCGACGGTCCTGCCATCAACCGCGGCGAACTGGCGCTCGGGCGCAATGTGCTCATCGCCTTCATGCCGTGGAGCGGCTACAACTTCGAGGATTCGATACTCATCAACGAACGGCTCCTGCGCGAGGACACCTTCACCTCCATCCATATTGAAGAGTTCGTCTGTGAGGCGCGCGACACCAAGCGCGGTCCCGAAGAGATCACGGGCGATATCCCGAACGCCCCCGACGAGGTGCTCCGGAAGCTCGACGAATCGGGCATCATCCGCATCGGCCAGAAGGTCCGGGCGGGCGATATCCTGGTCGGCAAGGTCACGCCGAAGGGCGAAACGGTGCTCTCTCCCGAGGAAAAGCTGCTGCGCGCCATCTTCGGCGAGAAGGCGGGCGATGTGAAGGACAGTTCGCTCTATGTGCCGCCGGGGGTCGAAGGGGTCATCATCGACGCCCGCATCTTCGCCCGCAAGGGGACCAAAAAGGACGGCCGGATGAAGGAGCAGGAGAAGGAACAGCTCGATACCCTCAAGCGGAACCGGGACGACGAGATCCGCATCATCGAGGTCTACACCAACGATATCATCCGCAAACTGCTCACCGGCAAGACCACCGACGCCGAAACGAAGCACGATAAGGGGCAGACCATTCTCAAAAAGGGAGAGAAGTTGAACGCCGACGCGGTCGCGAAGATCCCCGAGAGTTATCTGCCGAATGTGTCGGTCTCCGACCGCAACGCGATGAAGAAGATAAAGGAACATCTCCTTTCGATGCGCCGCAAGGTCGAGACCATTCGCAAGATATATGACAACCGCATGAAACAGGTGACCAAGAACGACGATCTCGCCCCCGGCGTCATCAAGTCGGTCAAGGTCTTTGTCGCGATCAAGCGCAAACTGTCGGTCGGCGATAAGATGTCGGGCCGCCACGGCAACAAGGGCGTCGTGTCGCTGCTCCTGCCCGAAGAGAACATGCCCTACATGCAGGACGGGCGGACGGTCGATATCGTCCTCAACCCGCTCGGCGTTCCTTCCCGTATGAATATCGGCCAGATCCTCGAGGTCCATCTCGGTCTGGCGGCGCGTCGTATCGGCGAGAAGGTCAACGACTACCTCGCGCAGAACTGGTCGGGCGCCAAACTGCGGGCCGAACTGAAAAAGATACTCGCCCCGTCGGCGGCGGTGTCCAAGCTCATCGATGAGGCCGACGACGACGATGTCCACTCGTTCATCAAGTCGATGAAGGGGGGCGTCTATATGGCCTCTCCGGTCTTCGACGGCGCGAAGGAAGAGGATATCCGCGAACTTCTTACCTACGCCGGTCAGCCGGAGCAGGGCAAGGTAACGCTGTTCGACGGACGGACGGGCGATACCTTTGAATCGGATGTCACGGTGGGGATCATGTACTTCCTGAAGCTCCACCACCTGGTCGACGAGAAGGTCCATGCCCGGAGTACCGGTCCCTACTCGCTGGTCACGCAGCAGCCGCTCGGCGGCAAGGCGCAGTTCGGCGGTCAGCGGCTCGGCGAGATGGAGGTCTGGGCGCTCGAGGCCTACGGCGCGGCCTACTG
>CAYPQK010000120.1:0-7597 GCA_964412895.1 uncultured Spirochaetales bacterium
CACATGGGGCTTCGTCCTGTTGAATTTCTCCTTCGCCATCTCTCCGCCTCCTTCTCTTAATAATATGCGAACAGCTGAGACCTTATACTTTCGGGTAGCTCCCGGTAGAACGCGAACTGCATCGTGTAGGTGGCACGGCCCTGCGAACGGGAACGGAGATCGGTCGAATAGCCGAACATCTCCGAAAGAGGGACCTGCGCCCGGACTATCTTCGCCTTGGCGCCGCGGCCTTCGTTCATGCCCACCACTTCGCCGCGACGGCTCCGCAGATCGCCGAGCACATCGCCGAGGTAATCCTCCGGGGTCGTTATCTCGACATCCATGATCGGTTCAAGTATGCGCGGCGCCCCTTTTTCCAGCGCCTCGCGGAAACAGGTGGAAGCGGCGACGCGGAATGCGATGTCGGACGAATCGACCTCATGGGACGAACCGTCGACCAGCGTCACCTTCACATCGACCACCGGGAACCCGTGTTTTCCGCTCGTGGAGGCAGCCTCGATACCTTTCTGTATGGACTTGAAATATTCGTTGGGGATGACCCCTCCCTTCGTCTTTTCCTCGAACTGCATGCCGCTGCCGGGCGCGAGCGGTTCGAGCGAGAAGACGACATGGGCGTACTGGCCCCGGCCGCCGGTCTGCTTGACATGTTTGTATTCGTGGCGGACCGCTTTTGTGATGGTCTCGCGGTAGCTCACCTGCGGCTTGCCGACATTCGCGTCGACCTTAAATTCGCGGCGGAGCCGTTCCACGAGCACCTCAAGGTGCAACTCGCCCATGCCCGAGATGATCGTCTGGCCCGTTTCCTGATCGGTGCGGACCTTGAAGCTCGGGTCTTCCTTCGAAAGCTTCTGGAGCGAATAGCCGAGCTTCTCCTCGTCGGCCTTGGTCTTCGGTTCTATCGCGACCGAGATGACCGGATCGGGGAAGTTCATCGGCTCGAAGATGATCGGCTTGGCCTTCTCGCACAGCGTCGAGCCGGTGGTGCCGTATTTGAGGCCGACTATCGCGCCGATGTTGCCGGCGCGGATGACATCGACATCCTCGCGTTTGTTGGCATGCATGCGGAGCAGCCGACCGATCCGTTCCTGCTGATCGGCCGTCGCGTTGTAGACGAGCTGACCGTTCTGCAGTTCGCCCGAATAGACGCGGACATAGTTGAGCTCGCCGACATACGGGTCGCTCATGATCTTGAATATGTAGGCGCCCAGTTCCTTGTCCTCGGGACGGCGCAGTATATCGGCGCCGGTCTTCGGATGGATCCCTTTGGCGGGCGGCACATCGTCGGGCGCGGGAAGGTAATCGATGACCGCGTCGAGAAGCGGCTGGATCCCCTTGTTCTTAAAGGCCGAACCGCAGAGGACCGGGAATATGGCGGAACTGACCACTCCCTTGCGGAGCGCCGCCTTGAGCGTCGCCGCATCGGGATCATGGCCGTCAAGAAACCCTTTCATGATGGCATCGTCGAACTCCGAGACCGCCTCGATGAGCTTCTCGCGCGCCTGCTCGGTCTTTTCGATGAGCGCCGACGGTATCTCCGTTTCGAGACGATACTTCGCGCCGAGCATATCGTTGTCATAGTAGTAGGCGACCCGTTCGACCACATCGACGATACCGAGGAAGTTCTCCTCTGCGCCGATGGGAAGCTGTATCGCCACCGCGTTCGCGCCGAGCCGTTCACGCATCATCACTATGACATTGTCGAAATCGGCGCCGGTACGGTCCATCTTGTTGACAAAGGCGATGCGCGGGACATTGTAGCGGTCGGCCTGACGCCAGACCGTTTCGGACTGCGGCTGGACGCCGGCGACGGCACAGAAGACCGCCACCGCGCCATCGAGTACGCGCAACGACCGTTCCACCTCGACGGTGAAGTCGACATGGCCGGGGGTATCGATGATATTGATGCGCTTCTCTTTCCAGTGGCAGGTGGTCGCGGCGCTGGTGATGGTGATGCCGCGTTCCTGCTCCTGATCCATCCAGTCCATGACGGCGGTCCCTTCGTGGACCTCGCCCATCTTGTACGAGACGCCGGTGTAGAAAAGGATGCGCTCGGTCGTCGTGGTCTTGCCCGCGTCGATGTGCGCCGCTATCCCGATGTTCCGGATATCGGCGAGCGCTATGTTCTTTTCCTTCACCGCCATTGGGGTACTATCTCTCCACTACCACTACCACTTGAAGTGAGCGAAGGCCTTGTTGGCCTCGGCCATCTTGTGGGTCTCGTCCATCTTCTTGAACGCATTGCCGCGTTTGTTGAAGGCGTCGTCCAACTCTGAGGCGAGCCGCTCGACTATCCCTTTCTCGGAGCGGTTGCGGGCCGCGGTGAGTATCCACTTCATCCCGATCGACTGACTCTTCTCGAGGGTGACCTCGGTGGGCACCTGATAGTTGGCGCCGCCGATACGGGTCGACTTGACCATGACCTTGGGGCGAATGTTCTCGAGAGCGCGGCGGAACATGTCGACGGGACCGTCGTTCTTGCCCTTGGCCGCCTTTTCAAGCGCACCGTAGACGATGTTCTCGGCGACCGTTTTTTCGCCTTTTAGCATGACCTTGTTTATGAACTTCTGAATGAGGACCTCGCCGTACTTCGAGTCGGGAAGTATCTCTCTGCGCGATACGAACGCTTTTCTCGGCATAGCTCTTCCCCTCCGTTATTTAGGTCTTTTCGCGCCGTATTTCGAACGGCTCTGTCGACGGCCGTCGACGCCGGACGCGTCGTGCGTGCCGCGGACGATGTGGTAGCGAACACCGGGAAGGTCCTTGACACGGCCGCCTCTCACGAGGACGACGCTGTGCTCCTGCAGGTTATGTCCCTCACCGGGAATGTAGCAGGTGACCTCGAATCCGCTTGTCAGCCGCACACGGGCGACCTTACGAAGCGCCGAGTTGGGCTTCTTGGGCGTCGTAGTGTAGACGCGGACGCACACCCCTTTCCGCTGAGGACATGACACCAGCGCCGGGCACTTGCTTTTGTACTTGACCGCTTCTCTTCCTTTTCTGACCAACTGATTGATCGTCGGCATCCTTGTTCTCCCCTTGTCTCTCCTGTTATAGGCTGAGCAAAAAAACGTGGCCGATTGTAGTGTAGGGTCCCCGGCTGTCAAAGATTTTTTCCCTAGTGGAGATAACAGCTGATAATCAGAGGAAAAAAAAAGCGGCGCCCGCAGGCGCCGCCACACAGTGAAACGGCCTTTTTAGGCCCGGGGCTACTTCTTTTCGCCGCTCGGTTCCTCATCGTCTTCCGCGGGGTCAACGAGCTCTTCGGCAAGCGCCGCTTCGTAATTCGCTTCGTTGTATCTCGGGAATCCGGTGCCGGCCGGGATGCGTTTACCGATAATGATATTCTCCTTGAGACCGCGCAGCTTATCGACCTTCTTCTCGATGCTCGCGTTGGTGAGCACCTTGGTGGTCTCCTGGAACGACGCGGCAGAGATGAAGGATTCGGTGTTGAGCGACGCCTTGGTGATGCCGAGCAGTGCCGTTTCCCAGAGCGCCTGTTTCTTCCCTTCCTTCTCGGCGGTCGCGTTGACCGCTTCGAGTATCTCCTTCTCGATGAGTTCGCCCTTCATGAGCGGGGTGTCGCCCGAATCGGCGATGCGGACCTTGCGCAGCATCTGGCGCACGATGACCTCGATGTGCTTGTCGTTGATCGGGACGCCCTGAAGTTTGTAGACCTTCTGAACCTCCTGCACAAGGAACTTGGCCACCTCTATCTCGCCCTTGATGCGCAGGACATCGTGCGGATCGATCGAACCGTCGATGAGCGATTCGCCCGCCTCGATGAAGTCGCCGTCATGGACATTGATGTGCTTCTCTTTCGGGACAAGGTATATGCGCTGGTCGCCCTGATCGGGAGTGACGGTGATCATGGTCTTGTTCTTCACACCCTTGGTCTCGGTCGAGATGGTGATGTGCCCCTCAATCTCGCTGACGATGGCCGGGATCTTCGGGCGGCGCGCCTCGAACAGATCGGATATGCGCGGCAGACCGCCGGTGATGTCCTTGGTCTTGCGGGCTTCGCGCGGCACCTTGGCCAGTATCGCGCCCATGGTGATCTCCTCGCCGTTCTTGACCTCGATATAAACATTGACCGGCAGATGGTAGAGCGCTTCGCCGCGGTCTATCTTCTTGGCTTTCTTCTTGGAGGCGTCGGTGATAAGTATCTTCGGCGCCTTCTTCGGGTCGCGCGAGTTGATGACGACCGTCTTGGAAAGACCGGTCTGCAGATCGAGTTCCTCGCGGACCGTGATGCCGTTCTCGATGTCCTCATACTTCACGAATCCGTCGGTCTCGGCGATGATGGGGGTATTGTAGGGATCCCACTCGGCGAGCACGCGGTCCTTCTCGACCCTCTCGCCGTCCTTGACGAACAGCGTGGTGCCGTAGCTGACCGGATATTTTTCCCGTTCGCGGCCTTTTTCATCGGTGATGATGACGCGGCCATTACGGTTCATGACGACATAGACCCCTTCGGTGCGCAGGGTCGCGGCGCTCGGCTTGGTCTCGTAGTGTTTGGTGAGGAGTTTTATATCTTTGAATCGGACGATACCGCTGCGCTTCGCTTCGTGCGACGACTTTTCCGTGGTACGCGACGCGACACCGCCGACATGGAAGGTACGCATCGTCAGCTGGGTGCCCGGTTCGCCGATCGACTGCGCCGCGATGATGCCCGCCGCTTCGCCGACATTGATGAGGTGTCCGCGCGACAGATCGCGGCCGTAGCATTTCGTGCAGACGCCGTATTTGGAACGGCAGGTAAGCGCCGAGCGGATGTAGATGGCGTCGATGCCGAGCGTCTTTACCTTCTCGGCCTTTTCCTCGTCTATCATCTCGCCCGATTCGATGACGATGTCGCCCGTCTCGGGATCCTCGACATCATCCATGACGATACGGCCCAGCACGCGCTCCTTGAGCGGCGCGATCTCTTCGCCCGAATCGTTCAGCAGCGCTTCGGCCCAGATACCGATGGTGGTGCCGCAGTCCTCTTCGACCACGACCACATCCTGCGCGACATCGACCAGACGGCGGGTCAGGTAGCCGGAGTTCGCGGTCTTGAGCGCCGTATCGGCCGAACCCTTGCGGGCGCCGTGGGTAGATATGAAATAATCGAGCGAATCGAGGCCTTCCTTGAAGTTGGCGAGAATGGGCGTTTCGATGATCTCGCCGGAGGGCTTGGCCATAAGACCGCGCATACCGCCGAGCTGACGGATCTGGTCCTTGCTGCCGCGCGCCTTGGAATCGGCCATGACATAGATGGGGTTGTCGGAGGGTACCGTAACCTTGCCCCACTGTTCGTGCTTGACCTCTTTTTCCTTGAGCTGTTCCATCATCTTCAGCGTGACCCGCTCGTTGGCGCGGTCCCACAGATCGACGATCTGGTTGTACCGTTCGCCGCGGCTCAATTTACCGACATTGTAGTTGTCCTCGATCTCGCGGATCTCCTTCTCGGTCTCGCGGATGATGTTCCATTTCTCTTCGGGGACCTTGATGTCGGAGAGCGCTATCGAGTAGGCCGCCTTGGTCGAGAACTCGTAGCCGAGGTTCTTGAGTTTGTCGGCGAAGATGACGGTCGACTTGCCGCCCGATTTACGGTAGCTGAGGTCGAGTATGTCGGACCAGTTCCCCTTCTTGAACTGCTTGTTGATCATATCGAAACCGAGTTCGCGCGGGGTCACCTGCCACAGCATGATGCGGCCCGGGGTAGTGCGGTATATCTTGTCCTCGATACGGACGAAGATCATCGATTGCCATTCGACCACATCGGCGTCGCGTGCCATGAGCACTTCCCGTTCCGAGTAGAAGTACTTTCCTTCGCCTTTCGTGTAGGGCCGTTCGGTGGTCAGGTAGTAGAGACCCAGCACTATGTCCTGCGACGGAACGATGATCGGTACTCCGGATGCGGGCGACAGGATATTGTTGGTCGACATCATCAGAACGCGCGCTTCGAGCTGCGCCTCGACCGACAGCGGCACATGGACCGCCATCTGGTCGCCGTCGAAGTCGGCGTTGAACGCGGTACAGACCAGCGGGTGGAGCCGCAGCGCCTTCGATTCAATGAGTATCGGTTCGAACGCCTGCATGCCGAGCCGGTGGAGCGTCGGGGCGCGGTTGAGGATGACCGGATGTTCGCGGACGACCTCTTCTAGGATCTCCCATACGATATCCTCGCCGCTCTCAACCATCTGCTTGGCCCCCTTGACGGTGGAGACAAAGCCGCGTTCCTGCAGTTTGTTGTAGATGAAGGGCTTGAACAGCTCCAGCGCCATGATCTTCGGCAGACCGCACTGGTGCAGTTTCAACTCAGGACCGATGGTGATGACCGAACGACCCGAATAGTCGACGCGCTTACCGAGCAGGTTCTGGCGGAACCGGCCCTGCTTGCCGCGCAGCATATCGGAGAGCGATTTGTAGGGACGGCCGTTGGGCCCCTGTATCGGACGGTGGACCTTGGTGTTGTCGAACAGGGCGTCGACCGCCTCCTGAAGCATCCGCTTCTCATTCTTGATAATGACATCCGGGGCGCCGAGATCCATGAGTTTTTTCAGACGGTTATTCCGGTTGATGACGCGGCGGTAGAGATCGTTGAGATCGCTTGTCGCGAACCGGCCGCCGTCGAGCGGCACCAGCGGCCGCAGATCGGGCGGCAGGACCGGGAGTATGGTCAGTATCATGTTGAGCGGACGGACATTCGAACGCATGAACTTGTTAAGGACATTGATGCGCTTCTGCTGCTTGGCGGCAAGACTCTTGTCGCCGGTCTGCGCCATGGTCGCCTCAAGCTCCGCCCGCACCGCGATCACATCCATCTCTTCGAGCAGCTTGCGTATCGGCGCAGCGCCGGTCTCGGCAAGAAGCGAGCCTTCGCCGAACTTCTCGAGAAGCTCGTGGAAGGTCTCTTCGTCGATATAGTCGCCCTTCTTGACGCCGTTTATCTTCGACTCGAGGACCAGATAACCCTCGCAGTAGATGACCGAGTTGAGGTTGGCGTTGCTGATGCCCAGCACGGTGCTGACATAGAACGGAGAGGTCTTGACATACCAGATGTGGGCGACCGGCGAAGCCAGCGTGATGTGGCCCATCCGTTCGCGGCGCACCTTCGATTCGATGACCTCGACACCGCACTTCTCGCAGACCATACCTTTGTATTTCATCCGCTTGTACTTGCCGCAGAGACATTCGAAGTCGTTGACCGGGCCGAAGATCTTGGCGCAGAACAGGCCGTCCTTCTCGGGTTTGAAGGTGCGGTGGTTGAGCGTCTCGGGCTTTTTCACTTCGCCGTAGGACCACTCGAGGATCTTTTCCGGGGAAGCGAGCGCGACCTCCATCGCCTTGAAATCGAAGCTGCTCTTCGGTTTCTCGAAGATCTTGAAGATATCTTTCACCACGGGATCCTCCTAATTACTGCTGATTCTCTTCGACCAGGGTCACATCGAGACACAGACTCTGCATCTCCTTCACGAGAACCGAGAACGATGCCGGCACGCCGATATCGTACTTATGCTTGCCGCGCACGATCGCCTCGTAGAGTTTCTTGCGCCCCTCGACATCGTCCGACTTGACCGTCAGGAACTCCTGCAGGCAGTAGGCCGCGCCGTAG
>CAYPQK010000121.1:0-7444 GCA_964412895.1 uncultured Spirochaetales bacterium
GGGAGCAGAGCCAAGATCCCACCATTCTTTGTTATGCTCGGCAATTTTGGCAAACCATGCTTTTAAAACCCTAATGGTTCTTAACAGACAGGCATGTTGATCATCTCGCCACAGGAACCCATACTCCGTAACATTGTTGCGTCTTGCCGCTATGTAAAAACCTGTGCTTTTGAGAGCATCGTGGATAGCAGTGAGGGAAACACAACGCTGATTGGTTCTTTTAACATCTGAAAGCAGTATCCTGTTTCTGAAGGGAGAATCCTTATCTTTGTCTAAAACAAGCCCCGCCTTTGATATTATCGCGACAATTCGATCTTCTTCGTTGTTAGACTCCCATTTCAGTTCAGAATCAAGTTCAACAAGAAGACTCCTTTTAACCTTTTTCTGCTCACTGTTAATGTCAACAAACATTCTGGCCTGTTCGCTGGAAGATAAAGATTCATAGGCCAAAATATTAACAAAGGAGGTGGCGGCTCTTTCGTGCCCGGAGTATGCAAATAGTCGATGCTGACCGTCTATTATCCAAGCACACCCATATGCCGGTCTTATAATCAACCACCCAGCCTGCGCACCCTGCTCATCACCCAAATCAACACCCTTTTCAAAGGTCAAATACTTTCTGTCATAGATATTAACTACGATGTTGGTGGGAAACGAGTTTCCGTCGCTTATATATTCACCAATTTCTTTAAGCCTTTTCTTGGAAACCATTCTCTGGTACATATCAATATCGGTAGCTTTACCTTTTGCCTTATGCGCGACATATGCTATTTTCAAGACATAGTCTGGCCTAATAGAAAAGGTGTACCAAGTAGTTCTCTTGATTCGCGTTCTTATGGCGGGGATTTTTATTTCAAGCCCCTCTATTTGCATACCTCTAAAGATGTCCGCAAGAAATTGGTAACGCGCAGCAACCCCTAAATGTGAGCAAAGCGACTCATAGTAACACAGGTCCGCCTCGTCAAAGATTCTAACTTTATGCTCTTCAGCCCGCGCCTTGTCGTTGTCTGATAAGATTATGTCCCACGCAAAAACCAACATGGCAGCATGCCGCTTCTTCCCAGAAGGACATGTTGCCCTGATGCTGTTAATAAATCTTGACCTCATTTCGGCAAATCTCACACACCACTCAGGGAAAGACGAATCTTTTCTGGGGGTTTCAGCCGTCTTGCACTCAACAGCAAGCGCAACTTCGTTGTCAACGCCAACCACATCTATTTGATCTTTGGGAGAACCCTCATCCTTGGGATTTACCAATAGCTTAACACCGCCCTTTCCATTCAACCAATGAAATCCCATCCTGTAGAAAAGAGACCATACCCTTGATTCAAGAAGGTCTCCCTTTCTTTTATCCTTCCGGACCTTAACTGTCTTTTTGCCTTTCTTTTTCTTTTCCTGACCTATCCACCCATCTTCAATAGCCTTCTCCAGATCTTCTTTTCCCACTCCTTTCTCTTCGTAGGGCTTAAACATTTTCCTAGACAATCCGATGAGGTCTTCGCGAGGAAAAATGTTCTCGATCATTTTATGCCTCCCGTTATAACATATTCGCTACCATGATGTCTTCCCTTTGATGCCCCAGATATACCAGAAAATCTTTCTTGTTCTCCAATGTCGAACTCTTCTTTGTACAGGTCTCTTATAGACTCATGGTGAGCATTAGAAACTATGATGTATGCGCCTCTTCTTTTTGCTCGCAAAAGAGCATCTCTTAAACGAATCTGATCGTCCCATTGGAATATCTTTTCATTGTAACTCAGAAACCCGTTCTTATCGTGGTTTACTGTATAGGGCGGGTCGACATAAATTAAATCCCGATCCCGAGCCCGGTCTATAATCTTCCTGAAATCACTACATACTAATTTGCACCGCTTTAGTCTTTTCGATATTAGCTCAAAATCATCTGTCGCAAGAAGAACATTTTTTTTTGTACCAATGGGAACATTGAAGTCTCCCGACTTATTTACTCTATACAGTCCATTCCAACATGTTCTGTTTAGATATATAAATCTCGCTGCTCTGGCAATGGCACCTTCAGGCACGCTTTCTCTTACTCTGTAATAATAAGGCTCGGAATGGTTTCTTCCGTGATACGCCAGAGCATGGGCGACGCCTTGCCAATCAGCCTTTAGCGCGATATATGTTTCTATCAAATCTTTGTTGGCATCGGAAAGCACGGCTCTAGAAGGCGCAAGGGAAAAGAAAACAGCACCACTTCCCAAAAATGGCTCGAAATAACGCTTGAATTCTAATCGAGTAGCCAGCTCAACGACATACTGTGACAACCATCTTTTGCCACCGGCCCATCTTAAAAAAGGAGTGGTCATATCAAAACAGATTTCCAAAATTAGAAAATTGGACTCAAACGCGCCCCATTGTATCCCTTTGAACTCCCCATTTCAATATTTATTTGCATGTGAACAGAAAGAGGGCGCGATGAATCGACGCCCCTACGGGAGAAACAAATTGGGCGTTCCGTTGGGACGCCCCTACCGTTGGGATGTTCCGAGATTCAGACCAGCCGTCCGTCGGTGATCGAGACGATGCGGTCGCAGGTCTTCGCGATGGCGGCATCGCGGGTGACTATGCAGAAGGCCGTGCCGTCGGCCTTGTTGATCTCGCGCAGGAGGGTGAAGACCTCGGACGAACTGTTGGTGTCGAGGTTGCCGGTCGGCTCGTCGGCGAGTATCACCGCCGGCCGCATCGCCAGCGCCCGGGCTATCGCCGCCCGCTGTCTTTGGCCGCCCGATACCTCGTCGGGTTTGTATTTCAGCCGTTCGCCCAGCCCCACCCGTTTGAGCAGTTCGGTCGCCGATTCGCGCATACCGGGCATCTCGCGCCCCTTGTCGGCCATCATCGGCATCATCACATTCTCTAAGATGGTGAGCGCCGGGAGGAGATGGTGGAACTGGAAGACGAACCCGAGCGTCCGGCCGCGCAGGGCCGTTATCGCCTCATCGTCCATACCGGCGGTGTCGGTGCCGTTGACCAGCAGATTCCCGGTCGTCGGCCGGTCGAGGAGCCCCATGATGTTCAGGAGCGTCGTCTTGCCCGACCCCGACTGCCCGGTGATCGCGAGGAAATCACTGCGCGACACATCGAGTGTGATGCCGTGGAGCACCTGCGTCTTGATGCGGGTGCCGTAGGTCTTGGTGACGCCGCGCAGATCGAGTATGGCGCTCATCAGTGCACCACCTGCGCGGGATCTATCCGCGCCGCCTGCCGCGCCGGAAGCGCCGCCGCGAGGATGCCGACCACCGTCGCTATCGCGATGAACACGATATATTCCGACAGTTCGTAGGTTATCGGGAATGTCGGGGTGCCGTCGGAATTCTTCACGAGATCGCGGAAGAACATCGCCAACCCCGTGCCGATGGCGCAGCCGACCGTCGATCCGAGCAGTCCCACGACCGCCCCCTGAATGAGGAATATCCGCGTCACGACCGACCGTCGCGTCCCGAAGGCGCGCATGATGCCGATCTCGGGCCGTTTCTGGACCACCGACACCACCAGCACGCTCGCGATGCCGAGCGCCACCGCCACCATCACGAAGAACTGGATGAGGTAACTGGAACTCGACTGGGACCGCAGCGCGATGAGCAGTTGCGAATTCTGTTCCATCCACGATATCGTCTCGATGCCCGACTCCTTTTCAAGCCGCCGCGCTATCTTTTCGGCGCCGAATATCTCGTCTACCCGGGTATCTATCTGATTGATGTCGCCCGGCGCGTCGAGCAGCGTCTGGGCCTGCCGCAGCGATACGAAGACCTGATTCTCGTTGGCCGACCGGTTGCCGAGGTCGAATACCGCGCTGATGAGGAAATTGACCGCCCCGCCGCGCGTCTGGAGCGCCACCCGGTCGCCCACCGTCACGCCGAGGTCGTCGGCGAGGTCTTTCCCGACGATGATCTCGTCGCCCACCAGATCGTAGCGGCCCGCCACGATGCTGGTCGACAGCGGTATGATGCGGGTGAAACTGGCGGGATCGATGCCGCTCACGGCTACCGATCGGGCCACATCGCCGCGCCGCAGGAGCGCCGCGCCGATCAGCCGCGGGGCGACCGCCGTGATGCCGGACGAGGCGCCGATGGCCTCCAGCCGTCGCGGCCAGTCGGTGATCATCTGCGGCCGGTCGAAACCGCGTTCGACCCGCGCCATGACGGCGGTATCGGCGGTCGTTTCGGCCAGCGGCCGCGGTTTTTCCTTGTTGGCGGTGAGGACTATGTGGGCCTGACTGCCGAGCGTCCGCTGTACGAGCGACCGCTGAAGTCCCGAGATCAGCCCGTAGAGGAACACCATCACCGCCACGCCGATGGCGCAGGCGCTCATGATGAAGAGCGTCTGCCGCTTCTCGTCGAGCAGGTATTTGAAGGCGATGAATACCGAAAAAGGCACTAACAACCTCCCTGTTCGGCGGGTTTCGCCGCGGTCCCTTCGACCGGCGGTTTCTTGCTGTCGGGAATGATGACCATGTCGCCGGGGTTCGCCCCCTCGACGACGCGCACCTTCCCGTTCTCTTTTTCGGCGATGACGATCTGCCGCTTCTCGATGCGGCCGTTGTTGAGTACCCACAGCGTCGCTTCCTTCCCGTCGCTCGTCACGGCGGCGGCGGGGACCAGAAGCGCCGAGGTTATTTTCTCCACATCGAGATCTATCGAGACGGTCATGTCGGCGCGCAGGTACTCCGGCTTTTCGGCGACCGACAGTTTCAGCCGGACAGTACCGCGCTGGGGATCGACGGTGCGCGCTATCTGGTAGACCGTCGCGTCGAAACGGCGGTCGGGGAAACTTTCGGACGATACGAGCGCCTTCTGCCCTTCGCGGACCATAGCGAGGTTGCGCTCCTCGATATCGGCGGTGAGGTAGCATTCCTTGGCCGCCGCGACGATCATCAGCGTCTGCCCCGGCTGGGCGACCGCCCCCGGCTCGACGGTCCGCGACAGCACCATCGCCTCGAACGGGGCGTATATCCGGGCGTCGGTGAGCCGCTGGCGCGACAGATCGCGGTTGGCCATCGCCTGTTCAAGCGCCGCCTTGGCGAGGTTGAAATCGTTGCCCCCCTTGGCGATGGAGCGTTCGCGGGTCGCGGCGATATCGTACTGGCTCTGCGCCGTTTTCACCGCGAGTTCGGCGCGCTGGAGTTCGCTCTGCGAGAGCGCCTGTTTGTCGAAGAGTTGTGTATCGCGCTCGAAATTCTTCTGCGCGTCGGAAAGTTTGTTCTTCGCGTCGTTGAGCGATTCCTCGGCGACACGCGCCTCGGTCCCGCCGATCTGCTCGAGTTTCGCCTTCGCCTGCGACACCGCCGCCTCGGCCACCTTGAGATTCGCCTGCAGTTCCTTTTCGTCCAGTGCGATGAGGAGCGATCCCTTCGCCACCGTCTCGTTCTCCTGCGCCGTCACCTCTTTGACCCGGCCCGGAAAGGTGGTGGCGACATTGATGGTCGCCTGCGGCGTCACGCGGCCCATGACCACCAGCCGCCGGTTGAGGTCTTTGGTCTCGACGCGGCACACCGCCACGACCGGGGGACGCGACATGAAATACCAGATGCCCCCCGCGACGGCGAGTGCGACGATCGCAACAATTATCTTCTTATTCACAAGCAACCTCCAAATGGTTCAACGCATGATAAAGGTAAGCGGCCACGGTGTCAACGAAATCGGGATAACGCTATCCCGCAGAATTATATTGCCAAAACGACGACCCCGTCTATACTGCACAGC
This sequence comes from uncultured Spirochaetales bacterium, assembly GCA_964412895.1. Lineage (GTDB taxonomy): Bacteria > UBP6 > UBA1177 > UBA1177 > JAKLFG01 > CALMRE01. Next base: position 5,721 of record CAYPQK010000121.1, read on the forward strand.
GCACCGACGGAGGCTTTCATGAAGGATATCCAGAGTCAACGCGACGACCGGGGCCTGCCGGTCGACATGGTGGGCGTCGCGGCCATCCGCTATCCCATAACGGTCAAGGACAAACTTCGCGGCACGCAGGAAACGGTCGCGGCGGTCGGCATGGCGGTAGAACTCCTTCCCGAATTCAAGGGGACCCACATGAGCCGCTTCATCGAGATACTCAACCGCTTCCGCGGCGAGATCACGATGGCCAACATCCCCGACATCCTCAAGGAGACCCGCGAGAACCTCGGGTCGCCCAAGGCGATGATGAGCCTCGAGTTCCCCTACTTCATCGAGAAAAAATCGCCCGTTTCCGAAGCGCGGTCGCTCTTCCCCATCGAGGTGCTTTTCGACGGCTACGGCGACGAACAGGGGACCAGTTTCATCCTCGGCGTCCGCGTCCCGGTCACCACCCTCTGCCCCTGTTCGCAGGAGATCAGCGAATTCGGCGCCCACAATCAGCGCTCCTACATCACCGCCTACCTTTCGTTCGATCACTTCATCTGGATAGAGGATATCGTCGATAGATTAGAGGACTGCGCGAGTTCCGAGATATACCCGCTTCTCAAGCGGCCCGACGAGAAATATGTCACCGAAAAGGCCTTTACCCGCCCCCGCTTCGCCGAGGACATCGTGCGCGGCGCGGCCGAACTGCTGCTTGCCGAACCCGACATCCACTGGTTCATGACCGAGGCGATAAACCTCGAAAGCATCCATGCCCACAACGCCTATGCCCGGATCGAGCGGTTCCGCGACAAACGGCCGCTCCTCGCGGCACATCTACAGGTGTTCAAGGGATTTCGGCAACGGACCGGGACCTATTAGGGCGCGATGAATCGCGCCCCTACTCACGACTCACTACTCACGACTCACGATCTTATCTGACGCACCTGACCGCGCCGGCCAGCGTCTTCATCTGAGAACCGACCGTACCGCCGATGGTGACATAATAGGCGGCGTCGGCGAATCCGTCGGGACGGGTCGTCGAAGACCAGAACGAGTAAGAGATAAGGCCCGGAAAATCGGCCGGGGGATTCACCCAAGTGCGGTCGTATGCGGTGCGCAATTCGTTGACATTCGGCAGACGCCAGTCGGTGTAACCGCCGAACTCGCCCAGCTCACAATACGAAAGCGCCTCGGTCCAATCCGATACCGGGACCACATCGCTGTACCAGTAATCGCCGGTCCACATGATGCCGGTCTGCGAGTCGGTGTAGACCTGATCGCCGCCGCGCCATTCGGGGGTGAAGAACTTCGCCGCGGTCGGGAAATAGGCGGTACCGCGCACGCAGAGGACCTTAAGCGGCTCGGTCTTCGGATGAGGCTGGGTGGTCCCTATCGCAAAATAGGTCGCCCATGCGCTCATCGTCGGGTTGGCCTGATTCTCGGTAGCACTCCAGAAATTGTCGCCGTTGAACATCGTGAAGATGCCGGTCGGCACCATCGGGCTCACGCCGCTGTAGTCGAGAAGACTCTCCATCTCCTGATCGCTCGGGAGACGCCAGTCGCTGAAGCCGCCGGTGGTCGCATTCTCGCAGTGAGCCACCGCCTGATCCCATGTACAGCTGGGACTACTGCCGCAATCGCTGTATATCTGCGGCACCGTCTGTTCCCACTGGATACCGGTGGAATCATCCTGAACCACACCGGTCACCACGAAAGAGAAGTTCTTCGCGGCACCGCTGTACTGC
>CAYPQK010000122.1:0-4753 GCA_964412895.1 uncultured Spirochaetales bacterium
GATGGTACCGTGGGTGAGGAGCACCCGGCCGTCGCTGTCGTACAGTTCGACCTCGCGCTGGCCCGATAGCCCGGTGACAAGCACTTCGCGGATGAATTCGTGGAGCGCGCGGTTGCGGACGATGCCGACCACCGGCTTCCCCTCCGCCTCCTCGACGGCCGTATGGAAAAGCATCCCGGCGGCGCGGTTGAGCCGCAGTACCGTCTCATCGCCCCCCACCACGATGAGCGCCTCATCCATGCTGGTGAGGATCGTCTGCAGTTCGTTGCGCTGGTCGGTGATGGTCCGTATCCGCGTGTCGAGTTCGGCCGCCATCGTGTTGAGCGACCGGGCGAGTCGCGCGAATTCCTCGGTGTCGGGGACGGCAAGACGGCTCCGGAGCTCACCGGCGGCGAACTTTTCGGCCCCCTCCTGAATGTGGCGCAGGGGGATGCTCATCCGCCGCGCGACGATGTAGCTGACCAACGCCGCCGCGACCGCGATGATGAGCGCCGCCAGCAGTATCACGCCGAAGACCGGCCGTATCGCATCGTTGACGCCGCGCAGCGGTTTTGCGGCGCGCAGGACGAACTGCGTCTCCCCCGCCGTGCGGACCCGCAGAGCGACATAGGTCAGGTCCTTTTTCAGCGTCGGGCTGTAGCGGGTCGACATGCCGACGACCCCGCCGAATGCGTTACGGATCTCGGGACGGTCGGCGTGGTTGGCCATCTGCGCCGGGTCCTCGGCCGAATCGGCGGCCACCGTGCCGTCGGGCAGTATGACGGTGAACCGGGTCCCGGTCCGTTCGTCCAGTTCTTTGACCGCCTGCTGGAGGTCGGCCGAGGCACGGAGGGTCGGTTCGGCGAGCATCACCTGCGCCCGCAATTCGTCGGTTATCTGGGCACGGTGGAAATCGTTGAAGGTGCGGAAGGCGACCAGCGAGAACAGGAATAATGACACCGCCACCACCGCCACGAAGGCGGGGAGCAGTCGCCAGAGCAGACGCCGTTTCATCAATTCTTCGGTCCCTCCCCGGTGTGGTGCCGCACGATCTCGCCGTCCACGAGGTAGATGACATCCTCCGCGATATTGGTCGCGTGGTCGGCTATCCGTTCGAGATAGCGCGACACCGCGATCCCGTGCAGCAGGAACTCTATCTGTCCCGGTTTCGCGCACATCTCCTTCGATGCCGCCCGGTACATCTCCCGGTGTATGGTATCTATTTCTCGGTCCTGCGCAAGAACTTCGTAAGCGGTCGTCTTGTCGAGGTTCACCAGCGCCTCGATGGAACGGTGGAGCATGATCTGCGCGATGCCCGACATCCGGTTGAAATCGAACGGCAGCGGCACCTCGGCGTGGTCGGCGAGCGTCAGGACCCGCTCGGCGATGTTGACCGCCAGATCGCCGATCCGTTCGAGATCGTTGTTGATCTTGAGTACCGCGACGATGAGTCGCAGATCGGTCGCCACCGGCTGGTTGAGGGCGAGCGTCTTGAGGCACTCCTCCTCGAGATCGACCTCGGCCAGATCGACCGCCCGGTCGCCGTCGATGATGACCCGAGCGGCGGCCGCGTCGCGCTCCTTGACGCACCGGATGGTCCGCGAAAAGACCTCCTCGACCCGCACGCTCATCTCGAGCATCTGTTGTTTCAGTTTCGCGATGTCGCGCTGTATCCGCATCGGCATGGCATCCTCCCTTATCCGAACCGTCCGGTAATATATTCCTCGGTCTTTTTGTTGTGCGGGTTGGTGAATATCTGGCGCGTCGCCCCGAATTCGATGATGTAGCCCTTGAAGAAAAAGGCGGTGAAGTCGCTGATGCGGGCCGCCTGCTGCATGTTGTGAGTGACGATCACGATGGTGTAGCGTCCCTTGAGCCCCTCGACCAATTCCTCTATCTTGGCGGTCGCGATGGGATCTATGGCGCTGGTCGGTTCGTCCATCAGAAGCACCTCGGGCTCGACGGCGATCGCCCGCGCGATGCAGAGCCGCTGCTGCTGGCCGCCCGACAGCGCCGTCCCCGGCTTATGCAGGAGGTCGCGCACCTCTTCCCAGAGCGCCGCCCCCTTGAGCGCCTCTTCGACGCGGCCGTCGAGTTCGCTTTTCGATACCGCGTAGTGAAGCCGTATCCCGTAGGCGACATTCTCGTAGACCGACATCGGGAACGGCGTCGGCTTCTGGAATATCATCCCGATGCGGCGGCGCAGTTCGAGCAGTTTCACCGACGGAGCGAAGATGTTCTCGCCGTTGAGCAGGACCGTCCCCTTCGCCCGCTGGTCGCGGTAGAGTTCGAAGATACGGTTATAGACCCGCAGGTGGGTCGATTTGCCGCAGCCCGACGGCCCGATGACCGCCGTGACGCGATTGGGGGCGATGTCCAGATCGTTGGCGAAGAGCGCCTGATGATCGCCGTAGAAGAAATCGAGCCCGCGCACCGATATCTTGGGCGTCGGGTCGGCAAGTTCTCCGTACAGCGGCAGTTTCACATCGCTCATTTCGTTTTCTCCCTCAGTAAGGTCCGGGCGAGCAGGTTCACCCCGAGCACCGTCGCCATGATCAGCAACGACGCCCCCCACGCCAGCGTCTTCCAGTCGTCGAACGGGCTCATCGCGTAGTTGAATATCGTGACGGTCAGATTGGCGGTCGGTTCGGCGAGTCCCCGCATCCAGTAGGGGCTGTTCATCGCGGTAAAGAGAAGCGGCGCCGTCTCTCCCGATACCCGCGCCACGGCGAGCAGTATCCCGGTCAGCAGTCCCGACCGCGCGGCGCGGAAGAGGATCGAAACGATGGCGCGCCAGCGCGGCATCCCGATGGCGAGCGCCGATTCGCGCAGAGAGTTCGGCACGAGGTTCAGCATATCCTCGGTGGTCCGCGCGATGACCGGTAGCATGATGATGGCGAGAGACGCCGCCCCGGCATAGGCCGAAAAATGTTTGAATGGCAGGACGAGTAGGGTATAGACGAAAAGTCCCACAATGATCGAGGGAATCCCCATAGTGATGTTTATCGTGAACCGTACCGCCCCACCGAAACGCGTATTCCGGCCGAATTCGGCGAGATAGACGCCGGTGAAAAGACCGAGCGGCACGCCGATGAGGGCGGCCAGCAGCGTGATGATGAGCGTCCCGGCGATGGCGTTGGCAAGTCCGCCTCCTTCGATGCCGGGGGGCGTCGGGAGCGCGGTGAAAAAGTCGTAGTTGAAGGCGGCGATGCCGTTCTTCGCGACGGTCCACAGTATCCACACGAGGAAGAAGATGCCGATGAGCGACGCGCCGCCCGATACGATGCGCATCGTCAGATCGGTCAGTTCGCGGCGGCGGGTGTTGGATGCCTTTTTCATAGCCCCGCCCCCATGCTCTTCTTCAGGCGGCGCACCCACCACTGCGCGGCGAACTGGATGAGGAAGGTCATCACCAGCAGTACCAGCCCGAGGTAGATGAGCGAGTGAAGGTAGATCGGCTCGGAGGCCTCGGCGAACTCGTTGGCCAGCGTCGAGGCGATCGAGTTGCCGGCGTCGAAAAGCGACGCCGAGATGCGGTGGGCGTTGCCGATGACGAAGGTGACCGCCATCGTTTCGCCCAGCGCGCGGCCGAGCCCGAGGAAGCAGGCACCGATGACCCCCTGAATGCCGTAGCGGAGCGTCACTTTGTGCGTCACTTCCCATGTCGTCGATCCCATCCCGTAGGCCGACTCCTTGACCACCGACGGCACCATCGCGAAGACATCGCGCATGACGGCGGTGATGAACGGGAGCACCATGAGGGCGAGTATGATCCCGGCGGTCAGCATCCCGATACCCATCGGCGCGCCGGTGAAGAATTCCCCGATGAGCGGCGCCTTTTCGAGTCCCAGCGTCTCCTGCAGGAACGGCCGGACCGTTTCGGCCATGAACGGCGCAAAGACGAAGAGTCCCCACATGCCGTATATGATGGAAGGGATCGCCGCGAGCAGTTCTATCGCCCCGCCGACGATCTTCGACACCGTCGGGTGGGCCAGTTCCACGAGAAAGAGGGCGATCACCACGCTCATCGGCACCGCGATCACCATCGCGATGGCGGTCGAGACAAGCGTTCCGTAGATGCTGGAAAGGGCGCCGTACTGGTTGAGCGCCGGGTCCCACACATCGCTCCACAGGAATCCGATGCCGAATTCCCCGATGGCGAGCCGGGCGTTCCACGCAAGCTGGATGAACATCGCCGCCATGACGGCGAGCACCGTCGCGGCGCACAGTATGGTGAACCATTTGAAGATCGTTTCGAAGTGTTCCGATATGTAGTCGCCGAAGCGGGACATCGCATCTCCCCGTTCTTGATCCACGGTAAAGATAGAGGCGCCGTGTTAGGGTATCGTTAAGAGGGCGTCAATTGACCGCCAATTCTCGTTTTGTTCGCCGGAATCTGACCGCGCGTTCACGGTACTCTAACAGAACGGCTCTATTACTGTGCCTGTCCGGCGCCGCTGCGCCGGAGGGTTATTGATAACACAAGAGGAGAGGAGATTATGAAGAAGTTACTTGCTCTGCTCATCGCGCTATTTACCTTCGCCACGCTCGCGGCGGCCGAAACGGTCAACGGCGCGGGGGCCAGCTTCCCGTTCCCCATCTACTCGCAGTGGGCCTTCGACTACAACAAGCTTACCGGCATGCAGCTCAACTACCAGTCGATCGGCTCGGGCGGCGGCATCGCCCAGATCAAGGCCAAGACGGTCGACTTCGGCGCATCGGACGAACCGCTCAAGGAGGAGGACCTGAATGCGGCGGGCTTGTTCCAGTTCCC
>CAYPQK010000122.1:4763-7010 GCA_964412895.1 uncultured Spirochaetales bacterium
CGGTGATCAATGTGAAAGGAATAGAGCCGGGGAAACTCCAACTCTCGGGCGAAACGCTCGCGCAGATATTTCTCGGCGCGATAGCGAAGTGGAACGACCCGAAGATAGCGGCCGATAACCCGGGACTCGCCCTTCCCGACCAGAAGATCGTCGTGGTCCACCGCTCCGACGGTTCCGGCACCACCTGGATCTTCACCAACTACCTGACCAAGGCATCGGCCGACTGGTCCGCCAAGGTCGGCAATGCCAAGGCGGTCAACTGGCCCGCCGGCGTGGGCGGCAAAGGTAACGAAGGTGTCGCCGCGTTCGTCAAGCAGACTGGCGGTTCGATCGGCTATGTCGAATATGCCTACGCCCTCAAGAACAAGATGACCTACACCAAGCTCAAGAACAAGGCGGGCAAGTTCGTCGCCCCCGCCATCGACACCTTCCAGAGCGCGGCGGCAAACGCCGACTGGCAGAACGCGAAGGGTTTCTACATGGTCCTCACCGATCAGGCGGGCGATCAGAGCTGGCCGATAGTAGGCGCCTCTTATATCCTTATATATAAAGCGATGCCCGACGCCGCCAAGGCGCAGACGATGCTCAAGTTCTTCGACTGGTGTTTCAAGAACGGCGACAAGGCGGCCAAGGCGCTCGACTATGTCCCGCTCCCCAAGACGCTCATCGACCTCGTGCAGACCAAATGGAAGAGCGAGCTCAAGGCCTCCGGCCAGCCGGTGTGGAAGTAAGGACTTGACAATTCCCTCTCAATCGACGAACCTATCCCCGCCACTTTATGAGGGAGCATGCAATGTTCAAGGTCAATGAGTATTTCAACGGCACGGTCAAGTCGATCGGTTTCATGACCAACGAGGGGAAGGCCACGGTCGGCGTCATGGCGCCGGGTGAGTACGAATTCGGCACCGACACCGTCGAGCACATGACGGTGGTCGCGGGCGAGCTGACGGTCCAGTTACCGGGCGAGACGGCGTGGAAGCGCTTTGGCCCCGGCCACACCTTCACCGTCGACAAAGGCAAGAAGTTCAAGCTCAAAGTGAAGGTCGATACCGCCTATCTGTGTCGGTATGTCTGATTAAGACTTTTCATTAGCAACCGCATCCGCCGTCGTCGTGACATTCTGCTCCCGCTGCGTTCCAAGTACAATCTGATCCGCAACTCACGGTCTCGCCGCAATCGAAACCAAGGACAGTGCAAGTGGTGGTGGCTCCACCATCGCACTGTTCGGTCGTCGTGTTATAGAATCGGATATCATCTACATAGAATGCATCCCACCCCATGGTTGTGGAGGGATCTTTACTATATTGAAATTCAACCGTCGGATATCCGACAGTCACGGATATACACTGTTGTGTCCATGTCTGCCGATTGCCGCCATAACTGAATTTTTCAACTCCATCGACCAAGACTTTTAGTTTGTCATAAGGTTCCGAGTAACCGGCATACCAAAAACATATTTGGCCATCGGTATATTTGATGAAATATATTGAGGTTGTTTCATCGTCCGGGATCGCATGTGATTTCAACGCATAGTTTCCCGAATGTTTTTGGACAGTCGATATCGCCCAATTCCCGCTTGTATAATTTGGCACAGTGCCGCTCTCGAATCCCTCGACAAAAGCCGGGATCGTACCGCCGAGCACGCCATCGCCGCAAACATTCCATCCGCAAGTATGGGTTGTTGTGTTGCACGGTTCTCCTGCGCCGATATTACAGTCATTGTTATCGCGACAACCCACACAAATGTTATCGGAGAGCAAACAGTGAGGCGTCAGTCCACTGCAGTAACTGTCATCGAGACATTGTACACATGCGGATCCGTTCCAAGTGTAATTGGTCACGCAGGTGTAGCGGCATTCGGTGGAACTAGGCGCAGTATTGTATTCGGTGGTCGCATCGTCGGCCGGGCTCCATGCCGATCCATTCCAAGTCTGCGTGTAGCTCGACACCGTGTTCCATGCGGTGCCTGTCGCCGGTTTCGCGGCGCAGGTGAATGTCTGGGTCGCCGCCACGCAGGATGAGCCGTTCCAAGTGTAGTTCGTATTGCAGGTATATCGACACGCGGTGGAGCTAGCCGTAGTGTTGTATTCGGTGGTCGCATCGTCTGCCGGGTTCCACGCGCTACCATTCCAAGTCTGCAAATAGTTCGACACGGTGTTGTAGACCGTTTCGTTCAATTGCGGCTTGGCGTTACAGTTATAAGTTCTCGTATCAGCCACGCAGACGGATCCGTTCCAAGTGTAGTTC
>CAYPQK010000123.1:0-6304 GCA_964412895.1 uncultured Spirochaetales bacterium
GGCCTTTTTGAGCGCCGCGAGTCTCTGTTCTTCGGCCGCCTTCGCCTCGGCGATCCGTTTATCCTCAGCCGCCTTGAGTTCGGCGATCCGTTTCTCTTCCTCGGCCTTCTTCAGGGCCGCCAGCCGTTTCTCCTCCGCGACCTTCGCCTCGGCGATCCGCTTTTCTTCCGCAATCTTCGCCTCGGCCAACCGCTTCGCTTCGGCCTCCGCAGCCAGCCGTTTCTCCTCCGCCAAGCGTTTCTGCGCCACCTCGGCGCGCCGTTTCTCCTCCGCGGTCTTGGCGAGCCGCAGTTGTTCGTCGGCCCGGCGCTGTTCATCTATCCGTTTCGCCTCGGCGAGTTTCCGATCCTCTTCGGCCTTGGCGAAGCGTGCCTGTTCGGCGGCGATGCGGGCCGTCTCTTCCTGCGCCTTCTTCTGTTCCTCTATCCGTTGCGCCGCTGCTATGCGTCGGGTCTTTTCGGCGGTCTGCTGTGCCGCAAGGGTATCGATAAGCGCATCCTCACCCTCCGGCGCAGGTTTGGCCGGTACGACCGCCGCCTTCTTTTCGGCGACCGCCACGGCAACCTTTTTCTCCGGTACGGGCGCCGGTTTCTGCGCCGCCAGCGCCAACCGCTTTTCCTCCGCGACCTTCGCCTCGGCAAGCCGTTTCGCTTCGGCCTCCGCCGCCAGCTTCGCTTCTTCAGCCGCCAACTTTTCCGCTTCGGCCGCCACGAGCGCCGCCTGCTTCTGGGCGATCCGGTCGTTTATCGCGGCAAGGGTCGTCTCTATGGTCTCGTCGGTGATGAAGAGTTCCTGCCGGAAGCCGATGAGGAGCAGATTCTTGCGGTGCAGTATCGTGTAGGCGCTTCCCGGGGAGATATGGAAGACGAAGCGGGTCTTATCGCCCAGATCGTCCCGCTCGATGCGGCCGACCGTCGCGCCGACCGTCGGGATAGCCGAGGCGACGGCCGTCCCGCCGACCTCCAGTACGATCCGCTCCGGTTCGTTGAGACGGAACGACGAAAAACTGACGGTCGTGTCGCCCGCGTCGAGCAGCAGGTAGTATTCGTCGCCCATATCGTACGGCTGTATCTGCAACGCGGTCAGAAGCGCAAGTATGAATACGGTCATGCCGGGTCATTCCCCCAGTGGTCGAGTGACTATAGCCGATATGGGGGCGTTTGAGAATTTTTTCAGGAACAATCGCCTATCCGTTCGGCGACGATGCGGTCGACCACCAGACACCGCTCGCCGTCCAACGGTGTCAAAGCGAAGCGGTTCGGCCCCGCCGGAAGGCATTCCTCCGCCGTGAACTGCACCGACCGCTGCGGATCGGAGCGGGCCGGAAAGGTACCCAGCCGGCGGTCGTTTGCCGAAAATGCGGTCTCGCCGCCGCACGGGGTGGCGACCGCCGCGACGGTCAGCCGGTAGCGCCCCGCCGTCACCAGATGCTGTTCGATGTCCCAGTAGTTCGTCCCGTCGGCCGGACCGAAACGGAGCGCGTAGCCGAAATAGCCCGACAGTAGCGTCGATGCCGCCGTGAAGCCGAATTCCGGCTCGTCGCGGAAATTGCCCACCATGGAGCCGGAGCGGGCCGTGCCGGTCAGCGGCTTGAACTTGAACTCGGCCTCGATGACCACGCGGTCGGCGGGGAGCGCATCGAAGGGCGCTACCGCAAAGTGTCCATCGGCCCCCTGCGTCACCCGCCACGCCGAACGGTAGCCGTTGGCGAGGAACCACGCGGCGCTCTGGGCGTCGATGTTCGGCAATGCATTGAGATAGCGGTTCCCGTCCGCATCGTGCGGCGGGAGCTCCTGCAGCGCAAGGGTATTGACGAAACTATAGCCGAAGCCGAAGTAGAACGGAATGAAGATGATGCTGTCGCGGATCTCCCGTTCGGCGATGAGTTCTTTGACCTCGTCCAGCGCACCGAACCACGCCGGCGCCTGCTGGGTCGCTATCTGCGGCATGAGGATCGCGCCGGTGAAGAGCGCCCCCGCCAGCGGCAGGGCCAGCAGTGCCTGCCGGGCGACCCGTCCCAGTCGGTCACGCAGAGCGACGAACCCGTCGGCCGCCGCGATGAGGAGCGGCACCCCGAGCGAATAATAATAGCGCGGCCCGAAGAAGTTGCCGTCCTGATAGAAGAAAAAGTACCCGCCGACAAAGGCGGCGCAGAGGAGCAGCATCGCCGCGTGCCGCCGCGTATGGAGCCACACCGCCGGGATGACGAAAAGGAACATCAGCGGGTGTACCGTGAACTTATAGAGCAGCATCGACAGGCGCGTCATCGTCACGAAAAAGGCGTAGCGCACCGTCAGCCCCTCGGGCGGCAGGAAATTCCCGTTGAGATTATGGCACCCGGTCCCGAGGCCGATATGGTGGCACGCCGGGTCCTCCTCGCTCACCGAGAAATAGAGATCCTGCGGGAGCGTCAGCCAGTCGCCCGTCACCATCTTCTGGTACCAGAGTATGACGGCACACCCAGCGGCGACCGGTAGGATGAACGCGATCAACCGTCCGACATCGGGCCGTCCGTGCCGCAGGAGAAGAAAAATACCTATCGCGGCGGTAGTGAACAGGCCGTCCTGAATGCGCATCGGGATGATGAGTGCACAGAGCGTCGCGATAAGCGCGGTCCGCCCCACCGTCAGTTCGCCCCGCACGGCGACGAGCAGCGCCAGAAGCGTCAGCACCAGCACGGCAGGATGGGGAAACAGCATCGCCGAAAGGAAAAGATGAAATGATGAGACGGTCGCGAGCAGCATCGCAAGCACGGCGACACGCCGGTCATGGGTCAGCTCCTCGGCTATCCGGCCGGTAAGATAGACGGCGATACCGTTGAGGAGCGGGTTACACCAGAAGGCGAGTCCGACCGCCGCGAACGGCGCGAGGAGCGCCGGGAAGCCGGGGGGAAAAAGCGAATAGTAGCGGCCGTCGTGGATGACCATGAACCCTTCGTAGGCATGTTCGTAGAACGGCGGCAGCGGCAGAAAGAGCTGTCCGGTCAGGAAGAGTTTCGCCGTCCAGAGATAATGCGCCGCGTCTATCGGGTGCGGCACCTCCTTGAAGAAAAAGAGGGCGATCCCCAGCGACACGACGAAGGCCGCCGGCGGGAAGATGAAGTTGCGCCACGCCATCGCCGCTTCAAGAAGGGATTTCCAAAGACCATACCCTTTTAACGCCGTGCCGACGCACAAAAGGAGCGTCGCCAGAAAGACCAGATGGAACTGCGGGAAAAAGGCAGTCAGCGGCGTCCAGAAGGCGCCGCGCGTCGCCCAGAGAAAGAGGACCGCGAACAGCGTCGCCACGAGCACTATTTTGCCGTAACGCCTCATATTCACTACCACTCTCTTGCCGGTTCTTCTGTTAGACCTGCGGGAGAGGTCAAAGGTTCCGGCCCCTTACCCGTGGCCGAAGAATTCGCCGACCCGCGCGGTGACCCGCCGCATCGGGAGCGATGCGAAGGTGATCCCCTCGGGGAGCGCCTGCAAAAAGACGCGGCCGTAACTTTTCTGCATGAGCCGCCTATCGAGCACCACCACCACGCCGCGATCAGATTTGGTGCGGATGAGCCGCCCCACCCCCTGTTTGAATTTGAGTATCGCATGCGGCAGGGTGAAGAGCGAGAAACCGTCCTCGCCCGTCCGCGCCTCGAGGTTGGCGACGAAGCGGATGATGAACGGATGCGACGGATAGCGGAACGGCAGGCGGACGATGATGAGGTTGCGCAGTGAGTCGCCCTTCACATCGATCCCTTCCCAGAAGGTATCGGTGGCGAGGAGCGAACTGTTGATATCGCCGCGGAACCGCTTCATGACCGATGCGATGGCCGCTTCGCTCTGCGTGATGACCGGCAGGGGGAATTCTTTGAAATACTTTCGGGCCGCCTCGCGGTGCTTGACCGAGGTGAACAGCACCAGCGCCCCGCCATTGGAGGCGAGGATGAGGTCGGCGGCCGCCGCGATGGAGGCCTCCTCGAACTCGGGATCGTTCGGATCGGGCATATCGGGCGCGGTGAAGGCGCGGAGGGCGTTCGCGTAGTCGAAACAGCCGGGGAGGTGCAGGTACGAGGTCGGCCGGTCGGTGAGATCGAGCCCCGTTTCATGCTTGAGGAAATCGAACCCATCGGGACCACGCGCCGTGGTGAGGGTCGCCGAGGTGAAAATGATGGTGCGCGCCTTTTCGTAGATGCTCTTGACGAATATCCGCTGGATGTCGATGGGAGTGATCGATATGCGCAGATTGGTCCGCGAGACGATCTCGCCCCAGAAGACCAGTTTCTCGGTATCGTTGCTGGTGAAGAAGAGTTCGAAGAGGTCGTGCATCGAATTGAGCCGCCGGACACAGCCGTTCACCTCGGTGAGGAGCGATACGATGGTGTCCTCCTCCTTGCTCCGTTTGAGCGGGTCGTGCTCCACCGCCTTGCCGATGCGGTCGGCTATCGGGGCGAGCCGTTCGTTCAGCGCGTCAAGGAACTGCGTCACCCGGAGGAGCGCCTCGCGCAGTTCGGTGCGGAGCCGCAGATCGTCGAGTTGCAGATAGTTCTCCTTCTCCGCCTTGAACCGCTCCATGCATTCGGGGATGAGCGAATGGAGGTAGTACGGGATGAAGGCGGCGATCTCCATGACCAGTTTCTCTATATCCTTCGCGGTCGCCTTATCGGCGTAGGCATCGAGGAGCCGCGCCAGAAGTCCGGTGCCGCGCTCGTTGTTGAACAGGCGCCGGAGCAACCGCAGGATCCCCGACAGACTTACCGATTCGCCGAGGAAACTCACCGCCGACTTGAAGAGGTTGTGCGCCTCGTCGATGATGAGGATGTCGTAGGGCGGCAGGATACCGCCCGCATTCTCCTCCTCCATCCGTAGCGACACATCGGCCATGAGCAGGTGATGGTTCACCAGCAGTATCTGCGCGAAGTTCGCCCTGCGGCGCGACCGGTAGAAGAAACACTGCGGGAAGAACCGGCATTTCGCCCGTTCGCACGAATGTTCGTCGGAACATATCTCGGCCCAGAGATCGGCATCCATCGCGGCGGTCATGGCGCTCTTCGAGCCGTCGTGCGGCATCCCGATCCAGACATCCATCTCGTCGACGATATGCCCCTGATCGCTCTTGCCGTCAAAGGGAAGGTCGAGGTTGCCGCGCCGGAAGAGGTCGTATTTCCGCAGACACAGGTAGTTCTGCCGCCCCTTGAGGACCGCCACCGTTATCTTCTCGAACCCCAGCCGCTCCTTGAGGAACGGGATATCCTTTTCGGAGAGCTGTTCCTCCAGCGCGATGGTCGAGGTGGTGATGACCGCCTTGCGCCCCTCGTTGAGGCCGACATACAAAAGCGCCGGAACGAGGTACGAGAACGACTTGCCGGTCCCGGTCTCCGCCTCGGCCACGAGCATCGTCCCGGCGTTGACCGCCGCGGTGGCGGCAAGCGCCATTTCAAGCTGCGGCGGCCGGAACTCGTAGTCGGGATAGGACTGCCAGAGCTTCCCCTTCTCGGCGAAGATCTCCGTGACCTCTTCGGCCGTCACCGGATGGAACTCCTCCGCCTTGACCGGTATCCACCGGACTATCGGGAAGATGCGGGTGACGCCGTTGTCGACGATGTAGGAACCGACGCTCTTCTCGGCCGCCTCGGACGCGACACTGATGTCGGCGTCGGAGGGACGGATATCGCCGCCGGGATGATTGTGGATGATGACGGCGCCGGGATGGGCCGCCTTGAGCACGGCGGGCACGGCCGAATCAGTGCCGCGGCCGAACAGTTCGACCTCGTAGACGAAGCCGTCGGCGTTCACCGAACCGACCACGAGCACTTCGTTGCCGCCGTTCGCTTCTATATGATGTTTAAGTAAGGCTATCGCCTCGGGAAGCAGAAAGTCCTCGGGTGAGAATGAGGACATCCGTTACTTCGTGTTGACCCGCTGAAGCAGATCCTTACCCGCCTTGAAGAACGGCAGCCGTTTGCTGTCGATCTGGATCTTCTGACCCGTCCGCGGATTACGGCCTTCATACATGCCGTAGTGGCGGATGACGAAACTGCCGAACCCTCTGATCTCGATGCGCTCTTCCTTCCGCATCGCGTCGATCATGGCGTCGACCATCAGGTTTACGAACTGTTCCGAATTGCGCTTCGAAAGCTTCGCCTTGTCGGCGAGCACATTGATGAGATCCGATTTGTTCATCCACTCCTCCAGTTACTCACTGATCCGTGAACTGCCGTCTTTCATATCGTCTTTTTTTATTTTTTCAAGTATTTTTTGCACCTTTTGGTGTTTTACGACACCGAACGAGTAGAGTACGCCCATGTCCGAAAGCACATAAAAAGAGC
>CAYPQK010000124.1:0-6233 GCA_964412895.1 uncultured Spirochaetales bacterium
GCCACGAGCATCCCACCGGTAAGCGGCGATTCCCCGGCCACATCTTCCACCGGCTCGTAGCAGTTCCCGGTCCCGGTGCGGTCTATCTGGGTCGAACCGGCAAGATATTTGAGCCCGGCGGGAAGCGCGTCCTGCACCATTACCATGCTCGCCGCCTCCTGTCCGTGGTTCTCGACGAATATCTCGTAGGCGCTCATCCGACCGTCGCATATCCGGTCGGGGCTCGTCGAATTGGTCCGCAGGTATTTCTCGTCCATGTGGGGGATATCGAAGGCGGGCAGTTTGGTGTCGACCGACATCATCATATAGTTGGTCAGCACGATGTCGGAACCGGTCCCGATCTGGAAATCGAACGCGTTGGTGCCGTATTTGATATGCTCGTTGATGAGCCCCGTGGTATCGTTCGGGTCGTACTGGAGCAGAAAGGTGTCGACATCGAGCGAGAACTCGATGATGCATTCGGCGCTCGGCTGATTCTTATAATTATAGTTAAGGTATTTATTATTGAAGGGGAGATCGGGCGGGTTGCACTGGTCGGCGAGCACCAGATTGGCGTTGGTGGTCATGTTACCCTTGATGCGAAGGAATTCCTTGGCCGAATCGACATCGTCGCCGTCGCTGGTCACCACCGACAGCTTCACCGCCGCCTGATCGGGCAGTTCGAAGCCGGTGATGTGGATGGTCAGCGGGTTGAAGGTTGTGGACGAACTCCATTCCATGCCGTAGTAGAAGTAGAGCCGCTTACGCGCTATCTGCTTCGAGCCGTAGATGAGCAGGAGCTGCCAGCCGCCCACCATCGATGCCGAATTGCAGTAGGGATGGCCGCTTTCGATGAGGCAGTCGTGAATGTCGTCGACCCCCTTGACCGTATAGTTGCCGGTGAGCGAGAGCTGATCGGGCGAATCGGGGTCGCCTTCCTGATAGAGCTTCATGATATCGGTCACATCGACGCGGTACAGATAGTAATAATAGCCCGATTCCCAGTGCGATTCGAATTCGAGCGTGTCGGGGGCTGCCGAATTGCCCGCCTGCGTCGCGGCAACCTCGTGTTCGGTCCCGTCGGGAGTGACGAGCGTCACGAGGCTGTCGCCGAATGCGTTCTTGTCGGCGTCGTCTTTCGAGACGACCCACACCAGCATCGCTTTCTCGACCACGGCGTCGGGCGGGATATCCTCCGAACCCAGCACGGCGGTGGTCCCGGCGATGCCGAGCGAGGTGTCGCCCTGATGAACGCCGTCCTCGTATGACTGCGCCTGATTGTCGGCGAGAAGCGACTTGGAGATGATGAAGTAATCGTAGCCACCTTCGTAAGTGAAGGCGGGCTGATCGTAGAAGGCGAAGGCGGTGGCGCTCGCCAACAGTAGCATGGCCGCTAAGATAGCTTTCGGCATGGGTTCCTCCCATCGTTTTGAAATCAACCGGAAGAAGGCTAGTGAAAAGCGGAAAGGATGTCAAGAAGCGAAAAGTTTTCCTTGATTATTATTGCCCCTCCGGTAAATCCGACTATAATCGGCCCGGCAACTTGTTGATGGAGAGCCCATGCCCCGCCTTATCACTTTGATTCTACTTATGGTATTCATCGCCCTGCCGGTTACGGCGTGGGCCGGGGACACGGTCGCCCTGACCGAGAAGGTCGAAACGACCCACCCGTATCTGTGGCATGGCGTCGGTCTGGCGGGCGGCGGCGCCCTGATGTTCATCATCGGCATCGCGTTCAACGCGGCGGCCGATAAAGAGTACGACAAATACGATTCGATGATGAGCGAGACCGCTATGAAGGCGGCCATTACGGCGGGGGAGACCAAGGCGGCCTACACCGCGCGGGCCGACGAACATCTCAAGGACGGCAAGAGTCTTGCCGCGACCCGCACCGTCTCCTATGTCGCGGGCGGCGTGCTCGCCCTGACCGGCGGCATCCTGATGCTCCTGACCGAGGAGAAGAGTACCGCCCCGAAATTCGCCGCGACCACCGACGGCAAAGGGGTCTACGCTAATCTGACCCTTTCTTTCTAGGATAGCGCCCATGCTGACCCGCCTGTTCCTCCGCAGTATTTCTTTCCCGTGCCTGAGCCGTCTCTACGGCCGCATCGCCCGCATCGAACGGCCCCGCTGGTTCGTCCAACGGGTGATCGCGCTCTTCATGCGGCAGTACCACATCACGATGGACGATTATCGAGGCACCCCTGACGATTACCGCAGTCTCGGCCAGTTCTTCTCGCGGCCGCTCGACCCGGAGAAACGGACGATACCGACCGACCCGGCCCATTTCCTCGCCCCGGCCGACAGCGTGCTGACGGTCTGCGAAACGGTTCATGCCGACGCGGCGACGCAGGTGAAGGGGCGACAATACCGCATTACCGATCTGGTGGGGGAGTCGCTCGATCTCGCCGCCGGCTGGCGCGTCGCGGTGCTCTACCTTTCGCCGCACGACTACCACCGCTACCACCTCTCGATGGGCGGCACGCTCGTCGCGGTGCGGCGCGATGGAGCACGGCTCTATCCGGTCAACGCCCGTTCGGTCAATAACATCGACGACCTCTTTGTCCGCAACGAGCGGGTGACGCTCAAATTCAACACCAGCGGACGCGACTGGTACTACATCGCCGTCGGTGCCACCTTCGTCGGCAGTATCACCACCGTCGCGGGCGATATCCCGAGGGCGGGCGAGTGGCATCCGGTGAGTAAAAACCTGCCGCAGTCGGCCGAGGTAGGGCGTTTCGACATGGGGTCGACCATTGTCGTGGTCGTTCCGGCGGCCTTGACGGGGGAATCGCTCGTTGCCGAAGGGACGAAGGTGAAGACGGGCGATAAACTCTGGCGAGTAGCGTGATGCAACCCGACGACGCCAAAGAGCTCCGCAGATACCTCGATTTCGTCAAAATTGAGAAACGGCTCTCGAAGAACAGCGTCTCGGCCTACGAAAGCGATCTCGAACAGTTCTTCGCCCACCTCGATACGGCGGGGAAAAGTCTGCCGACGCTCGATCCGGTGACGCTGACCGACTATCTCGTCGAGATATCGAAGGATCTCCACCTCAAGGACCGGTCGCTTGCCCGGAAGATATCGGCGATCCGCGGCTTTTTCCGCTTCATGGTGGAGCGCGAGAAGCTCTCCTCCGAACTCATCGAGGCGATGGAGCCGGTGAAACTGGCCCGCACCCTGCCGGTCTTTCTTTCCATCGAGGAGATGCAGGCGCTTTTGAACGCCATCGACACCGCCAGCGAACCGGGATACCGCGACCGGACGATGTTCGAACTGTTCTATTCGTCGGGGCTGCGGGTATCGGAACTGGTCAACCTGAAGCTCGGCGACATCTACCCGGCCGACCGGATCATCCGCGTCTTCGGCAAAGGGTCGAAGGAGCGGGTGGTGCCCTACAGCGACGACGCGGCGCGTTACCTCGAGACCTATGTCGGGTCGATGCGCCACAAACTGATGAAGCCGGGGGCGTGGAACGACATCCTGTTCCTCAACAAGAACGGCAAGAAGTTCACGCGGCAGGGTATATGGAAGAAACTCAAGGAGTACGCGAAACTGGCGGGCATTGACAAGGATATCTCGCCCCATAAACTCCGCCACACTTTCGCGACCCACCTGCTCGAAGGCGGCGCCGATCTGCGGTCGCTCCAGATGCTGCTCGGACACGCGAGCATCAACACCACCGAGATATACACCCATGTCGAACAGCAGCACATCAAGAACGAATTCAACAAACTGCATCCGCGCAAACGGATGAATACGGAGGAAAAGGATAATGGACAATGATAAACTGATGCAGATCCTGATATGGGTGGTGCCGGTGCTTTTCAGCATCGTCATACACGAGGTATCGCACGGCTGGGTCGCCTCGAAGCTGGGCGATCAGACCGCCAAGGTGATGGGGCGTCTTACCCTCAATCCGATACACCACATCGATATCCTCGGCACCATCGTTATCCCGCTCATCGGCATCATCGCGGGCGGCTTCGTGTTCGGCTGGGCCAAGCCGGTCCCGGTCAATCCCTACAACTTCTACCAGCATATCAATGTCCGCAAGGGGATGATGTGGGTGGCGCTCGCCGGTCCGGCGTCGAACTTCATACTCGCCTTTGCCGCCTCGTTCGTACTGGTCGGGTCGCAGATGTTCTTCCCGAACGATTTCGTGTTGTGGCTGATGAGCGCGCTGGTCTGGATAAACATCTATCTCGCCATCTTCAACCTCATCCCGATACCGCCGCTCGACGGCTCGAAGATACTGATGGGGTTCACCCCCTATAAGTACGACGAATTCTTCATGAAGGTCGAGCGCTACGGCTTTTTCATACTGATATTCCTGCTGGTGACCGATCTGATCAAATTTCTTCTGATGCCGGCGCAGTGGATATTCCAGCTGTTCATCTGGGTGCCGCAGACCATATTTTCGATGATATAACAGGGGAGGGGATCATGTTCGCACCGACCGAGTATTTCGATCTTTCCAAGAGCGAATTCAGTTCGATCTTCGACGGCGTGGAATATGTATGGCAGATACTGCCCAAAATTACCGACTACATCAAGGCGGCCCGTCCGCGCCTCACCGCCGCCGGATACCGTGAAGTGGCGCCCGACCTGTGGCTGGGCGAGGGAACCGTTATCCCGCCGACCGCGTCGGTCAGCGGCCCGGCGATCATCGGCAAAAAGGTCGAGATACGGCACGGCGCCTTCATCCGCGGCAGCGCCATCATCGGCAACGGCTGCGTCATCGGGAATTCGTGCGAGATAAAGAATTCGTTCATCTTCGACTCGGTGCAGATACCGCACTTCAACTATGTGGGCGATTCGGTGATGGGCTTCAAGTCTCACATCGGGGCGGGGGTCATCCTGTCGAATGTCAAATCGGTGCCGGGAAATGTCTCGGTGAAGACGAAAGAGGGCTTCATCGACACCGGCCTGCGTAAGTTCTCGGCCATCATCGGCGACCACACCGAGGCGGGCTGCAATACCGTCTTCAACCCCGGCACCATCGTCGGGAAGGAGTGCGTCATCTATCCGCTCACCAGCGTCCGCGGCGTCATTCCGGCGCGCACTATCGTCAAGAACGACGGGAAGATGATGCAGAAGCGGTGATTTCTTTTTGGTTGACTTTCGGCCCCGAAATCAGGATAATCAATGATATGAAATATCTTCTGTGCATCCTCTCTCTTTTATTCCTTATCGCGTGCAACGGCGATAAACCGGCGACCGACGCCGATAATAGCTGGGATCTCGACTGGCCGACCGACGCCGACAGCGTGGAGGGCGATACAGAAGGACTCCCGGATGTCGATGAAGAAAAGGACGAAAAGGACATAAGCGACATAAAGGACGATGGACAGCCGGACGAAACCGTGCTGTCTGACGATACGCTGGTCGGCGATGACGATCTGCTCTCCGACGAACCGGCCGATGAGGATATCTTGTCCGACGACAGCGACCAGTTGATCCTGCCGCTCTGCTTCGAGAAGAACTGTGACTCTCACGGCGATTGCAGTGTGCCCGACAGCGCCTGCGCCCCCTATATCTCAACCGAGGAATATGCCTGCGGACCCGACCTGACCGATTTCGGTTATCAGGGCGAAGGACTGTGCCTCGAAGTGAACTGCGCGACCGACGCCGACTGCCGCGACGATCTCGGCTATATCTGCATCCAGTTCGGCGCACCGTCTGCCGAGTTCAACAACGCCACCTCGGCCTGCGTCCGCTCTTTGTCGGGGTCCGACTGCACCGAAGAGGGGAAGAAGGTCTGTCAGTTCAATAAGGATATCGCCATCACCTGTACCGGCGGGGTCTGGACGCCATACTTCTGCGAGGAAGGCTGGTTCTGCGAAGCGGGCGACTGCATCTTTGAGGTGCTCGACGGCGAAGGGGATTCGCCCGACGACGATATCATCCCGCCCGTCGAGATATGCGACAACAGCGACAACGACGGCGACACCTTCATCGACGAAGGGTGCGACGACGACCTCGACGGCTGGTGCGACATCACGATGGAGGTCTACGGCATCCCGACGATTTGCCCGAACGGCCTTCTGGATTGCAACGACGGCGACGGCGCCATCTACCCCGGCTCGACCACCCATCAGGAGGCGGTCGACTACGACTGCGACAACCGGCTCGAATATCAGGCGACGATGGTACTTTCGGTCGACGACGAACTGGTCGAACTCTGCGCCAACGGCACGCAGTTCACCCCGGCGGAGTTCGGTCCGTACTACGGCAACTGGGCCTATGCCGAT
>CAYPQK010000125.1:0-6177 GCA_964412895.1 uncultured Spirochaetales bacterium
ATGAACACGGTGACCACGCAGATCCTCACGAAGTATCCGGGCGCGGGGCGGGACAAGCTGATCCCGATCCTGCAGGAGGTCCAAGAGGCGGACGGCTATATCTCCAAAGAGGCGGTCGCGCTCATCGGCCGCCATCTGGGGCTCGCCGCTTCAAAGATATACGGCGTCGCGACCTTCTACAACCAGTTCCGTTTCAAACCGAAGGGCACCTACCACATCATGGTGTGCCGCGGCACTGCCTGCCATGTCAAAGGGTCGGCCGACATCCTGAGCACCCTTGAGCGGCTCCTGCAGTTAAAGGCGGGCGATACGGGCCGCGACGGCCGCTTCTCGATAGAGGTGGTCGCCTGCATCGGCGCCTGCGGACTGGCCCCGGTCATCTGCGTGAACGGCGAATATCACGGCAAACTGACGGTCGATAAGCTGGAGAAGATCATAGAGAGCTACAGACAGCGGGAGGCGGCCCATGGCAACTGAGACCCTCTTCTCACTCGGCGCCGACGCGCTGAAGAAACTCCGCCGCGAATCGGTCGACCGGCCGGTCATCTTCGTCGGAGCGGGGACCTGCGGACTGGGCGCCGGGGCGGCGCAGACGCTGGATGCGGTCAAAGAATGGATCGCCGCGAACAAGGTCGTAGCCGATATCGTCGAGACCGGCTGTATCGGACTGTGCGCCGAAGAGCCGCTCATGGATGTCCAGCTTCCGGGCCGGACGCGGATCAGTTTCAAGAAGGTCACCGCTGAGAAGGCGCTCCGGATACTCGGAGCTCTTTTCGACGGCGCGGTCGATACGAAAGATGCGCTCGTCCAGTTCGGCGACGGCGTGAACAAAGGCTGGGACGGCGTCCCGACCTTCGCCGAACATTCCTTCTTCAAGCGGCAGACCCGCTGGGTGCTGAAGAACTGCGGCGTGATCGATCCCGAGAGTCTCGAAGAATACCGTGCCCACGGCGGTTACGAAGCGCTCCGCACGACCCTTGCCGGCATCACCCCCGCCGAGGCGGTCGAGACGGTGCTGAAAAGCGGCCTGCGCGGTCGCGGCGGCGGCGGGTTCCCGACCGGGAAGAAGTGGCAGTTCGCCCGCGCCGAGAAGAGCGATCTCAAATATCTCATCTGCAACGCCGACGAAGGCGATCCGGGCGCGTTCATGGACCGCGCCGTCATCGAAGGCGATCCCTACCGCCTGCTCGAAGGTATGGCGCTGGCCGCCTACGCCATCGGGGCGCGGGAAGCGTACATCTACATACGGGCCGAATATCCGCTGGCGGTCGAACGGCTGGAGCGGTCGATCGCTCGCGCCGAGAAGCAGGGCCTGCTGGGCGAGAGGATACTGGGGAGCGATTTTTCGCTCCATGTCCATATAAAAATGGGGGCCGGCGCGTTCGTGTGCGGCGAAGAGACGGCGCTCATCAACAGTATTGAGGGAAAACGCGGGATGCCGCGTCCCCGCCCGCCGTTCCCGGCGGTGAAGGGGCTCTTCGGACGGCCGACGGTCATCAACAATGTCGAGACGCTCGCCAATATCCCCGTGATATTCGCCAACGGCGCGGAGTGGTTCGCGCAGGTGGGGACCGCCGCCAGCAAGGGGACCAAGGTCTTCGCGCTGTCGGGAAAGGTGGTCAACACGGGACTGGTCGAGGTGGTCATGGGAACGACCATCCGCGAGATCGTCTTCGCCATCGGCGGCGGTATCGAACACGGCGCGGCCTTCAAGGCGGTCCAGATCGGCGGCCCGAGCGGCGGCTGTATCCCCGACGCGAACCTCGACACCAAGATCGACTATGAGGAACTGAAAAAGGTCGGCGCGATGATGGGGAGCGGCGGTCTGGTGGTCATGGACGAACACACCTGCATGGTCGATGTCGCCAAGTTCTTCATGGATTTCATCCAGCGCGAATCGTGCGGAAAATGCATCCCGTGCCGCGAAGGGACGCGCCGGATGCTTGAGATACTCAATGCGATCACCCGTTCGCGGAAAAATGAGACGGGCGAACAGGCGCTCCAGCGGTTCCAAGGGGTGATGCAGCTCACCGAACTGGCCGAGGTGATCCGCTCGACCAGTCTCTGCGGGCTGGGTCAGACGGCCCCCAACCCGGTCCTTTCGACCCTCAAGTGGTTCCGGGACGAATACGACGCCCATGTCTACGACCGGAAATGTCCGGCGGGCGCCTGCAAGGAGCTCCTTTCCTACCGGATCGTCGAACCGCTCTGCAAAGGGTGCACCCTCTGCGCGAAGAAATGTCCGGTCGGCGCTATCAAGGGGGCCGCCAAGTCGCCCCATTACATCATCGACGAAAAATGCATCCGGTGCGGCGCCTGCATCGCCGCCTGCCCGTTCAAAGCGATAGAAACGGAATAGGGGAAGAGTCATGGAACAGATGATCGCGAATGGAAATACGATCCCGTTCGAGTCGGGCGAGACGGTGCTGAGCGCCCTGCGGCGCGCCGGTATGCCGGTGCCGACCCTGTGTCATATCGACTGCCTGCCGCCCAGCGGTTCCTGTCGGATCTGCGTGGTGGAGGATACGGCGACCGGACAGCTGCTCCCGTCGTGCAGTTTCCCCGCGGCGCCGGGGATGTCGGTGGCGACCCATAGTGTCAAAGCGCTCCGGGCCCGCAAGACCATAGTCGAGCTGCTGCTGGCCAACCATCCCGACGACTGCCTCTACTGCGACCGCAACCTCAACTGCGACCTGCAGAAACTGGCCGAAGAGCTCGGCGTGCGCCAGCGCCGCATCACCGGCGACCGGATACGGCAGTTCGTCGACAGCTCCAGCCCCGCCATCATGCGCGACCCGGAGAAATGCATCCTGTGCGGCAAATGCGTGCGGACCTGCGAAGAGATTCAGGGGGTCTCGGCGCTCGATTTCAGCGGCCGCGGCTCCAAAAGCAGGATATCGACCGCCTTCGACCAGAGCCTCAATCTGTCGACCTGCGTCTCCTGCGGGCAGTGCGTCCTTGCCTGTCCCACCGGCGCGCTCACGGAACGCTCCAGTATCCGCGAAGTGATAAACGCCCTGCAGGACCCGAAAAAAACGGTCGTCATCCAGCATGCCCCGGCGGTGAGCGTATCGCTCGCCGAGGAGTTCGGCCTGCCCGCCGGGACCGACATCATGGGTTCCATGACCGCGGCGCTCAAACAGATCGGTTTCAAGTATGTTTTCGATACCTCCTTCTCGGCCGATCTCACCATCATGGAAGAGGCGACCGAATTGGTGGAACGGATCACCAACGGGGGCGTCCTGCCGATGATCACCTCGTGCAGTCCGGCGTGGATCAAGTTCGCCGAGACCTTCTACCACCCGCTGCTGCCCAATATCTCCTCCTGCAAGAGCCCCCAGCAGATGCTCGGCGCGGTCATCCGCCACCACTGGGCCGGAAAGATGGGACTCGACAAGAAGTCGGTCTTCTCGGTCAGCGCGATGCCCTGCACCGCCAAGAAATTCGAAGGGGAGCGCGAAGAGATGCTGGCGAAAGGGTCGCCCGATATCGACGCGGTCCTCACCACGCGGGAACTGGCGAAACTCATCCGGATGTATTCGGTCGATATCGCCCGTATCGCTCCGGCGGCGTGCGATCTCCCCTTCGGCGAGCGGTCGAGCGCCGGGAAACTCTTCGGCGCGAGCGGCGGGGTGATGGAGGCGGCGATCCGGACGGCCCATTTCCTGATCACCGGGCGCGAGCTGGAGCATCTGGTCGTCAGCGAACTGCGCAACGCCGAGGGGCTGCGTGAGATAGCGCTCGATCTCAACGGCCTCACGGTACGGGCGGCGGTGGTGAGCGGTCTGGGGAACGCGCGGAAGGTGCTCGACCAGATCGTCGCCGGGAAGAGTCCCTACCACTTCATCGAGATCATGTCCTGCCCCGGCGGCTGTATCAACGGCGGCGGCCAGCCACGCGGCGTCGACAAAGGGAATATCCGGCAACGGATGGCGGCGATCTACGCGATAGACGCGGTGGCCACCCTGCGCGTCAGCCACAAGAACCCCGCGATAACGGAGCTGTACGAGACCTTCCTCGGCCGTCCGGGCGGTCACAAAAGCCACGAACTGCTCCACACGACCTATCAGGAACGGACCGAGTTGTTATAAAGGAGAATAGTATGGAAGATCTGAAGAAAAAGGTACTGCTGGTCGACGACGACCCCGATTTCCTCGAACCGGTCAGGATGCTTCTGGAGGCGCACGGCTACACCGTCGCCGCCGCCCACAGCGAAGCGGGGGCCTTCACATGCCTTGAGACCTTCAAGCCCGATGTGGCGATACTCGACCTGATGATGGACCACTACGACAGCGGCTTCATCGTCGGGCACAAACTCAAGAGCCGCTACCCCGACGCGCGGGTCATCATCGCCACGGGGGTCACCGGCGAGACCGGTTACCGCTTCTCGGCCGATTCGCAGTACGGCGGCAACTGGACGGGCGCCGATCTGATCATGGACAAGGGGATACGGCCCGACCAAATGCTCCGGGAAGTCAAACGGCTGTTGGGGGAATGATCATGAACACGCTCAAGCTCCTCATCGTCGACGACGATCCGCGGATGCGGGAAAGCTGCTCGCTGGTACTGGACGGATTGCCGGTACGGATGCCGTGGATCGCCGAAGAGTACGCGCTGAAGGTACTGTTCGCGGGAACGGCCGAGGAGGCGAAGAGCACCATCGAAGCGGAGCCGGTCGATCTGCTGCTGCTCGACCAGCGGCTTCCCGGCATGCAGGGGACCGAACTGCTCGCCGCCATCGCCGAAAAGGAGCTTGACATCCAGACGGTCATGATCACCGGGAACACCTCGTTGGATACGGCGGTGAGCGCCACCCGCAACGGCGCGAGCGAGATACTCGCCAAGCCCTTCACCCCCGATGAACTGCGCATGAGCGTTTCGAAGGCGGCCCGGTTCCTGATACTCCAGCGGATCGCGACCAAACTCGACGAGGAACGGAAAAAGACCCGGTTCGAATTCATCAGCGTGCTGTCGCACGAACTCAAAAGCCCGCTCGCGGCGGTGATCGGGTACCTCGACATGATGCGCAACCGGACGCTCGGCGAGGAGCTCGCGGCCTACCAGCCCAGCGTCGAGCGGTCGCTCCTGCGGCTGGACGGTATGCGGCGGCTCATCATCGACATGCTCGATCTCACCCGGATCGAGTCGGGGATAAAGGTGCGCACCATCGCCACCCACCAGCTCGCCGATATCAGTGCCGACATGATCGACGGGGTCCGGGGGCAGGCGGCCAAGCGCGGCATCACGATCTCCCACGACCTGCCCGAAGTCGCCGTAAAGGTCGACCGGGTCGAGCTGGAGATCATCTTCAACAATCTCCTGACCAACGCGATAAAATACAATAAAGAGGGCGGCTCGATCAGCCTTGTCGGCCAGAAGATCGGGCACACGCTCAAACTGCAGTGCAAAGACACCGGCATCGGCATGACCGCCGAAGAGACCGAGAAGCTGTTCAAGGAATTCACCCGTATCAGGAACGAGAATACGAAGAATATTCTGGGCAACGGTCTGGGACTATCGATCGTGAAGAAGATCGTCGCCCTGTATGACGGAGAGGTAAGTGTGGCGTCCCAGTTCGGCGAAGGATCGGTTTTTACCATTATCCTTCCCGGCATAATAACCTAAGACGAGGGAGATTGTCATGACAAAAAGAGTGTTTTTAGTAGACGATGATCAGGACATCATCGCGCAGAACAAGCTGACCCTTACCGCCAAGGGCTTCATCGTGGAAGACGCGGCGAGCGCCAAAGAGGCGTCAGAGAAGATCAACAAATTCCATCCCGACATCATCGTCCTCGATGTCATGATGGAAAACCCGCGCGCCGGACTCGAATTCGCGGGCAAGCTGGCGACCGACCCGACCATGCCGAAGATCCCCATCATTCTGCTCACCAGCGACGGCAAGAACCCGGGCTGGCTCGCCGAGGCGGGGTTCACGTGGGCCCGCATCGCCAAGATCCTCGACAAACCGGTCGCGCCGGAAAAGCTGGCCGAGACCATCACTGCGGTGCTCGGCAAGAAGTAACGGCGGCATCGACCGCACCGACACTTCCATTCTGTGGGGGCGCCTCGCGAGGGGCGCTCTTTTTTTCAAATCCCGTCAAGGTCCCTTTGACAAGGGACCGGAAGGTTGGCCGCATGAAGGAAAATCTCATTCCGTCCACCTCCTTGTCAAAG
>CAYPQK010000126.1:0-6170 GCA_964412895.1 uncultured Spirochaetales bacterium
ACTTGCGCCGCCTTTCCCCGGGTATCCTCCTCATCGGTTCCATGCCGAGCAGCACGGAAGATGTCTTCTATGTGATACTGCGCTACAACTGGGACACTCACGAACTGCGCGACCTTGATTTCAGCACCTACATCCAGAAGGCCGATGTGCTGATCTTCGTCGATCTTTCGGGTTCGATGGCCGAAGAACACGCGAACCTCAAGGACGGCATCAAGAATGTCATCATCGACGGCATCACCGCCAGCATCCCCGACACCGGCTTCGGACTGGTGAAATTCGGCACGATAGAGGATCAGGTCTATCAGATGACCCAGATCATCACGACCGACGCCAACCTCGTGCGGACGGCCGTCGACACCATCTCCTCCTGCGACGGCAGTTACGAATTCCATACCGAGGCGCTCTATCAGGCGGCCAGCGGCGAAGGGAACCCGAACGCGATAAGCCTGCCGACCGGCGTGACCTGGGGCACCTCCCCCGAGGACCACTGGCTCAACATCCCGCCCGCCAACTGCGGCGGCGAATCGTACGGCGGCGCCTGCTTCCGGCCGCACGCCATGCCGATATTCCTGATGTGTTCCGACGAATCGTTCAATATGGACGATTTCAGTTTTTACACCACGCCGCACAAACATCCCGAGGCGGTCGCCGCGATGAACACGATACAGGCGAAGTTCATCGGGGTCGATTCGGGCGACGCGACCGACGACTTCAACATCATCTCGGGCGGCACCGCGTCGGTCGACGGGAACGGCAATCCCTTCAACTACACGATAAACGCCGACGGCACCGGCTTATCACAGCAGATCGTCGATGCCGTTATCGCGCTGACCAAAGGGATCAAGATAGATGTCACCACCGCCACCGAGGCGCCCGAACACTCCATCTGCAACGGACAGAGCGCCACCAACTTCATCAAGGCGATAACGCCCAAAGCGGCCGATCCGGCCGACGGTGCCGAGGGGATGGACACCACCACTTTCCTCAAGGTCAAACCGGGGACCACCGTCACCTTCGAGGTCGACTTCCACAACGATTTCTGCGAACCGGCCGGCGCGCAGACGCAGGTCTTCACCGCCCAGATAGATGTTCTCGGTCAGGGGGCCTTCCTCGACAAACGCGAGGTCCTTATCATCGTGCCGGGAAAAGCGATCGAGTCGCTCTAGAAGATATCCTTACCGATCATCAGCCGACCGGCTTGATGGCCAGTTCGTCGAGCTGTTTTTGAGAGACGCCCGAGGGGCTTCCGGTCATGAGGCAGGACGCGCTCGTCGTCTTGGGGAAGGCGATGACCGAACGGATATTGTCGATGCCCAAGAGTATCATCACCAGCCGGTCGAACCCGAAGGCGATGCCGCCGTGCGGCGGGGCGCCGAGTTCGAGCGCTTCAAGGAGGAATCCGAACTTCTCCTGCGCCTCTTTGGGTTCAATACCGAGCAGTTTGAAGACCTCGGCCTGTTTGGCGGTGTTGTGGATACGGATGGAACCGCCGCCCACTTCATAGCCATTGATCACCATATCGTAGGCGCGGCTCGAGACATTGGCCATATCGCCCTTCTGCGCCGTCTCAAGGTCGAAATCGGTGAAGGGATGGTGCGTCGCGACCCATTTCCCCTCCTCTTCGCTGTGTTCGAACGCGGGAAATTCGGTGACCCAGAGAAAAGCGAAGCCGTTCTTGTCGTACAGGGTGAATTCGGTCGCCAGACGCCGCCGCAGGTTGCCGAGCGCTGTCAGCACTATGCGCGTCTCGTCGGCGACGAGGAACATCACCGCGCCGTCGGGAATGAGCGACGAAAGTTTTTCCAGCTCGGCGGGCGAGAAGAACTTGAGGAGCGGGCTGTCGAGCGCGCCGCCCTCCTTCTTTACCCACGCCAGACCCTTCGCGCCGTCGCCCTGCACATCCTTCTCCATCGCCTTGATGCGGTTCTTGGAGAGTTCGGCCCCTTTCCCTTCAAGCACGATGGCGCAGATGCTCTTCGCCGGGTCCTCGGCCGCCCCCTTGAAGGCGTTGAAGCCGGAGACACGGAAGGTGTCGCGCATATCGATGAACTCGAGTCCGTAGCGGGTGTCGGGCTTGTCGGAGCCGTAGCGGGCCATCGCCTCGCGGTAGGGCATCCGCTTGAAGGGACGCGGGATGTCGATCCCTTTCACCACTTTGAAGAGATGGGCGATGAGCCCCTCCGACATCGTCATGATGTCCTCTTCGGCGACGAACGACATCTCGATGTCTATCTGGGTGAATTCGGGCTGGCGGTCGGCGCGCAGATCCTCGTCACGGAAACATTTCGCCATCTGATAGTACCGGTCGAGTCCGCCGATCATCGATATCTGCTTGAACGACTGCGGCGACTGCGGCAGAGAATAGAACAGACCGTGATGGATGCGGCTGGGGACGAGATATTCCTTGGCTCCCTCGGGGGTCGACTTGCCGAGTATGGGGGTCTCCAGTTCGACGAAATCGTGAGCGTCCATGTAGTCGCGCACCGCCTTGGCCATCTTCGAACGGGCCACCAGCGTACCGAGCAGTTCCGATTTGCGGATGTCGAGGTAACGGTACTTGAGTTTCAGCGTATCGGCCGCCTCTTTGCGGTGATCGTAGGGGAGCGGCTTACTCGGGTTGAGGAGCGTGAGCGACGACACCTTCACCTCTATCGCACCGGTCTCATACTTGTCGGTGCGGTTGTCACCGCGGTCGCGAACGAAACCTTCGACCGTCACGACATCTTCGAGCGAGAGCTTTTTCGCCTCTTCGACCAGCAAAGGATCTTCGAACACCACTTGTGTCTGGCCGTAGCGGTCCCAGATCATGCAGAAGACGAAGGGACCGAATTCGCGCTTCGATACGACCCAGCCTGCAAGGGTCGCGCCCGTTCCGGCATGGGCCAGTCTCAACTCACCGCAGGTATGCGTTCTCATACGAAAAACCTCCGCAATGAAGGGAAAAGATGTTTCCTGACCGATATGCTACTTCTTGGCCGGGACCGGCGCCGCAACGATGGTCTTGTCGATGTAATCCTTCGGCACCGTCAGGAGCGCCGGGACAAGAGCGAACTTGACCACCTCGGTCATCGTCTGGTCTATCTTCGGCAGTTTCTTGTTGATCGGTATCTTCACCATGCGGACGATCATCCCCTCGGCCGCCGCCTGATCCTTGATCTTCTCGTCGAGCGCCCGGTATTTCACCAGCGTCTCGGGCAGGAGCGCGGCGTATTTCTTGCGGAATTCGAGCACCGGGCTGGTCTTGAGTTCGGGGGCGACCCATATCTCCTGATAGTCCTTGCCGTCGACCTTGACGACATAGTGGACGGTGTTCCAGGCGCCGACCAGTTCGGTCCCCTTCTTCTCGAAGACCATCTTCGGCTCAAGCTTCTGGGGGTTGACATAGCCGCCGTTCCGGAGGCCGTTCGCGATCCCTTCGGCGAACTTGATATAGTCGGAAAGCTTCGAGACCTGATAGCTCTTCTGGAAGTGGTTGATGATCGTTATCTTGTCGTTGGCGATGTCGATGATCGTCTCGGTGCTGCCGGTATCGGCCTGATTGACCACCTTGATGTACTGTTCGTTGAAGTAGGAGTGTTTGAGCACACGGCTCCCGTTGACCGACACTTCTTCGGTCACCTTCCAGCCATCCTCGGCCGCCATGAGCAGAGCCGTCGCGCACAGCGCGATCAGAAACGCCAATTTACGCATATCGTTCCTCCTGTGGTTCCATCACGAGGTGCATTCTACCGTGTCGCCGTTATTTCTCAATAAATTTCTGGAGATTTTTCTCACTGCGCCCGAAGATGACCGTCCGTTCGGCCGCCGGCAGTTTAGTGTCGCCCCCCTCATCGAGATTGATCAGCCGGATACCGTACTTCACGAAATGGATGCCGCCCGCCACGCCGAACGGGTCGTCCAGATCGCGCTCGTCAAGTACCGTCAGAAGCGTCGCGGTCTCGGCCGCTTGCTTGCCGCGGGTCATGATGAACTGCGTCCGTTCCTTTTCCACCTTGCGTTCGATGACGGTGATGTTGGCGACCGGCAGTGCGCCGAGCGTGTCGGTGGGCTTGAACTTAAGATGGACGATGGTCACATTGTAGTCGAAGAATTCGAGCGTCTCCTTGAGGCGCAACGCCTCCATCTGGTCGAGCCCGCCGCGGATGAAAATGATCGGATTCCTGCCGCCGAGCGTCGGGATGATCTCCCGTAGCCACTTCGCCTGCGACTGATCGAAGAGAAATGCGACCTGCATTCCCTTCTTGATCCCCGAGTCTATCAGGTAACGCGGCGTCTTCGGGTCGATATAGAGGTACTGCGTGCCGACGGGCGGCAACGCCTTTTCCTGCATCGCGATGGCCGGTTCTCGCGGCGGTTCGCTCTTCTTTGCCTTTTTCGGTCCCGCCGCAAGAGGCGCCGACAGCAGAGCAAGACACAGAAGCGTCAGTAACGGGCGAAAGAAGGGCATTGTCCCTCCGCTACTCGGTGGTCAGCTGCATATAGTAGCCGTAAGCGTTGTCGATGGTGGTGACGCTGCTGGGCAAAGTGGCGTAGGATGCCGATTCGCCGCCGCCGAGGTGCGTGCCGAACGCCGGCTGGGTGCTGTTGAGCGTCGTCGCATAGTAGTAAGTTGGGTCGGGGTACGAGGTATTGTCGGTCTGGCCGAAGAAAACGCCGATGAAGTAGTAGTAGCCGCTGGTCAGACTCACCGAGATGGTCCCCGAGCTGTACCAATCGGCGACACCGTCGCTCGAATAGTGGTTGACCGTCGTCTGCGAGTAGAGGCTGTAGGTGCCGGTCTGGGTCGACGCATAGTAGACGACATAGGTGATGTCGAGTCCGCCGGTGAAGGCCATGTAGGTGCTGATATCGGTCAAAGTGCGCGAGGAGGTGCAGGAGAAATAGTTGCCCTTCAGCCGGTCGCCGTAGGTATAGCTCGCGGCGTTCGTTCCGATGGTGTCGGTCTGCGGGGTCGACTGATACTCGCAGTTCGTCCCGGAGTCGGTGCAAATGTACCCCGTACCGTAATTCGCAACGCAGTCGTAGTAGTAGGTCCAGTAATAACAGCCGTCGCCGCTGTTCAATGCGCAATTCTGTATGTAGCTCGGGGTGTTGGGATCACACTGATAGGCACCGTTGGTGCATTCGCTGGTACAGCCGATCTCACACTCGACACTCGACCCGCTGTCAACGCAACTGTAGGTCGACCCGTAATTGTTGCAGTCATAATAGTAGGTCCAGTAATAACAGCCGTCGCTGCTGTTCAGCGTGCAACTCTCCATATAATCGGCATTGTTGGGATCGCACTGATAATCGCCATTCGTACATTCGCTGGTACAGGCCGAGGTGCAGTAGGCATCGCCGAACGATACCTCGCAGACCTGCGCCGGAGAGTAGTTGTAACAGTAGTCGGTATTCGACCACACCAGACACCCGCCGAACAGAGAGCAGGTCTGGACCGTCTCATTGAAACACCGCTCCGAACCCGACGGCGAACAGGCATCGCAACTGTCGGTATCGGGCAGTTCGTTATCGATGTCGGCCGGGTAGTCATTATCGACCGTATCGTTATCGACGGTATCGTAGTCGGTGGCCAGCGTTTCGCAGGTGGCGGTATCCCAGCCGTCACAGGTGGTGTTGCACTTCGCCTTGCCGCCCGAATAGGCATACGGGTCTATCTCGACGCAGTTCTCGACCTTGGTGGCGCTGCCCGTCCCTTTGTCGCAGGTCTCGCCGTTGTCGAGCACATCGTTGCCGCAGTTCGCCGCGGTGGTGCAGGTACCGGTGTCCCAGCCGGTGCAATCTATTTTACAGGAGGCGGTGCCGCCCAGATAGTCGCCGCTGATGAGGGTGCACAGCTTGGTGCCGCCGTCGCACACCTCGGTCCCTTCCATGACATTATTGCCGCACTCGGGCACCTTCTCGTCGCAGGTGGCGGTATCGTAAGCGGTACAGTCGGCGAGACATTTCGCCTTGCCGCCGCTGTATTTGTTCGCGTCGATGTCGACGCAGTTCTTGGTGTCGCCATCACACGCCTCGGGTCCTTCCTTGATGGTGTTGCCGCATTCATGGGGCACCTCGTCGCAGGTGGCGGTGTCCCAGCCGGCGCAATTGCCGAGGCATTTCGCCTTGCCGCCCGAATAGAGGATCGGGTCTATCGTGGTACAGAACTCGGTGTTATCGTCACAGAT
>CAYPQK010000127.1:0-6152 GCA_964412895.1 uncultured Spirochaetales bacterium
TATCGCCGAACTGTTTTGTTTGACGACTTTGGTGATGCCCGCCTGATCGAGCGATCCCTCGACCTCGGGAGCGCCTATCTTCGTACTGCCGGTGACCTCTTTCTCCTTCATGCCGCTCACCTTCACATTGCCGGAGGTGTTGGCGACCTTGAGATCGTCTATCTTCGCCGTTTCGGTGGCGCCCGCGTCTCCCTTACGGCTCCGCTGGCCCGCGTCGGTGGCGATACCGATCTGCTTGACGCCCGACAGGGCCGAATCTATGTCGCGGTCCTTGCCGCCTTCGCCCATGACATCCGATATGATGCCGGCCGAACCGTCGGAACCGGCCGAACCGATGAGCTTGAGGAGTCCGACGCCGGCGACCTTTTTCTTCATCTCGGCCACGCGCATCTCTTCTTCCTGCGCGCGGGTTTCCGCATCACGCGGTCCCTTCTTCTTCTTGGGCGCTTCGACCGCTTCGACAACTTCTTCCTTTTTCTCGGTGGAGGGACCTTCGCCGTCGACCTTCTTGTCCTCGACCGGTTTGTTGTCCTCGACCTTCTCCACCTCCGGCGCGATCATCTTCGCGAACCGGTTGTCGAGCTGATCGAAGGTCTTGGGCGCCGGATCGGGCATGCCCCACAGATAAAACAGGAACGCATAGCCGAAAACGAAGACCGTTCCCAGTATCGAGGTCAGGGGCCAATCTATCATCTGTGTCCACGAACCGCGTATCGAGCGCGGAAGCTTCAGCTTCGGCGGCTTGGGGGGCGGGGTGATGAACTGGAACAGCACTATTGCACTTCCGACGACAACTTTACCGCGGGCATCGGTCGAGAGCGGCAGGATATACGCATTGCCGCGCTTTTTGAGCATCCCCTTCTTGATGACCTCTTCGATATCGACGACCTTCCCCTTCAGGAAGACCTTGCCGCTCATGTTCTCCATGATGACCAGTTCGTATTTCCCCGACTTGTAGTAGAATATGGGGAAACGGCTCGGAAGAGCCGAACTGGGGACCACGAAGTGAGCCTTCGAGGTATCGCCGATATAGATGGTCTCGGGCTTACGGAATACCTGCTCGTCGATTATCTTGCCGTTATAAATAACGCCGACGCGCAGAACCTTTTCGACCGCGGCATTCTGTGTCATACGGAACCTCTCATCAGAAGTGCACTACCGCCTTCCAGTAAAAAGGGAAGGACGGGATGTATCACGACATCCCGCCCTTCCGCATACGAATGCATCATCGAAAACAAACATTCACTCACACACAGTACCGTTCTAGCCCGCCTCGACATTAGAGATGACGAGGAATTTGAACTTGCTGAATTCGGCCTGCCCGGCGGAATACATGATCTCGGTGAGCAGGCGGAACGGCGTATCGCCATCCATGATGACGGTCGCGATGCCGAGCGACTTGCCCGCCGAGGGGTTCACCGCGGCGATGCGGCGCTGTTTCTCGACCGCATCGGCAAGCGCCTTATTGAGCGGGATGATGAAATAGCCGTCGTCGCCGCCGCGTTTCTGGTTCGCCTCCACCTTGCCGTCCTTCACGGTGAGCACCATGGCGTTGTCGACGAGTATCGCCGACTTCGACACGGTGATGGCCACCGTCTGTTCGGGCATGAGCGCCGTCATCCCTTTCGGGAGGTCGAGATCGCTCGACGGGGTGACCGACACCGCATCGGTCGAATAGTTCTTCAGCAGGAAAACGAGGAGGATGGTGAGAATGTCCATGAGCGAGTTCATGGTGAGCTTTGCCGGCTCGACATTGCGGTCACCCTTTTTGCCCGCCTTTTTCTTGGCAAGTACATTCTGCTCGTAGTTCTCGGGGAGCAACTCGTAGGTCTGGTTCTTTTCTTCAGCCATAGGTGCCCTCCCTTACGCTACGCCGGCACTCAGGACGACATTGGGGAACAAGGATTTCTTCTTGTCACCCTCCTTCTTTTCCCGAGAGGCGTCCATGATCTGGATGATGTACCGGTATTTGATGTGCGACTCGGCGCTGATAATGATGTTCTCCTCGGTCGGATTCTCATCCTTGATATCGGAGAGCATCTGGGTCAGCTTCTCGTTGTCGTACACCTTGCCGGGGACCGGTTTGCCGTCCACCACTTCCTCGCCGTCCTTTTTGGGGATGGTGGGACCGAGCGGATCGTCCTTGTTCTCGATGACCTGATCCCGCGCATAGAGGTGCAGGCCGCGGTCGGTGAGCGCGATGGTCAGCTTCAGCGGCTTCTCATCGGGCGCCTGATCGGGCGGGGTCACCTCGCTCGAGGGGCCGATCTGAGGGGTCGCGACATTGATGACCGCGAGCTTCATCGTCTCCATGGCCGCGAGCAGAAGCGGGATAAGGATCAGGATGAGGTTCATCGCGGGAGTCAAGTTAAGGTCGGTATCGACCAACTCCTCCTTCCTTTTCTTAGCCATTGAAAACCTCCTGTGTTAACCCTTAGCCTTCGGCCGGGGCCGTTCCCTTCTCACGCGAAACAAGCAGGTTCACGAGCTTGACCGAGTAGAGGTCGATGTCGTTGAATATCTTGTTCTCGAGCGCCTTGAGGATCATGTGGACAGCCATACCGGGGATGGCGACGCCCAGACCGAAACCGGTCGTGTTCATCGCGACGGCGATACCGCTGGCGAGCAGCGCCGACTTCTGTTCGGGGGCGGCGTGCGCAACGGCGTCGAACGCCTGAATAAGACCCTGAATGGTACCGAGAAGGCCGAGGAGGGTCGACAGGTTGTTGAAGACCGCGACGGTGTCGGTAAGCTTTTTGATCTTCGGGGTGTACTCAAGAACCGTTTCTTCGATGGCGTTCTGGATCTCGAGCTCACCGCGGTTGGCGCGGCTGAGACCCGCCTTGAGGACATTGGCCAGAGCGGCGTCGCCGGCGGCCGAGCAGAGCTTGATCGCCTTGTCGACATTGTTGGCCATGACGAGCTTCTGGATCTGCTTCATCAGGTTGGCGCCGTTGGTGTTGAACTTCATCAGAAGGAAGATGAATTTGTAGATGGCGACGCCGATGATGTAGAGACCGCACAGCGCGATGAAGTGCATGAACATACCGCCTTCGCGGTAAAACTGGGCAAAAGACTGGAGCATGACGGAACCTCCTCAAAAAAGATGAATATACCTAGAAAGCGTCCTCACTGAAGACCGCTTCCTGTACCTTCGGGACGAAACTTATCTGCAGATCGAGCGTCCGGTAGCTGAAACGGGCCCGCGACAGGAAGTACATCGCCTCGGGCTTCTGGATCTTACCCTTTATCTCGATCTCCTTGAAAACAAATGATTTCGGGCGCTTCTGGGTAGGCGCGGCAAGCAGGCCGACGCTGATGAAAAGCACCGCAAGAGCGGCCAATGCCTTTTTCATGACGCTACCCGATAATCCTCCGAAAGCCAAATGACCGTCATTCATACCCTTTTTCGGCCCGGAAATCAAATTTTTTATCATTTTTATTGTCCCGATTTCTCAGGAGCTTTCGGCGGTTCCGGCGTCGGCGCCAGCAACCCTTCGGGAACCGTTGCCGGGGGCGTTGCCGGATCGGGCGCGGGGGCCGGCAGCGTAGCATCCTGCGGCGGGGCGGCGGGCTTGCCGGTCTTCAGTTCCTCCAGCCGTTTCTTGGCGAGTATCCCCCGTTCATCCTCGGGGTCGAGTTCGGGGTAGCGCGCAAGGAACGCCTCGTAGGCCTCGACGGTATCCTTCGCCTTGGTCTCTTCGAAATCCTTCACATACTGTTCGAAAAGGCGCTGTTCCTCCGCCTCCTTCTTACGCTTGGCCTCCTGCTTCGCCTTCATCTTGAGATAGGCCTCGGCCTTCTTCTTCTCGGTCTGGGCCTCCTTGACATAATCGGCGATCCGCTTCTGTTCGTTCTTGTCTTTTTTATCGACCATTTCAAGATACTTGGTGAGATACTGGACCGCGATATCGAAACGCTGCGGCTGGCCGTCCCCCTCAACATCGGCATCAAGATGGAGGATGGCGAGGTTGTAGGTGACATCGCGGAGCATATCCTTGGGCAGGCCGGGCAGTTTCTCGAGCTCCAGCAGTATCTCGCGGCACCGTTTGTAGTCCTTGAGTCCCTTGAGGGCAACGGCAAGGTTGAGCTTCGCCTCCTTGAGGTCGGGGGATATTTTGAGGGCGAATTCCAGTTCGTTCTTCGCGGTGGTGAAATCCTCTATCTCCATCGCGAGGATCGCGACCATGTTGGAGACCTCGGGTATTTCGGGGTTTATCTTCTTCGCCTTCTGGAAGTGTTCGGTCGCTTTCTGTTTGCGTCCCTGCTTGTATTCGAGGAAGCCATAGAGGCGCTGCAGTTTGAAGTCGTTCGGATTGATCTGCTCGGCGGTCGAGAGTATCATCTCGGCGAGTTCGAGCATCCCCTTCTCGTAGTAGGCGGTGCCGAGGGTGATCATCGCCTCGACATTCATCTCGTCCTCTTTAAGGGCCGCCTTCGCGTATTTGACGCACTCGTCATAATTCTTCTGTTTGAGGTAGAGCCACGCGAAGAAGTTGTTGCGGACCACCACATCGCTCACCCCGTCGGCGAGCTTTTTGTATTCGTCGGTCTGCAGTTTCCCGCTTTTGAGATCCATAAGCGCCATGTTGTAAAGCGCCTCGATCTGTTCGTTGCGCGCCTTCATCGCCTTTTCGTACCACTGGCGCGCCTCGGCCGGTTTCCCCTGCCGTTCGTAACACAGACCGATATTGTAGGCGATGGAACCGTTGTCGCTGTCGCCGGTGAAGGCGTTGCTCCACCGCTTCACCGCATCGGTGCAGCCCTGCGCGAAATAGCTTTCGACCCCTTTGGAGAACTCCTCCTTGGCCGGGCCGACATATTTGAGGCCGTCGTAGTTCCGGTCGCGGAGCGCCTGCTCCTCTTTCTTCATTTCTTCGGAAGACGGCGTCTCCGCGGCGGCCTTTGCCGGTTTTTCTTCTTCGGCGGCGGCGGTCTTCTTTTCTGTCTTTTCCGACGCCTTGGACGCGGATTCTTCGGGGGCGGAGTCCTTCTCGGCCGCCTGTTCGTCGGCGGGAGCGGCCTGCGATTCGTCTCCTTTCTTTTCGGGGGTCGTCGCGCAGCTCCAGAGCAGAATACAGCCGATACCGGCGACCATGATCAAGGGACGCATCGTCATATCACGCACCGTCATTCCTTTTTCTCTTCGGTGGTCGGCGCCGGCGTATCACCTTTCGGTTTTTCGTCCTTCGGCGTCTCGTTCTTCTGTATGCCCGATTTCTTGTACTCCTTCCGTTCGGCGCGGTCAAGCGTCAGAAGCACCGGATAACCCGATTCCAAGATCGTATTGACCGCATAGCGCGGCGCTTTGCCCATCCGGTATTCCTGCGGGCGAAGCCGCGAAAGCCGTTCGATGATGAGGGTGGTCCACTTGTTGAAGACGCGGTTCTCCTTGGCGAGTTCGAGCGTCTTGACATACATGTCGACCGCCTGCTGTTCCAACGGGTCTATCTGCTGTTGAAGGGTCTGCTGGTAGATGTCGACCAGTTCGGGATCCTTCTCTATCTCGGGCGGTATCGGCGCGTTGATGAGCGACTCGGCGAAGAGCTGAAGGATGTTCCCCTGCCGGTAGAAGGCGGCATAGGACCACTCCGATTTGTAGGCCAGCACTTCGGCGTACTTCTTGGTCAGCGCCTGCGATGCCTCTTTTTTCGCTTTGAGCGATTCTTCGAGTTTCTT
This sequence comes from uncultured Spirochaetales bacterium, assembly GCA_964412895.1. Classification (GTDB taxonomy): domain Bacteria; phylum UBP6; class UBA1177; order UBA1177; family JAKLFG01; genus CALMRE01. The sequence continues at coordinate 5,680 of CAYPQK010000127.1, forward strand.
GGTGTTCTTGCCGCCGATCTTGAGTTTCTCGTAATCGGAGAATTCGTCCTCTATCAGTTTGAACTGCGCCTCGGCGGCATAGACGACCGCCTCCTCGTTCTCCAGTTTCTTCGCGGTGTAATGTTCGAGTATCCGGGCGTAGGTCTCCTTCGCGTTGCGCCAGTCGCCCAATTTGTCCTCGTAGGTCTTCGCGATCTGATAGTAGGCCCGCATCACGAGGTGCTGGATCTCCAGATCGCCGCGATAGGTATCGATGAACTGATTGAAGCGGGAGATCATCCCCTTCCAGTCCTCAGATTTCTGGTACATGAAGCCGACCAGATAGGCGGCGTCCTTTCCTTCCGGTTTGCCCGATTCCTCCCGCGAGTAGAGCGAATAGTAATCGGAGGCCTCCTTGTAGCGCTTGAGCCGTTCGAGAAGCAGTGCCGCGTTGTAGATGGCGAAGTTCTTCTTGTCGTTGGTCGGATATTTTT
>CAYPQK010000128.1:0-6146 GCA_964412895.1 uncultured Spirochaetales bacterium
GCTGCCCGATGTCGCCGGGACCTACACCGTCGCGGTGCAGGGTACCTACAAGATCGTTTCGCACGACGAAAGTGTCGCTACGCAGGCGGGGACCGTGAATCAGTGCACCCATGTCACCGCGGCGGGGACGCTGACGGGCGATGGTCTGCCTACCATCGTGAAGAATATCCCGCTCACCGGCGAGTTCTGGTTCCACGAGTCGTTCGGCGTGGTGAAGGCGCGTATCCCGCAGTTGGGGGTCGACTGGAGCTATGAGGAATCGTGGGATGTCGACGACACGGACGGCGAATACCGCACTATCCAGCGGTCGGGCGTGGTGAGCGACCGGAAGCCGGTCTGGACGCTCTCGACCTTCGATGTGGCGGGTAAACGCGACGCCGACAAGATGACGCATGCCAAGATGCTGCTGGAGATTCGTTGGGCGGGCGACGAGATGGCCAAGACCCCGCAGATGCCCGGCTATCCGAATGTTACCGTCGTGTTCGACACCGGCAGTATCTACTATTTCCCGCACCAGTTCACCGAATCGTCGATATCGATATTCCATCCGGAGGACAACGGCAAGGGCTACCGGTTCTACTACGCATTTGTCGATGAGGCGGCCAAGAACGAGCCGGGCGAGAACGGGATCGAGTACCGCATCAACATCTCGGTCGATCCGTCGATAACGGCCGACATCAAGGCGACCGGCCGCATCTACTACCATACTATAGAGATCCCGTGAGCAGTACCGTATCCCACAGTCCGGCGTTCCGGCGGCGGCGCTTTTTCAACTGGTTCCCGTTGGGACTCGCCTATGCCCTGCTTTACATGGGGCGCTACAATCTGACCGTCTCCAAGAACGCGCTGGGCGACCTGATGACCAAGGCCGACTTCGGCGATATCTTCGGCATCGGCGCGGTGGTTTACGCCTTCTCGTTCCTTCTCAACGGGCCGCTGGTTGACCGCATCGGCGGCAAGCGCGGCATGCTCATCGGCGTGGCGGGAGCGGCGTTCGCGAACCTGCTGATGGGACTGTATCTGTGGTATGTGCTGGGACTACCCGATCCGGCGGCGGCGCCCCTGCGTAATGTCTACATCGGTCTCTACGCCCTCAACATGTATTTCCAGAGTTATGGCGCCGTCTCGATAGTCAAGGTGAACTCGAACTGGTTCGGTCTCACCGAGCGCGGCACCTTCTCGGGCATCTTCGGCATCATGATCGCTTCGGGCATCTACCTCGCCTTCGATGTCACGGCCGCCATCATCGCCTCGCCGTTGGTCGCGGGGCAGGGATTCGGCGGCGGTGACGCGCTGTGGTGGGTCTTTCTTTCTCCGGCAACGCTCCTCATAGTCATCTTCGTCATTGAATGGTTCCTTCTGCGTGACCGTCCGGCGCAGGCGGGCTTCGCCGATTTCGAGACGGGCGACGCGAGCGCTGGGGAGAACCTCGACGAGAAACTTTCGCCGCTTCAGCTCTACAAACGGATACTGACCCATCCGGTGATACTCACCATCGCGGCGATAGAATTCTGCACCGGCGTCCTGCGCAACGGCGTCATGCACTGGTTCCCAATATACGCCAAGGAACAGATAACGGCGGGGGTGACGGCCGGGTTCGGCTTCATGCTCGATCACTGGGGTCTGCTCCTCATGATCGCCGGCATCATCGGCGGCAATGTGGCGGGTATCGTGTCGGATAAGTTCTTCCAGTCGCGGCGCGCGCCGGCGGCGGTGTTCCTCTATGGCACGCTCATCCTCTGCACCGGCGTCATGATAGTCGCGCTTGCCAACGGATGGCTTCTCGGGGCGCTCGTATTCTTCATGTCGGTCGCCGTCATCGGGACGCATGGGCTTCTTTCGGGCACCGCGACGATGGATTTCGGCGGCCGCAGGGGGGCGGCGACGGCGGTGGGGGTCATCGACGGCTTCGTCTACCTCGGCACCGGTCTGCAGTCGCTGTCGCTCGGTTACATAACGACCCGCGACTGGGCCTTCTGGCCGGTATTCCTCCTGCCGTTCGGGGTGGCGGGGATACTGTTGCTTCTCCGGATATGGAACGCGAAGCCCGGTCGGGCGGGAGGTCACTGATGGCGATGACGATACGACAGGTCTTTGATATCGTCCGAGTGAGCGAACGACCGCTCTGCGTCTTTGACATCGATTCGACTTTGATGAACACCGCGAAGCGCAACTACCGTATCCTGCAGGAGGCGGTGCTGGTCTATCCCGACATGGGGCCGTTTGTTGCGAAACTTTGCCACTGCGACATGGGCTACACCATCATGGACGACTTGCGGCGCGCCGGTTATGCCAACGAAGAGGTGCTCGGCAAGATGGACGAGTTCTGGAAGGTCCGCTTTTTCACCGACGAATATGTACTGTACGACGAACCCTATCCCGGTGCGGCCGACTATGTCTACGACCTCCACGCGGCGGGGGCGACGATATACTATCTGTCGGGCCGCGACGAGCCGGGGATGGGGAAGGGGACCCGCGCCTCGTTCGCCAAGCACAACTTCCCGATGGACGACCGCACCATCATGCACCTGAAGCCCGCCTTTGAGATGGATGACTTCCTGTTCAAACTCGACGCCTTCGCCGATATCAAGAACCTCGGCCGCGAAGTGGTCGCGATATTCGAGAACGAACCGGGGAATGCCAACGCCTTCAAGGAACATTTCCCCAAGGCGGCCGTATTCCTCATCCGCACCATCACCTCAAAAACACCGGCGCCGCTGCGCCGCGATGTGGTGGCCTTCGATTCTTTTAAGGAATAATAGAGACCTGCCAACCAAGTCTCAAAAGTTGCAATTATGATGCGTAACGCTATGGTGTGGGACATGGTGTTTGTTTGATCATAAACATAACGGAGTGACGGATGGCAAAGCGGATCGGATTCGACAATGAGAAGTACCTCAAAGAGCAGTCCGAAGAGATACTCAAGCGGGTGAAGCGCTTCAACAACAAGCTCTATCTGGAGTTCGGCGGCAAGATACTGTTCGACTACCACGCCGCGCGGGTGCTTCCCGGCTTCGACCCGAATGTCAAGATGCGGCTCCTCCAGAAACTCAAGGACGACGCCGAGATCATACTCGCCATCTACGCCGGCGACATCGAGAAGAAGAAGATGCGCGCCGACTTCGGCATCACCTACGATGCCGATGCCCTGCGGACGATAGACGATTACCGCGAGTGGGGGCTGACGGTGCGCGCTGTCGTTATCACGCGGTTCGAGAACCAGCCGGCGGCCGTCGCCTTCAAGAACAAACTGGAGCGGCGCGGCGTCACGGTCTATACCCACAGCTTCACCAAGGGCTATCCGACCGATGTCGATACGATAGTCAGCGCCGAAGGTTACGGTGCGAATCCCTACATCGAAACGAAAAAGCCGATTATCATCGTGACCGGCCCCGGCCCCGGCAGCGGCAAGCTCGCCACCTGCCTTTCCCAGCTTTACCATGAACATCTGCGCGGCGTGAACGCCGGTTACGCGAAGTTCGAGACCTTCCCGATATGGAACCTGCCGCTCAAGCATATGGTGAATGTCGCCTACGAGTCGGCCACCTGCGAACTGCGCGATGTCAATGTCATCGATCACTTCCATCTGGAGGCGCACAAGGAATACTCGGTGAACTACAACCGCGATGTCGAGGCGTTCCCGCTCCTGCGGCGCATCATCGAGAAGATCACCGGCCAGCCGTCGCACTATAAATCGCCGACCGACATGGGGGTCAACCGCGCCGGATACGGCATCGTCGACGACGCGGTCGTCACCGAGGCGTCGCGACAGGAGATCGTCCGCCGTTATTTCCGCTATTCCTGCGAATATGCGATAGGTCTGGTCAACCGCGAGACGGTCGAGCGGGCCGAGGTCATCATGAAGGATGTCGGCGCCTCCCCGAACGACCGCGTGGTGGTCGGCCATGCGGCGAAAGCGGCCGAAGAAGGAAAGCTCTCAAAGAAAGGGAACGAGGGGATCTACTGCGGCGCGGCGATAGATCTAGGTGACGGGACCATCATCACCGGAAACAACTCGCCGCTCATGCATGCCGCTTCGGCGGTCATCCTTAACGCCGTGAAGCATCTGGCGCGCATCCCGAAGGAGATCGACCTGCTCCCCGCGACGATAACCGGCTCCATCGGCCATCTGAAAAAGGATATCTGCAACGGCCGCTCGCCGAGTTTGGATCTCGAAGAGACGCTCATCTGCCTCTCCATCAGCGCCACCTTCAACCCGTCGGCGTCGGTCGCCCTTGAGAAGCTCAAGGAACTGCGCGGCTGTGAAGTGCACCTGACCCACATGCCGAGCCCCGGCGACGAAGCGGGTCTGCGCAAACTCGGCGTCAATGTCACCAGCAATCCCGAATTCGCCTCGAAATACCTGTTCAGTTCATAAGGAGTTCCGGCATGTCCCTTTTTCTGCGGTTCAGGAACTTACTTTTCCTGCTAGCTTTCTTTCCTTTTTTCCTGATCGCGAGCGATGCCGATGTGGTGAAGCCGCCCGCGCCGCCGCCCGCCGCCGACGAGGTGGTGCTTGAACCGGCGCCGTCGGATGCGGCGAAAGATGCCGAAGAGAAACGGCGCGAAGAGCGCAAGAAGGAGCGCAAAGAGGAACGGAAAAAGAAACAGCAGAAATCGGGTAAGGGCAAATGCAAGGTCTGATGCTACTGCTGCTGCTCGTATCCCCGGTCATGCTTTGGGCCGCGGATGAGGAGTCGGAGGAACAGGAGGCGACTGCGGCGCTTTCCTTCGCCGGTTCGGTGGCGCTGGGGGGCGGCTACGAAAGCGATGTGGCGCGCTCGCAGGGCGTTGTCGGCGACCGTCTGGGGGCGGCTGACCTGCTGGTCGATGCGCAGGGGGAGATGACCCTTTTCGAAGAGGTGTCGTTCGACGCCTCGTTCCTCTACGATCTTCTGCCGGCCTACGATGGCCGCTACACCCGGATGGCGCTCGAGGCGACCGCCGACTGGTACCGCGACCTCGGCCCGGTCGAACTCGATCTGGGCGCGGCGGGAGGCATCTCGCTCATCGACCGTTTTGCGCCGGAACCCTATTTCGGTTCTTTCGATAGCTACGCCGAACTGGTGATACCGCACGGAGAAACGCTGGAGTGGCTGGTCACTCTGACCGCCGCCTACCAACACGGCCTGCGCGCCGATGTGGCCTATCTGCGCGGTCCCGATATCTTCCTGCAGGGGGCGGTGCGTTGGTATTTCGACGATGATGCCGGGACGCTCGGCGGCGGCTACCGTGCCGGGGTGTCGCTGCGCGAAGAGGCGGGGCTGTACGATATCGCGGGACTTGCCGAATCGGGCTACATCGCTCTTGCGGCCTGCAACGAACACTTCGAGCAAGCGCTCTTTGCCAAGGTCTCCTATGCCGCCCAGCGTTTTTCGGTCATCGGCCGTTTCTCGGCGATACATCGTTACGCCTTTGCGAAGGACCGGTGGGCGACCCTCGCGGCGCTCAAGGAGAAGCGGCGGATAGAGTTCGTCGTCGTGCCGTCGGCGGAGTTCCGTTTCGCCCTTACCGACTCCTTCGATCTCTCGGCGGAATATGCGTTCGAATACACGATAAGCTCGCTGGGAAAGGGCGACTACTATGATATGAACGGTCCGCGGCATACCGTCCGGGTGCTCGCGACCCAACGGTTCTAGGGAGGTCCGATGCGTTCGCCGTTTTTTGCCATACTGTGGTTGCTGGTGTTGCTCACTGCCTGCGACCCGGGCGAGACGACGATCATCCTCGACAACGAACACGCCGACGCCGATCTGCTTCCCTGTCCCGACGATATGGCCGCGATAGGAGGTGTCTGCGTCGACCGGTACGAGGCGTCGCGCGGCGATGCGACGGCGACGGAGCAGGGGAGCGACGGGGTGCAGGCATATTCGGTTCCCGGCGTCCTGCCGTGGATGGTCAACCCGATGAATACTGCGGCGCTGGTGACCTTCAAGGCGGCCTGCGTAGCGGCGGGGAAACGGCTTTGCACCGTGGGCGAGTGGACCTCCGCGTGCGAAGGAACGGGGAAGAATGTCTACCACTTCGGGAACACCTACGACCGCGAGACCTGCAATAATGTCGATGCCTTCTGTGACGATTTCTGCGCCGAGAACAACCTCGCTCAATGCAACACCGCCGCCAATTGCGGCTACGAGTACAACTGT
>CAYPQK010000129.1:0-6110 GCA_964412895.1 uncultured Spirochaetales bacterium
CGGCGGCTTCCAGAAGCAGTATCAGGTCGAGGCCGACCCGTTCCGCCTCGCCTCGTTCGGCATCTCGTTCGACGAGCTGACCGCCGCGATACGGAGCGGCAACGGCGACACCGGCGGCCGCCTGCTCGAATTCTCGGGGCGCGAATACATGCTGCGCGGCAAAGGCTACGCGAAAAATTCGGCCGACATCGGCGACATCGTCATCCGGTCGAACGCCGGGGTGCCGCTGCGGGTCCGCGATGTGGCGACGGTCCACGAGGGGCCCGACCTGCGGCGCGGCGTGGGCGATCTCAACGGCGAGGGCGACGCGGTATCGGGCATCGTCATCATGCGGAGCGGCGAGAACGCGCTGAAAGTGATCGACCGGGTCAAGGAGAAGCTCGAACTGCTCAAACCGGCGCTCCCCGCCGGGGTCGAGATCGTCGAGAACTACGACCGCTCGGTTCTCATCACCGCCGCCATCGACACGCTGAGGAACACCCTCCTCGACGAGATGCTGGTGGTGAGCCTCATCATATTCCTCTTCCTCCTTCATTTCCCCTCGGCCGTCATCCCCATCGTCACTCTTCCGCTCGCCATCCTCATCTCCTTCATCCCGCTCTATCTCACCGGCGTCACGATCAACATCATGTCGCTGGGCGGCATCGCCATAGCGATCGGTGCGATGGTCGACGCCGCGATAGTCGTGGTGGAGCAAACGCACAAAAAACTGGAGATATGGGAACGGGAGGGCAAAAAGGAGCACTGGCGCGATGTCATCGTCGGCGCCATCAAGGAGGTGGGCCGCCCGTCGTTCTACTCGCTCCTCGTCATCGCGGTCGCCTTCATTCCGATATTCGCCCTCGAAGGGCAGGAGGGGCGCCTTTTCAAGCCGCTCGCCTACACCAAGAACTTCGCGATGTTCTTCGCCGCCTTCCTCGCCATCACCCTCGATCCGGCGCTACGGATGCTCCTCTTCCGCGAGAAACGCTTCTCGTTCCGCCCCCGCTTCCTCGCCGCCATCACCAACGCCGTCGCGGTCGGCCACATCATGCCGGAGGAGCGCCATCCGCTCTCACGCATCCTCCACCGCCTCTACGGGCCGCTGGTCGATGTGGTGTTGCGGTGGCCCAAAACGGTCATCCTCCTCGCGCTGGCGGCCCTCATCTCGACCGTGCCGATCTACTTGAAACTCGGCGGCGAGTTCATGCCGCCGCTCTACGAAGGAACCCTTCTCTACATGCCCACCACCCTCCCCGGCATCTCCTCGACCGAGGCGGCGCGCCTGCTCCAGATACAGGACCGCATCATCCGCACCGTCCCGGAGGTCGACCGCGTCTACGGCAAGGCGGGCCGCGCCGATACCGCCACCGACCCGGCGCCGCTCTCGATGATGGAGACGGTGATAGTACTGAAACCCGAGAACGAATGGCGGAAAGTCGACCGCTGGTACCGCGACCTCCCCGAATGGGCGCAGTCGCCGCTCCGCCACCTCTGGCGCGACCGCATCACCTACGACGATATCGTCGCCGACCTCGATACGAAGATGTCCCTGCCGGGGGTCACCAACGCGTGGACCATGCCGATAAAGGCGCGCATCGACATGCTCTCGACCGGCATCCGCACCCCCGTGGGCGTCAAGGTCTTCGGCCGCGATCTGGCCGTCATCGAAAAGATCGGGAGCGACATCGAGCAGGCGGCGCGCACCCTCCCGGCGACCCGTAGCGCCTTCGCCGAAAAGAGCGCGGGAGGCTACTTCCTCGACTTCACCGTGAAGCGCGACGCCATCGCCCGCTACGGCATGAGCGTCGAGGCGGTCAACCAAGTTATCATGTACGCCCTCGGCGGCGAGACGATAGCGACCTCCATTCAGGGACGCGAACGCTACGGCATCAACTTCCGCATCGCCCGCGAACTGCGCGACGACATCGACAAACTGCGGCGCATCCCGGTGCCGGTACCGTTGCAGAACGGCGCGTCGTCGAAAGCTCAAAGCGGCGGGACGATGGAGATGGCAACGGCGACGAACTCACGACCGGCGGGGGCCTATGTGCCGCTGGGCGAGCTCGCCGAGATAGCGGTCACCTACGGCCCCTCGATGATCCGCGACGAGAACGGGATGCTCTCGGGCTATGTCTTCATCGACACCGCGTCGTCCGACATCGGCGGCTATGTCGCCGACCTCCGCGCGGCGCTGAAACAGGTGACGGTCCCCGCCGGATACGCGCTCGCCATTTCGGGACAGCATGAATCGATGGAGCGGGTCAAAGAGCGCCTCTCCTCCATCGTCCCGCTGACCCTCTGCCTCATCTTCTTCCTCATCTACCTCAACACCCGGTCGGCCGTGAAGACCTTCATCGTGCTCCTCGCCGTCCCCTTCTCGATGATCGGCGCGTTCTGGATACTGTATCTGCTCGGCTACCATCTTTCCATCGCGGTGTGGGTGGGGATCATAGCGCTCCTCGGCATCGACGCCGAGACGGGCATCTTTATGCTGCTCTATCTCGATCTCGCCTACGAGGATAGTCGGAAGAACGGCACGATGAAGAGCGTGAAGGATCTCTCTGCGGCGATCCACGAAGGGGCGGTCAAGCGGGTACGGCCGAAGTTCATGACGGTCGCGACGGCGGCCATCGGCCTCGTTCCGATCATGTGGTCGCTGGGGGTGGGGAGCGATGTGATGAAGCGCATCGCGGCGCCGATGATCGGCGGGCTATTCACCTCGTTCGCGATGGAACTGCTGGTTTATCCGGCGATCTATCTGCTGTGGAAGAAACACGATCTTGCGGATGAGAACCCTGTTCAGAACAAGGCTTCCACATCCATCGAAAAGAATTCATCGAGCGGGATGCCGCCGCTCCCCACCAGATAGGGCCTGACTTCTTTTTTCGTCACGGCGACGAACTTGTCCAACCCCGCCGGGCGTTCCCGTACGGCGCCGCTTTTCACCTCGATCGCCGCGATGCGGTCGCCGTTCATCAGTACGAAATCGACCTCGGCGCCGCCGTCGCGCCAATAGAGAAGCTTCAGGCCGCGCGATACCGCCTCGTTCCGCAGAAAAGCCCCCGCCGCCGACTCGACGACGCGCCCCCACCGTTCCGGATCGCGGCGGACCTCCGCGAAAAGATCGTCCCGCACCGCGGTGAAAAGCGCGTTGTTGTACACCTGCAATTTGGGGCTCGACCCGCGGCGGCGCACCTCCTCCCCCGCGTACTTCTCAAGCCCGGCAAGCATCCCCGCTCCGTCGAGAAGCTCCAGATAGTGGGCCAGCGTGACGATATTCCCGGCATCCTGCAACTGCCCCTGCATCTTAGTGTAGGAAAGGATCCGTCCCGAATAGCGGGCCCCGAGCAGGAACAGCGTGCGCAACAGCGCCGGCTTGTCGATCCGGTTCATCAGCAGGACATCCTTGGAAATGGTCGTTTCTATCAGCGCCTCCCGGACATATCCGCGCCAACGTTTTTCGTCGCCGATCAGTCCGGCCGCTCCGGGATATCCGCCGAAGAAGAGATACCGGTCGATATCGAATCCGAAGGCATCGCGCATCTCGGCGAACCCCCAATGAGTACAGCGGATGAGTTCGAACCGGCCGCCCAGACTTTCGGAGAGGCCGCTCTTGATGAGCAACGGCGACGAACCGAGGAGAACCAGTTTGAGCGCCCGCTTTTCCCGCGTATCTTCATCCCACAGACGCTTAATGGTGTCGGTCCATCCGTTCACTTTCTGAATCTCGTCGAGGACCAGCAGGAATTCCTTTCGCGGCGACTCGGCGAGCCGGACGCGGGCCGCCTGCCATTGCTGTTCTATCCAGATCGGCCGTTCGGCGCCGTCGGCCGATGCATAGGCGTGCGGCAGGTCGAGCATTCCGAGGAGTTGGGTAACGAGGGTCGTTTTACCGACCTGACGGGGACCGGCGAGGACCTGTATGAATTTTCTCGGTTCGTTCAGCCGGTCGCGGACCGTGTCGAACAATGCTCTTCGGTACATCGCATCCTCCGTCCGGAAGTTCCTTCACGGTGTTCAGAGTAAGTTTACTCAACGCACTGAGTAAAAATACTCAGGATGGTGAGTAAAATCAAGTTTTATTATGATTGTCTATTTTATTTAGATAGTTATACAGTCAATGCCTCGTCACATTGCCTGCGTTCGCGATGGAACTGCTCATCTATCCGGCGGTCTATCTGCTGTGGAAGGGAGGTCGGGTCGGCGAGAAATCAGCCGTTCAATCCGAAAAATGAAAGAATATTCTTTCGACTACTCCGGTCAGGAGCATTCGTTGCTCGAATTGCAGGATTGAAGCAGACCGCAGTCGCCGTCGGCAAGACACTCGACGCAGGCGCTCGTACTCCCGTAGTCCTTGCATTTCGGCGTACCGCCCGAACACTTGCCGCAGCTCGCTCCGCATTGACTGGCGGTGTTACAGTAGGTGCAGAACACCCCGTCGCCGGTGTAGTAGTCGTTGCAGGCACAGGTGAACGAGCCGACGGTATTGGTGCAGGTCGCATGGACATTGCAGTTGTTCGTCCCGTTACTACATTCGTTTATATCGATACAGGCGCCGCCGGAGAAATTGAAACCGGAAGTACAACCGCAGGTATACCCGCCGTCCGTGTTGGTGCAGGTCGCCCCCACATCGCCGTCGTCGTTGCAGGGATTGCTCTGCGTGATACATTCGTTGATATCGGTACAACCGATCGCGCCGCTCCCGGCGTAACCCGCCGGACAATCGGAACAGGTCCGGCCACCGATCGTGTTGGTGCAGACGGTCAACGGGTCGCACCCGCCGTTGTCGACGAGACATTCGTCGATATCCTGACAGGCGCCCTCGTCCGCGACGAAACCGCCGCCGCAGTTACAGGTGTATCCGCCGGCCGTGTTGGCGCAGGTCGCTCCCGCGTCGCCGTCGTCGTTGCAGGGATTGCTCTGCACCGTACACTCGTCGACATCGTTGCAGCCGGTCGCGCCGTTCCCGGTGTAGCCCGCCGGACAATCGGAACAAGTCCGGCCGCCGGGAGTGTTCGTACAAGCGGTCAACGGATCGCACCCGCCGTTGTCGGCGAGACATTCGTCGATATCCTGACAGACGCCTTCGGCCGCGGTGAAACCGGCATGACAGGAACAGGTATACCCGCCGACCGTATTGGTGCAGGTCGCGCCGGTATCGCCGTCGTCGTCGCACGGGTTGTCGTTCTCTCCGCATTCATCGATATCGCGGCAACTGCCTTCGGCCGCGACAAATCCGGCATGGCAGGTACAGGTATACCCGCCGACGATGTCGGCACAGGTCGCCGCACTGTCGCCATTGTCGTTGCAGGGATTGTCGTTCACTTCGCATTCGTCGATGTCGGTACAGCCGGTGTAGCCGTCCCCGTCGTAACCCGCCGGGCAATCGGAACAGGTCCGCCCGCCGGGGGTATTCGTGCAGTCGGTCAACGGATCGCACTCGCCGTTGTCGATGAGGCACTCATCGATGTCCTCACAGGTACCGTCACCCGCCGTGAAGCCGCTGTTGCAGGCGCAGGTGTAACCGCCGGTCGTGTTGGCGCAGGTCGCGCCGGTGTCGCCGTCGTCGTTGCAGGGGTTGTCGTTCACTTCGCATTCATCGATGTCGGTACAGCCGGTGTAGCCGTCCCCGTCGTAACCCGCCGGGCAATCGGAACAGGTCCGCCCGCCGGGGGTGTTCGTGCAGTCGGTCAGCGGATCGCATCCGCCGTTGTCGACGATGCATTCGTCGATGTCCTCACAGGTGCCGCTCCCCGCCGTGAAACCGTTACTGCAGGCGCAGGTGTACCCGCCGACGATGTCGGTGCAAACCGCCGTATCGTCGCCGTTGTCGTCGCAGGGGTTATCCTGCGTCGCGCATTCATCGATCTCTTCCGTCGCCGTCGTGTAGGAGAATACGAATTCATGGGCGAGTCCGTTGCCCGCGATATCTTTCACGCCGGTCATGACCGTTACGGTGTACAGGGCGCCGTAGTCGAGCTTTTCATCCGGCGTGAAGATCGCCCGCACGGTCGGGCCGTTGTAGGAAACGGCGCCGGGCACCATTCCGGCATTCGTTTTCAGCGTTATCGTCGTCTCGGCTATCGTCGCGGCGTCCATCGGTTCGCTGAAGATCACCTCTATCGCCA
>CAYPQK010000130.1:0-5996 GCA_964412895.1 uncultured Spirochaetales bacterium
GGCTTCACCGCGGCGGCGAACCGTTTCGGTAATCGCTCGTGCCTGCCCCTCCCGGAGCCAACGCCGAAAGAACCGGAGCCGAAAGCGCCGGTCGACGGTGAAAAAAAGTGAAAGCCTTTCACGATGACCCGCTCTTCACGGTGACCGAAGAGGCGCTCCTCAATCGCTTCCTGGGAACGCCCGACACCGTCGATGTTGCGACGGTCTGCGCCGCCTTCGCACGGATGCCTTACGAGAACCTGACCAAGATAGTGAAGCGCGATGCGGTCATCGGGCCGTCGAGTGCGAAACGGTTGCCCGACGAGGTGCTGAGCGATCATCTCCTTTACGGCACCGGCGGGACCTGTTTCTCGCTGACCGCGGCGCTCGTGGCGGTCCTCTCGCGCAACGGCATCGAGGCGTGGCCGCTTCTCGCCGACCGCCGCTACGGTCCCGACACCCACTGCGGAGCGCTGGTGATGATCGGCGGACGGCCTCATCTCGTCGATCCCGGCTATCTGATACACCGTCCCGTGCCGCTACCGCAGGGAACTCTCGTGACGGCCGACAACCGGTTCAACACCGTCGAACTGGTCCCGCAGGGCGGCGGGCGGAAGGTGGAACTCTACACAAAGAGCGGCAACGACCGGAAATATCGTCTGACCTATAACATGAAACCGGTCGACGGCGCGGCCTTCGGCGCGGCGTGGGAACGGTCGTTCGCGTGGGAGATGATGACCTATCCGGTCCTCACCCGCGTGACCGTCGCGGCCCATCTCTACCTGCAGGGCGACGAACTGCGGGTCCGCGAAGGTGACAAGACGACGCGTTACCGGCTCGACGGCGAGGCGCGCGGCCGGTTCATCGCCGAACGCCTCGGGATGGCCCCCGCGCTCATAGAGCAGGCACTACGGTTGGTGGGACATGGCGCCGTGCATACCGGTTGAGCCGGTGAAATACTTTGTCGCGGTGCTCTACCGCGATCCGGCGGCGCTCGACCGTGCCCGCCGCGAACTTGTCGAACGATGGGGTGCCATCGACTTCGAGAGTCCGGATCATCCCTTCGATACGACCGATTATTATCGCGCCGAGATGGGGGAGGGACTACAGCGGCGGCTCCTTTCGTTCGACCGGCTCATGCCGCCGACCGAACTGATCGCGATGAAACTCGCCTGCAACGATATTGAAGACCTGCTCGCCGACGGCGGCAAGCGGACCGTGAACCTCGACTGCGGCTACCTCGACCATCATAAAGTGGTCCTCGCCTCGGCAAAAGGTGCGGGTCACAAACTTTACCTCGACCGCGGCATCTGGGGTGACATCACCTCCCGTTGGCAGAACGGCGCCTACCGCCCGTTCGAATGGAGCTTTCCCGATTTCAAGGACCTACGCTATCAGGCCGAACTGGCCGCCATCCGCACCCGCTACCTCGCCCAGCGGAAAAAAATCTTGCCAAGCGGCCTTTCCTTACTATAATCCAAGCCTCGTTTGTTCATTGAACGCTGGAGAAGTTCTCCCCTTGTTCAATTGAAGTAATTGGACTTTACACCCATGAGGAGGAGTCATGAAAGAGAAGTATTTCGAGTCTACCGTCATCCTTAAGCCCGAAGGCGGCATGGAAGCGGTCAGACAGTTCGCCGACCGTATCAACGGCATCGTTGAGACGATGAGCGGCAAGATCGTATCGCTCCAGTCCTGGGGCGAAAAGAAGCTCGCCTATGAGATCAGCAAGAACATGAAGGGCCACTATGTCTATTTCGACTATGTGGGTACCGGCGCGGTCGTTGCGGAACTCGAACGAAACTTCAACAACTGGGAACATGTTCTCAAGTTCATGTCGTGCCGCATCGACAAAGAGGCGAACCTCGAAGAGCTCAGGGCCAACGCCAAGGGCGTCGCGGTGATGGCGGACCGGATACAGGAATGGAAGCCGCGCGACGACCGTCCCGAACGGTCGGCGGCCCCGATAGCGGCGGTCGAAGCGACCACCCCGGTCGACGACAATCGCGAATACAACACCAAGCTTCAGGCATCCCTCACCAAGTCGAAGGATGTCGAAGAAGAGAATGTGGAACTGTAACTAACGGAGGACGATATGACGGTCTATAGAAAAAGAAAGGTTTGCCGCTTCTGCGCGAACACCGAGATACCGCTTGATTACAAGCACCCCGAGGTGCTGCTCAACTACATTACCGAGCGAGGCAAGATAATCCCGCGTCGTATCAGCGGCGTCTGCGCGAAGCATCAGCGCGACCTCGCCTGCGAGATTAAGAAGGCGCGCACCATCGCGCTCCTTCCCTACACCGTGACCGGTCGATAGGAGGACGCCATGAAGATCATACTTACCAAGGATATCGACAAGGTCGGCGGCGCCGGCGAGATCGTGCGGGTAAAGGACGGGTATGCCCGCAACTTCCTTATCCCGAAAGGGTTCGCCATGCCCGCCAACGAAAAGAATGTGAAGGAGCTGGAATTCAACCGGCGCCTCATCCAGAAACAGATCGACGGCGAATACGGCAAGGCCCGCGAGCTCGCCGAGAAGATCGCGGCGATCGACATCAGCATCGCCAAGAAGGTCGGTGAAGAGGGCAAGCTGTTCGGTTCGGTCACGACCCGCGAGATTGCCGACGCGATCAAGGAGAAGGGTTTCGAGATCGATCACCGGCACATCATCCTCGACGGCCCCATCAAGAAGAGCGGCGTCTATGAGATAGAGGTCAAACTGTTCCGCGAACTCAAGGGCAAGGTCAAGCTCTGGGTCGTGGCGCTCGAAGAGGAGACACCCCCGCCGGCGGTCGAATGAGACAACTGATCACACTGCCCCATAATCTTGAGGCCGAGGCGTCGCTTCTGGGATGTCTTCTACTCAAAGGGGCATTGTACGGTACCGTCGAGGAGCAGGGGCTCGTTCCCGCCGATTTCTGGGAGATCCGCCATCAGAATGTTTTTCGCGCCATACAGGAACTCTACCACTCCGGCCGGACCCCCGACATGGTCACGGTCAGCGAGGAACTGAAAAAACGGGGCGAACTCGAACTGGTCGGCGGCTCCGCTTACCTGACCGAACTTCTGGAGGCGGCGCAGTTCACCTCCGAGGTGGCGCTCAAGGACCATGCCGGTATCGTTTCCGACAAATCGCTCCACCGCCAGTTCATCAAGATCTGCGAAGAGAACGCATCGCACTCCTACCGGCAGGAATCGGATTTCGACGATATCGTCAACGAGACGACCAACGAACTCATCCAGCTGAGCATCCGGCGCAACACCCGGTCGGTCCTGCGGATAGACGGCGTTATCTCAAGCGAGATCGACAGCCTGAAGAAGCGTATCGAACAGGATCTGGTCCTACAGGGACTCACCTCGGGATACGACAACCTCGACAGCCTCACCACCGGCTTCAAGCCGGGCGAGATGGTGGTCGTTGCGGGCCGACCCGGCATGGGCAAAACGAGCTTCGCGCTCAACATGGCGGTCGAGATGGCGAAAAAGGGCGCGACCATCCTGTTCTTCACTATCGAGATGCCCGCAACGCAGCTGGTCCGCCGCATCTTCTCGCAGGAATGTCTCATCAACGCGAAGAACTTCACCACCGGCCGGCTTGAGCCGGACGAGTACAACCGGCTCTGGCAGCAGGTCGATACGCTGAGCGCCCTGCCGTTCTATATCGACGAATCGTCCTATCTGACCATCGCCGATATCCGTTCCAAGGCGAAGAAGATACGGGTCGAGGCGGGCCGTCTGGACGCCGTGTTCATCGATTATATCCAGCTCATGCGCGATTCGGCCTATCCCGACGACCGCGTCCGCGAGGTTGAACATATCTCGCGCAACATCAAACTCTTCGCCAAGGATCTCGGCATCCCGGTCATTACCCTTGCCCAGCTCAGCCGCAAGGCCGAGGACCGCAAGGACGGCATCCCGATGCTCTCCGATCTGCGCGACAGCGGCGCCATCGAACAGGACGCCGATGTGGTCATGTTCATCCACCGCGACATGTCCAAAGAGGGGCGCGAGCGCGATATCGCCTCCATCCTCGTCCGCAAGAACCGCAACGGTCAGATGGGCGATGTGAAACTCAAATTCATATCCCACTATACGAAGTTCGCTCCGATAGACGAAACGGCGGAAGAGGGGTTCTGATCCCTTTTCGCCCCGGAGAGACCATGACGCATCATACTTGGGGTCGTTATCGTGCCGTTCTGCTGTTCGGCCTGACGGCGGCGGCGATCAGCGCAGCGGCGGTCTATTTCGGCCATACTTCCGCGGGACCGGTTTTTTGCGCCGACTGCTCCTTCGAGACCGCGGTGACCGAGACGGGGCGGCTGACATACTCTTCGAGAACGGTCATCGAACTGGATAACCGCTATCTCCTGCGACAGCATATCATCCGTGACGAGCGACAACTCCGCCTCACCGGTTCGGTGAAAGAGGGCTCTTTCGATGAACGGATCCGTGGCCTCGTCCCGGGAGACCGCTTCGATATGTCTTTCGCCGCCGGTACGCCCGAAGATATCTGCCCCGCCCCGCTGAGTCCGCTCTATCCGGTGGCGCTGCGGCGCGTCCTGTTCCTTCTGCCGACCGGTCCGGCCTTTGCCGGAAAGGTATGGTACGGCTCCTTCTGCGCGGGCCGGCTTTCCTGCCGCTACGAGGTCGGGGAGGCGGCGCCGGAGGGTTTCGTCTTCACCGCCGATTGCGCGGGGACCCTGCCGGAGAACATAGCCGTGACCGTGCTGCTGCGGGCGTCGTTCCGTTCCGATCCGGGGCGGTTCGACCGGGTCGAGGGGTATATCCGCGCCGCTGCGGGACCGGTCGATGCCCGCTGGGATATCGCCGAGCGGTCATTATTTGACAAAGTATATTAAAACCGGTACGATGGCGCGCTATTGAAGGAACTGCATCCGTAGAAACGGCACATGAACTGCTTCTTCTGCCAGATACCGGTACCGGACGACACGAAGGTGTGCTCCGCGTGCGGTCGCGACCTCGGGAAGGTCTGCCCCTCCTGCAAACTGCTCTACGAACGCGGCGCCAATTTCTGCATGTCCTGCGGTGGTAAACTGAACGACCGCTCGGCCGGCGCGAAACCCGTTAAGCCCGCGGCGTCCAGAAAACCGGCGCCCCCGGCGGCGAAGAACTCCGCGACCCTGCCGAAAGAGAAAACGACCGCCGTTCCCCTCGACCGCGGCCACATCACGCTGACCGAGATAATCCCCTCCGACGACGAGATGCCCCGCCTGAGAACGGGAAAAGAGCCGGGTGCGGCCGAAGAGGTCGATTTCAATGTGCTCGAAGACACCGATTTCTCCATAGAGGTTACCCCTCAGAAAAAGGGTGCCAAGGGTCCGGCGCCGGTGGCCGAGATCGTCGCTTCGGATCCCGAGGACACTACCCTCAGCGAAGAGGAAAAGAACGATGCCGCTGGCGAGATCAATCTCCAGGCGAGCGAGGTGACCGTCCGCGAAAAGGACCGCGAACTGAATCCCTACCTGTCCGACAATACTTATTCGATATCGCTTCAGGAGCTTGCCGACGCCGTTTCGACGAAGATAACCGATCCGGTCATCGGAACGCTCTTCGACACGATGAGCCGGGCGCTTGCCGGTTCGAAGGGCGGATTCTTCACCATCGAGGCCCCGGCCGGAGCGGGGAAGGGGCAGTTCACCGCCGCGGTCGAACAGTATGCATTGCAGAACCCGCTCAACGACGCGAATATCGTGGTCAGCACCGTCAATCCCTTCGATTTCGACTATACGATGTTCACTCATCTGGTGCGGTCGGTGCTCAATCTCAAGACGACCGACCATCAGCAGGTGCGGGCGAAACTCGACAAATACTTCTCCGGCACCCTGCCGGAGGGAAAGCGGGAATCGCTGACGGCGCTTCTGTGCCTCAATTTCGCGCCGGTACAGCTCAAGCTGCCCAAGAACGACCTCGAATATCTTCTTGCGTTCATGTGTTACTGGTCCGCCCGCAACAAGCCGATCGTCTGGATCGTGGACAACGCGGGACAGATAAAT
>CAYPQK010000131.1:0-267 GCA_964412895.1 uncultured Spirochaetales bacterium
GCAAAGGCCTGCAGGATGACGATATAGGTCTGATAGATCAGTTTCTGTCGTTCCGTCGTCTGGCGGCGGTAGGAGAGGTCCGCTTCGGGGAGGGTCGGCTGATTGGAGATCACGACCGGCGCGGCGGGTGCGGCCGCCGGTTCGATGACCGGCACGGGGTCCGCCGATTCCTCCGCCTCCGGGGCGGGGGCGACGGTGGGTACCGGTTGCTGGTCGGGCGCCGGTTCTCCGGCGAGGAGCGGTAATGCCGCACATAAGATACCAAGG
>CAYPQK010000131.1:277-5899 GCA_964412895.1 uncultured Spirochaetales bacterium
GAAAAGGAGCTGTCTCATCGGATGCCCACCATCAGTTGATCTGCACGAATTTAGCCTATCGCGGCCTACTTGTCAATAACCGATGCCGACATACAGCGTGATGTTGGGGATCGCGGTATTGCCGATGAACCAAATAAGGGGCATCGCGATGCCTGCCTCGAAGACGCCGCCCGAATCCATATTGTAGCGGTATATGAAACGGGTGGGAAGGAGTTCGATCCGGGCAATTTTATCACTTATCGTCACTCCGGCGCCCAGCACGCCGATCATAAAACCGAGCTCTTCATGACCGTCAGACGAGGAGAGCGGCCATTTGCCGCCCAGTCCGACCCAATATTCGGTAAGGTGCATACTTCTGGTGGGTGACAGTGAGTCGACGCCTCCCTGCACATGGAGTACCTCCATCTGAAAGTTCTTCCAGCGCAGAGTTCCCCAAGTGATGCCGGCGCCGAGAGTAAGACCGGCAAAGACACGGAGAGTGAAAATATAATTCTGATAAGTGAGTTTGTCGCGGCCGGTGTAAGCGACGCGGGTCTTTTTGGGAGATTCCTCGTCGGAAAGCGTCGCGGTGTTCTGCGGGGTCGTCAGCGTTTCGGGCTTCTGAACGGCGAAGGTCGGGGGCGGCGGCGGTGGGCCCAGTTTCCCGGCGACGGCGGAAATGGCGGCGCGCAGCCCCTGTTCGTCGCGCGGCGTCTCGCTCATCATGACGGTCGGCCGTCCGCCCGATGTCGGCGTCAGCACGGCCGAAACGAAGCAACTATGGCTGCCGCAGTCGGCCGTCACCCAGAGCACCGCCTTGACCGTGAGCGCTTCACCGATCCGCGGCAGGCAGTCGGCGACAAGACAATCGTGACGGTCGGCGAAGGGCGCGTTGTCGGGAAGAGCGACGAGCCGTTCCTGCTGAGGCGGGCCGTCGAGGACGGCGAAGAGTTGTTTGTTGGCGATGCGCTGGCGCAATTCCTGCGTCAGTTGCGTCCGCAGGGCGGCATCGGGATAATCGCCGGTAGCGGTCATTTCCATGACGGCGAGCCGCGGACCCTCCTCGGCGAGGAGCGGCAACGCGCAATAGATAATAATGAATAGGGATGCGAACCAACGCATGGACCACCCGGCGATCGTTGAGGAACAATAGCCTATCGCTCATCGCTTGTCAACGAATAGAAGCAATAACCGGATATTTGAACCCGAATAGCCGGTTATAAGATGAAGGTATCTTTAAAAGAATCTGAGAAATTTTCTTGCGTTTTCCTCAGCGAGTGGTATTTTGTGGTATCGAAGTTCTCTCAAGTGGGAGTACATGGACACGAAACGCCATTTTCAGGGCCGCAATCAGTACAAAGTCGACATGAAGGGACGCATTCCCTTCCCGGTCCACTGGTTCGCCCCGCTCGATCTCAAACGCGACGAGACGCTCATCGCCGCCCGCGGCATGAGTCCCGACGCGAAGTTCCTCGAGCTCTATTCGCCCGCCGGCTGGGCCGCCCGCGTCGAACTCATCGAGCGCGCGTTCCCCGAAGGGAAGTTGCGCGATACCGTTATCCGCTGGTATGTCTCGACGGCCGAACCGGTGGAGCTCGACACGCAGAACCGCATCCGCATACCGCGCCACCTCATGGAGCACGCCCGCATCGATAAAGAGATGGTGCTCCTCGGTTGTATCGACCATATCGAGGCGTGGGCGAAGGAGTATCTGGAAAAGAACGAGACGATCGAACCGGCGGCGTTCGATCAGATCTACGATATCCTCAACAAGGCGAAAAACACCGAACAGAAGGGGTAAACGCATGTCGACACTATACCGCGGCCACCGGCCGGTGCTTCTCGCGGAGTTCGCGCGGACGGCACCTGAGCGGCTGTCGGTATATGTGGACCTGACGGCGGGCGGCGGCGGACACGCGGAGCAGATCGCCCGGCGGTTCCCCTCGGCGCGGCTGGTCCTCATCGACCGCGACCGCGCGGCGGTGGATCGGCTCAAGGAAAAGTTCGCCGGGATGGAACGGGTCACCGTGGTGCACGGCCGCGCCGGTGAAGTGGACAAGATCCTCTTCCTCCTGAAACTTCGTAAGGCCGACTATATCTTCGCCGACCTCGGTATCAGCAGTTATCAGCTCGACGATCCGGAGCGCGGCTTCGGCTTCAAAGGCGACGGCCCGCTCGATATGCGGATGGACGCCACCCGCGGCATGACGGCGCTCGATCTCATCCACCGTTCGACCGAACAGGAACTGCAGGAGATCCTCTCGAAGTTCGGCGAGGAGCGCGAGTCGAAGACGGTGGCCAAGGCGCTTAAAAAAGCGGCGGCGGCGGGACGCACGACGACCAAGGAATTCCATGACGCGATAGTGGCGGCCAAGCGGTTCAAGGCGGGGCGCATCGATCCGGCGACGCAGAGCTTCATGGCGCTGCGTATCGCGGTGAATGAAGAGCTGGCCGAAGTGGAGCGGATGCTGGAGCGGGCCTATGTGTCGCTCTCGCCCGAAGGGGTACTCGGCGTCATCACCTTCCATTCGCTCGAAGACCGCATCGTGAAGCATTTCTTCACCGATCGCCGGCAGCAGATGCCGCTGCCCGAACCCTTCGCCGACAGCCTGCCGCGGCCGGTGACGCTGGTCAAAGCGGTCGCGCCCGAAGATGCCGAGGTGGAAATAAATCCACGGTCGCGTAGCGCGAAACTCAGAGTGCTCATCAAGAACTGAATATATAACGGGGGTGTGTCATGTCGGGTATAGCACAGGTACGGGGCAAACGGGACGGGGCGGTGCCGGTGATCCTCGAGATGCGGAAGGTGCGCGGCAAACTGGAGCTCTTCTCGCCGGGGGTGCTCGTATTCACGGCGGTGGTGCTGGTGCTGGCGCTGTTCATGACGGTCAGCTCCTATCTCAAGAGCTATCGCAACGCGCAGCTCATACAGGTCAGTTCGTCGGCCGACGCGATGCGGTTCGACAACTTCAAGAAGACCGATCTGGAGTCGCAGTATCTGCGGCTCATCTCGGCGCCGGCGCTCATCACGCGGGCCGGGGATCTGAACATGCGACCGGCGACGAAGGACAGGCTCCTGACCAACTGATGTGTCCTTATGAAACGGGAAAAGAAGATATTCGGCGCCATCGCGGCGTTCGTGCTCGTCTTCTTTCTCGTTATCCTCTATAGAATATACGGCATCCAGATACTTCGCCACGAGGAGCTCGACAAGTACTCCTCCTCTTCAGAGATAATAAAGACCGTCAAGGCGCGCCGCGGGGCGATCTACGACCGCAACGGCGAGGTGCTGGCGATATCGGTGCCGCGCGTCGATCTGGCGGTCGATCCCAACGGCATCAAGGACAAGAAGGGGATCGCGTCGCTCGTCGCGAAGGCGGCCGGGCTCGACGAACAGAAAGTTCTCCAGACCATCGCGCGCAAGGGGAACTTCCGCTATCTCAAAAAAGATGTCGCCTATGAGACGGTGCGCCGGATACAGGAAACGCGCGAAAAGGCGGTCATCCGGCTGCGCGAACTCGAACGAAAACGCGGGGACGCCGGCGAGAACGAGGCGGAGCGCAAGCGGCTCGCCCAGCTGGTGGCCGATCTCAACTATGTCATCTTCGTCGACGGTTTCAAGCGGATCTATCCGCAGGGAAAACTGCTGGCCAATGTGATCGGCTGGGTGTCGCAGCACGACGGCGAGGGGCTGGGCGGACTCGAGATGTCGCTCAACAAGCACCTCTCGGGCGGCGAACTCAAGATACGGCGGCTCTATGTGCCGGGCAGCGGCGAAGGGGCGCTCGAGATAGAGAAGGAGGTGGGCGGGCAGAAGGCGGGCGATCTCTACCTGACCATCGACGCCGCGGTGCAGGCGGTCGCGGAAGAGGAACTCGACAAGATGGTCGAGAAGACCAAGGCGAAGTGGGGCGGCGTGGTGATCATGGACCCGGCCAACGGCCGCATCCTCGCGATGGCCAACAATCCCAGCTTCTACCCCGAAGAGTACCGGCGCTATTCGCTCGAGAAACGGCGCAACTACACCGTGGCCGACCTGTTCGAGCCCGGATCGACGATGAAGATATTCTCCATACTCGCCGCGATGAACGAGAATCTCGTCCGTCCGGGGGAGCTGTTCAACGGCTTCAACGGCGCGTTCCGGTTCGGCGGCCGTACCATCCACGATACGCACGGCAAGGGGCTCATGACGCTCGAGGAGGTCGTGGTCCATTCGTCGAACATCGGGACGGTGCAGATCGTCGACCGGCTTTCCTCCGAGAAACTCTACGACTACTTCGGCCGCTTCGGGTTCGGCAAGCGGTCGGGCCTGCAGCTGCCGGGCGAGTCGGCGCGCGAACTGCGGAACTACAAGAAATGGTATCCGATAGACAAGGCCAACCTCAGTTTCGGGCAGGGGGTATCGGTCAACATGGTGCAGATGGTCCGCGCGATGGCGGTTCTCTACAACGGCGGGGTGCTGTGGCAGCCGACCATCATCGACCGCGTGATCGATCCGGTCGGCGGGCAGCTGCTCTACGAGACGGTGCCGTCGCTCACGCGGCTTGAGTTCAAATACAATGTCGACAAGAAGATGATCGGCATGATGGATACGGTCGTTTCGAAGGGGACCGCGCTGCAGGCGGCGCTCAAGGGGGTCAAGGCGGGGGGCAAGACCGGCACCAGTCAGAAGTACGATCCGGCGAAGAAGAAATACAGCTGGGACGAGGTGGTCTGCTCGTTCATCGGCGCGGTGCCGTCCGACAATCCGAAACTCGCGATCATGGTCGTCATCGACGAACCGGCGGGAAAGGAATACGGCGGCACGGTGGCGGCGCCGGTGTTCCGCGAGATAGCGCGTCGCATTCTGCCCCTCTACGGCGTCTATGTCGAAAAAGAGGCCAAGGAGATAACGCCGATACCCGAGATGGCGGCCGAGGATGTGACCGCTCCTATCGAGGGAAGCATCGAGGGAAAGGAGACGACGGCGGTCGATGTGGTGACGGTCCCGGCCATCGAAGGGATGACGGTCAACCGCGCCGTTTACGCCGCCAATCAGGCGGGACTCGATGTGGTGGTGTCGGGCGCGTCGGCGGGCGTGGTGAAGAAACAGTCGCCGGCGGCGGGAGATATCGTGCCCTACGGCACTTCGATACTCATCGAGAGCGAAGAAGATAAGGAAGAACAGGAACCGGTCGAGGGAGAGGAGTGATGAAACTATCTGAACTCAAGCGCCGGATAGCTTACGAGATACGCGTCGACAATGCGCCCGACGACGATGCGGAGGTGCGCGACATAGTGGTCGACAGCCGCCGCGTGACGCCGGGATGCCTCTTTTTCGCGATACCCGGCGAAAAGGTCGACGGCCACGATTTCATCGAACAGGCGCTGCTGCAGGGGGCGGTCGCCGCTTTCGGCGTGCGAGAGCTCTCCCTGCCCAACTATGTGCGCGTCGCCGACATCCATGAGACGCTGCGGGCCGTGTCGCCCGCGGTCTACGGCGATCCGCAGAAGGATATGCACTTCATCGGCGTGACCGGGACCAACGGCAAGACCACCACTACCCACATCATCGAGAAGATACTGTCGGGCGTGTCGCCGACCGGCCTCATCGGGACGCTCGGCTGCCGCTGGGGCGGCCGCACGGTGGCGCCCGAGAACACC
>CAYPQK010000132.1:0-5625 GCA_964412895.1 uncultured Spirochaetales bacterium
CTGGGGCTGGAGCAGGTCCCAAGGGTTCGGCTGTTCGCCGATTAAAGTGGTACGCGAGCTGGGTTCAGAACGTCGCGAGACAGTTCGGTCCATATCTACCATGGGCGTAAGAGATTTGAAGGGAGCCGTTCCTAGTACGAGAGGACCGGAATGGACGTACCTCCAGTGTTCCTGCTGTCGTGCCGTCGGCACCGCAGGGTAGCTATGTACGGAAGGGATAACCGCTGAAGGCATCTAAGTGGGAAGCCCACCCTGAGATTAGATCTCTCTAGTTTACTAATAAGACCCCTTGAAGATGACAAGGTTGATAGGCCGGAGGTGCAGGCTGAGCGATCAGTAAAGCCGACCGGTACTAATTGGTCGAATGTTTTGTTATGACCGTTATGTAAATCCAAGACCAGTGCCGGAATTCACTTACCCGTGATTCCCTACCCTTGAGGTGACGATTGCGGAGTGGTACCACCTGATCCCTTCCCGAACTCAGTCGTGAAACGCTCCTGCGCCGATGATACTGCGGGGTCCCCCCGTGGAAAAGTAGGTCGTCGCCTCTTTTTTTTCGTCGTTGACCAGACCGGAAAATAAATACAAGAACCATCGGTGAGCGAAGCGGTGTCGGTCAGAAGAATATCAATAAAATACAATAACTTATCAATTATCCGAGACAAAAAAAATTTTTCTTGACAACCTATAGTAAATCAAATAGCCTACCGCAGAGTTTTGAGGTGTATTAACAATCTACAGGGACGAACTATGAAACAGATGAGACTGGCGGTTTTGACGGTTTTCTTCGCGTGTGCGCTCTCGTTCAGCCTCAACGCGGCGGATCTCTTCGACCTTGAAGGCGGCGCGGCTTCCGAAGGCGCTCCGGCTGAAGGCGCACCGGCAGACGGCGCGGTGGCTCCCGCTGAGGGCGGCGCTCCCGCTGAGGGCGGCGATGCGGCAGTGGCTCCCGAGGCCCAGATGGCCAACCTCGCTGTTTCGCAGGCGGCGGCCGATCCCAAGCTCGAAAAGGAGATGCGTGAACTCTCCGTCGACAAAAAGAAGAAGATAAAGGTCGTCCAGAAACGCGAATTCTACAAAGAAGGCCGCGTTGAGATGGGCATCGGCGTCGGCTTCATCGTCGGCGACTGGGATGATTCGATGACGGTCGGCATGCAGATCGCCTACAACATCAATGACCTCTTCGCCATTCAGGCGCACTTCTTCTATGCCCCCATCAACTGGGAGCGTGAGACCCGCAAACAGGTCAACGAGCTCAACGCCGAGGTTTCCTCGAGCAACGCCGTCATGGCGGGCGGCCTGTCGGTCGTCTTCACCCCGTTCTACGGCAAGCTCAGCCTGTTCGGCAACTTCATACCGAAATACGATCTCAATATCTCGCTCGGCGGCAACTACTATCAGGTCCTCCTGCAGAAGGGTTCCCGCGAAGAAACCGGTCACCGATTCGCGGTGAACGCCGGTTTCGGCGCCCGTTTCTTCATCACCAACAACTTCTTCCTGTCGCTCAACCTCGACTGGTATCTCATGGGCGATGAACGCTTCAAACTCGGCGCCACGACCAATGCGAAGAGCTCGTATCTCAAAACCGATACGCTCTTCTCGATCAACTTCGGCATGTTCCTGCCGTTCGCTGACTGAAAGAGGTAACCAAGCATGAAAAACACCGCGCTTGCAGTTATCTTCATCATCCTTGCCGGGATGTTCGTCTCCTGCGCCGAGCAGTTGACGGTCCGCGAACAGGAGATGAAGAAGTACGAACAGATCGACTCGGCGGTCGTGCAGGGTATGCCCGATGCGATCAAAAGGGTCGTCGACGCCTATAACAACGGCGATTATCACACCGCCGCCATCGGTTTCTACGCCATCATGAAGAACGGCGAATGGGCCCGGCTCCATGAGACGGCCCGCTATTACTACTCAGAATCGCTGTTCCGCATGGGCCTGTACCAGTCGGCCGAATATCAGCTGGCCGAGATACTCTTTGAAGGCCCCGACAGCCACTACTTCGTCTCGGCGCTGCTCAAGCTCCTCGCGGTCACCTATGAGACCAAGGACGAGCGGGTCCTGTTCGCGGTCCTTTCCAATGTCAACTACTCTTCGCTCCCGCAGAAGTTCGCCAACGAGCTCATGTACTACCTCGGCAAGATCAACTTCTATAAGGGACAGGACGAAGAGGCGCTCAAGTTCTTCACGCAGGTGAAGGACTATTCGTCGTTCTATCCGCTCGCTACCTACTTCATGGGCGTTATCCAGGTCCGTCAACGGATGTACGCCGAGGCGATGCAGAGCTATCAGAAGATCATGGACATGCCCGACGATATGTATGTCGGCGCCGATATCAAAGCGCTCAAGGGCATCTCGGAACTCGCGCTCGGCGAACTGTACTACGCCGCCGGCTTCGATGAGAAGACCAAGAACAAGCTCGCGATGTTCAATGTCGCGCTCAACTACTTCACCAATGTCGACCGCCGCAACCCGCAGTGGTTTGAGTCGCTCTTCGCGCGGACTTGGGCGTCGCTCATGATCAGCCGTTTCGATGCGACCCTCGGTACCGTTGTGACGCTCGGCAGCCCCTTCTTCACCGACATCTACTTCCCCGATGTCTATGTGGTCGAAGCGGTTACCTATTACAACCTGTGCCGTTATAACGAGGTCAACGAGGTCATCGACAAATTCTTCCTCGTCTACCCCGACTACCGTCAGCGCCTTCAGTCGTGGCTGGAAAATGTCTCCACCAAGACCGGCCTCGATGTCTATAAAGAACTGCTTTCCATGTACCGCGATTCGGCCGCCGGTAAACCGACGCCTCTTCCCGAAGCGATCCTGCGCAGCGTCCTTACCGATCAGAAATTCCAGCGCGACTACATCCACATCAAGGAAGTCGAGCGCGAGATAGATGTCATTGAGAACAGCCCCGAGGCGTTCAAGAAGAGCGTCATCGCCGACGATCTGGGGAAAAAGATGACCTATCAGTTGACCACCCTGCGCAACGACAGCGGCAAGATGCTGGTCAAAAAACTGCAGGAGGTCGCACAGGACCTTACCCAGATCATCGCCGACATGAAGGCCATCCGTTTCGAGATGACCGACAAGATAAAGGAGACCCTTGAGAAAGAGGAATTGTACGGCAAAAAGCTCAAGGAAAGCGCTCTGAAAGAGGAGCAGTCCTACTCTCCCGCGGTGCCGGCCCGTTCCTACTATTGGCCCTTCGACGGCGAATATTGGGAAGATGAGCTGGGATACTACTTCTATAATATTCAGAACGCGTGTGTGGACGAATAACAGACAACTGAGGAAGGAAGCGATATGATGGGCATCACCAAAAAGCTCCTGATCGCGGCACTCGTAGTGCTGATGGCCGGCACGCTCCTTGCGGCCCGCGAAAAGAGAAAAGGGGACGAGAACACGGGGGCCAGAGGTCCCGCGAAGATGGATGTCGAAGCGAACAAGGTTCAGATCGACTCCAAGGCGATGGCCCAGCGCGACAAGGCCATCGAGCAGCTTCTCGAACTTCTGAAGGACTTTCCCGAAGGCCCGAAAAAGGCGGAGGTCTACCGCCGGCTCGCCGAACTCTACTGGGAGAAGGCGCGCGGCATCAAGGCGGTCGTCATGGATGAGTACAACAAGAAGACCGACAAGTACTACGAACTCAACGACCCGAACGCCCCCATGCCGGAACTCGACCTCAAAGAGGCGTGGAAGTGGAACGAAAAGGCGACCGACATCTGCGATTTCATCATCAAGAAATACCCTAATTTCACCGGTATCGACGAGGTCTACTTCTTCATGGCCTCGAACTTGATGGAGGTCGGCAAGCCGCTTCCGGCGATCCGTTACTACACGCTCGTCACCGAGAAATATAAGAACTCGAAGTACGCAGCCGATGCTTTCTACGAGATGGCCGAATACTTCTTCAACAACAACAATGTCTTCAAAGCGATGCCTGCCTACAAGGCGATCCTCGACAATTATCCGTCGAACCCCTTCTTCGGCTATGCGCTGTACAAGTACGCATGGTGCCTTTACAATGTCGGCGAGTACGAACAGTCGATCAAGGTCTTCCAGCAGGTCGTCGAATACTCGAGCAAGTTCAACAAGGTCGAGATCAAGGAAGAGGCGCTCAAGGATATGGTCACGCCGTACGCCGAGGCGGGCAGCGTTGACGATGCCGAAAAGTACTTCAAGACCATCGTGAAGGAAAAGAAGTATTTCATCATGGTGCTCATCAAACTCGCGGGCATCTACTTCGAACAGGACAAGAACGAAGAGGCGATCAAGATCTACCGCAAGCTCATCAGCGAAGTGCCGGCGGCCCCCGAAGGCCCGCAGTGGCAGAAGCAGATAGTTGAGTGCTACAAGAAACTCAACATGAAGGATAATGTCCGCCTTGAGATCCTCGTACTCGTCGAAAAGTACGGCAACAAGGAATCGTCGTGGGCCAAGGCGAATGCCGCCAAAGACGCCACTTCGGTCGAGAGTGCGATCCAGACCGCCGAGGCGAATCTCCGTATCCTGCTGGTCGAATACCACAACGAGGCGCGCAAGACAGGAGCCGACAACACTTGGAAAGTGGTCGAGGAGCTCTACCCGAAATACATCAAGTATTATCCGAAGTCGGAGGCCAGCTACGACATCCGTTTCAACTATGCCGAGTTCCTGTGGGAAAAGAAGAAATACGCGCAGGCCGGTGACGAGTATCAGATCGTTGCCGATCTCAACCCCAAGGGTTCTCACTTCGAGGACGCCTCTTACGGCGCCGTTTCCGCCTTCGGCATGCTGTTGAAAGAGACGCAGGAAAGGAGGAACGCCGAGATCAAGAAAGACATGGCGGACCGTAAAAAGTCCGGCGAGTCGAGCGGCGGGATCGACCAGAACAAGGTCGTTATCGCCGGTCAGGGGAAGGGTGTTGCCCAAAAGAAAGGGCTTCCGGCCGAGTATCAGCCGAAGCCGATCCCCGAACTCGAACAGAAGTTCATAAACGCCTGCGAGACCTACATCAAGAACATTCCGCGTTCCAAGTATCTGGTTGATATCATCTATAAGCAGGCGATCACCTACTACGCCTTCAACCACTATCAGGAATCGGTCCCGGTCTTCGAAATGATCGTCCAGAAGTATCCGCGCGATGAGCTCGCCGTCTTTTCGGCCGACCTCATCATGGATTCGCTCAACATCACCGAGGATTGGGAGGCGATCAGCAACAAGTCGCGCGAGATGCTTCGTAACTCGGCCCTCATCTCCGGCCGCAATCGGCTGAAGGATGACCTTGACAATTTCAAGGAAAAGGCGACCTTCTATGCTGCGGAACTTCCGGCGCAGGCCGGAAAGGCCATGGATTCGGCCGAACGCTATATCGCGTTCGTGACCGAATTCCCGAGTTCAAAGTTCAATGATGTCGCCCTCAACAACGCGATATATTACTATGCCAAGGGTGAAGATCTCTACAAGTCCATCCGCGTGCAGGAACGGTTCCTCGGCGAGTCGGGCAAACTCTACAAGGACTCGAAGCTTCGCAACGATATCCTGTTCGGTCTTGCCAAGAACTACGAGGCGATCGCCTACTATGATAAGGCGGCTGAATTGTACATCGATTTCGCCGCAAAGGCGGCCCAGCACAAGAACGCC
>CAYPQK010000133.1:0-5604 GCA_964412895.1 uncultured Spirochaetales bacterium
AGCGTCGCTACATCATCGCGCCGAAGGGTGTAAGCGCTGGCGATCAGCTGGTCTCCCCTTCTTCATGGAGAGCGCGTTCGTCGAGGCGCTGACCAAACGGTCGCTCGCCGATTTCACCAATATCCTCGAGACGGCGCTGTCGCTGTCGGTGCTCGACACGACGATAAACAACATCCTCCTGTTCCTTGCCATCATGAACGGTAACTGGGAAGGGGCGGCGCGCGTCTCCAAGACGCTCTACGAAGAGCTCGGCGGCATCATGGAGATACCGCTCGTGGCGGCGATAGCCAACATCAACCTCGCCAAGAGTCAGCCGAAGGATCAGTCGCGCCGGTGTCTCCTCTACGGACGCCGCTGGCTCGAGATCGCGCGGACCATCCGGCCGCACGCCGAACAGATAGATGAGCTCGAAGCGGTCCTCGCGGCCGAGAAATAGCGGAACACAACATCACCGAATGACCTCATCCCGACCTTCTCCTTGGAAAAGGAGAAGGGGTAATTTTGCATCTACCCTCGCCTTTACAAGGAGAGGGTGGCGAAGCCGGGTGAGGTAAGGTGAGGCGGGTTATTTATTGAACGAGGCGGCGTAGGCCTGTGCGATGCCGCAGGCGAGCGTCCGGATGCGGGCGATGTAGCGCTGCCGCTCGGTGACCGATATGGCGCCGCGCGCGTCGAGCAGGTTGAACGAGTGGCTCGCCTTGATGCAGAATTCGTAGGCGGGACGCGGCAGACCCTTGGCGAGCAGTTCGGCGCTTATCCGTTCGTAGGTGTCGAAGAAACGGAACATGTCCTCGACCGGCGCCTCCTTGAAGTTGAAGGTCGAGAACTCCACCTCGTCCTGCTTGTGGATATCGCCGTACTTTATTTTATCGTTCCACTTGAGATCGTAGATATTGTCGACATCTTGGATATACATGCAGATGCGCTCTAAGCCGTAGGTCAGTTCGAGCGGCACCGGTTTGAGGTCGACGCCACCGATCTGCTGGAAGTAGGTGAACTGGCTGATCTCCATCCCGTCAAGCCACACCTCCCAGCCGAGTCCCCACGCGCCGAGCGTCGGGCTCTCCCAGTCGTCCTCGACAAAGCGGATATCGTGGTCCTTCGGGTCGATGCCGATGGCCTTGAGGCTTTCGAGATAGAGTCCCTGCGCGTCGGCCGGGCTGGGCTTGATGAGCACCTGCAACTGATAGAAGCGCTGCATCCGGTTGGGGCTTTCGCCGTAGCGGCCGTCGGTGGGGCGGCGCGATGGCTGGACATAGACGGTGTTGATGCACCGCGGATCGAGCGCATAGAGGAAGGTGGCGGGGTGGAAGGTGCCGGCGCCCATTTCAAGATCGTAGGGCTGCATCAGGACACAGCCGCGTTCGGTGTAGAATTTCTGGAGCCGGAAGATCAAGTCCTGAAAGTTCAGTTTTTCCATGCGATACCTCGTCGCGCAGTGACCCGCCGATAGTAGCACAAAGCGCCGGCAAGTCAAAAACAAAATTTGCGTTTCGTTAGCGCGTTGCTATGATGCCCCCGACACGGAGGTGCCGGTGAAGAACGCGTGGCTGAAACTCAAAGGGTGGGCGCTGAAACTCGCGACGCAGAACTCCACCCCGCACGAGATCGCCTTCGGGCTGGCGGCGGGCATCTTCGTTGGCTGGCTTCCCATCATGGGTATCCAGATGATCGTGGTGCTCTTCCTGCTGATCCCGTTCAAGCGGGTCAACCGTTTTGCCGCCGCGTCGGGGGTTTGGATAACCAACCCGCTGACTTTCATCCCGCTCTATGCCTTCACTTACTGGGTAGGAACTTTCTTTTATCACTCGGCCGATGTGCTCGGCTATGACGACTTTGCGCTGGCCTTTGCGGGGCGCGATACATTGACCGGATTCTTTAATCTGCTTCGTGAGGAGAAGCGGGGATTTTTTGACCTGTTCATCTGTACTTGGATAGGCGGAGCGATCGTCGGCATCATATCGGCGATACCGACCTACTACATCACCAAGCGGGCGGTCGAGAAGTACCGTGGACGCCGCGAGACGGCGGCGCAATAAGTCTTTTCTACAGTTTCCCGAGCAGCGAGAAAGAGATCACGAGCGCGTAGATGACCAGCGACTCGATGATCGCGAGCGAGAGGATCAGCAGGACGAATATCCGTTTGCCCGCCTCGGGGTTGCGCGCCGTCCCTTCCATGGCCGATGCGGCCGCCTTGCCCTGACCGATGCCGCCGCCGAGCGCCGCGAAGCCGATGGCGAGTCCGGCGCCGAGGGCGATGAATCCTTTTTCGATGCCGCCCGAAAGAAGGGCGGGTGCCTCTTCGGCAAGAAGCGGGAATGTCGCGCAGAGCGCGCCGAGGAACACGAGGAACTTCTTCATAGCGGATACCTCCATACGATCAGTGATCTATCTCAAGGGAAAGCAGTATGTATATCGACGACAGGGTCATGAACACGAACGCCTGCAGGACGGCGGTCAGCAGTCCGAGGAAGAGGAACAGGGCCGGCACGAACAGTTCGACCATGGAGGAGAAGATGCCCATCATCGTGTGTTCGCCGCTGATGTTGCCGGTGAGACGCAGAGAGAGCGACAGGATGCGGGCGAGATGGGAGATGATCTCGATGGGGAGCATCAGGAAGGCGAGCCACCAGACCGGGCCGAGGAACACCTTGAAATAGGCGAAGCCGTGATGCTTGATGCCGACATAGTTGTAGTAGATGAAGACCATGAGCGCCATCGCGAGGTTGACCGAGAAGCTGGTGGTCGGTGCGATGAAGCCGGGGAGGAGGCCGAGCAGATTGGAAAAAAGTATGAAGAAGAATATCCCGATGAGGAACCGCTGGAAATCGGGTGCGTGTTTGCCCAGAATCGATTCCAGGAATACGCTCAAGGTATCCACCAGATATTCGAATATCGCGGCATCGGTAAGACCGCCGCGCGGGATGACGCCGTCGTGCCGGCGATAGGAGAGGTACAGGAGGAGCGCGACGACCGCGGCGAGCAGCAGTACCACGCCGGCGGCGGCGATGGGGACCAAGTGAGAAGGGATGCCGATCATGTCGAAAAGTGTCGTGCCGTGCATCGGTCTACTCTTCGGACTCCTGCTCCTTTTCGACGAATTCGCGGATCTTCCCGAGCGTCACCCAGCAGAGGTAGAGAGCCGCGCCGATACCCACGCCGACCGTCACATTGGCGTCGGGAATGCCCAGCGCCGCATCTATCTGTTTGCCGACGAAATAGCCCAGAACGGTAAGGAGCGGTATCTCGAAGGCAAGAACGAGATACGCAAGCGCTTTCCAGTTACCTTTCATCGGCGCCTCCCGCCGTGTTGACCATACGCGGGCCATGATACTCCCGGGGTATTGAAAGTAAAGAAATGCGGCGGTGTCCCCGGTATAAAAAAAACTTTTTCGTTACCCGAAGTTATGATACACTAGCGACGGTTTTTATATGGGTGTCGTCATGCTCGATTCACTTTCCAGTACGCTGGCCCGGTTCATCGAAGAGAAGTCGGGCGAGATCGTCAAGCGGTGGGCCAAAAAGATCGCCAGCCACGCTTCGACCGGTTCGTTCGCCAAGGTCAATATCGGCGTCATCGAACGGGACGCCTACGAGGTACTCCGCGAGTTCGAGCGCTGGATGAGCAGTCAGGTCACCCGGACCGAGATCGGCCGTTGGTACGCGGCGCAGGGGGCATCGTTCTTCAAGATGGGGATACCGCTGTGCGAGGTGTACCGTTCGTTCGTTCTTCTGAAGAACATCCTGCAGAAGTTCGTTGAACAGGAGACGGTGCAGTTCGATTCGGCGATACAGGTCAACATGCTTCGCGAGTTCCAGCAGAAGGTCGATTTCTTCTTCGAGCAGGCGTTCTACTACCTCATCCGCGGCTACGCCGAGGCAATGAACGACCGGATGAAGGAACTGTGGGACCTTTCGGAAGAGGACACGACCAAGGTCTTTTTCGGCAAGTCATTCTACAACAACGATAAGCCGTAGCGGTTGTTACCGTTTCTCCTTTTCAGGAAAAAGTATTGAAAGCCCGACGGTGACCGTCAGCATCGTCGCGACCGTTCCCAGCGCGATACCGATGGGCATCACCCACCAGTCCTCCAGCAGTATCTTGACGCCGATGAAGACGAGTATGGCCGCCAGTCCGTAATTCAGGAAACGGAACAGCCCCATTACCCCCGACAGTGCGAAGTAGAGTGATCGCAGGCCGAGTATCGCGAAGATGTTCGAGGTGAAAATGATGAACGGGTCGCGCGAAATGGTGAGTATCGCCGGGACCGAATCGAACGCGAAGAGGATGTCGACCACATTGATGACGATGAGACACATGAGGAGCGGCGTCGCGAAAAGCCGTCCGTCGTCGCGTACTGTGAAGCAGTCGTCGCAGATGTCCTTTTTCATCGGGATGACGCGCGATAGCCAGCGAAAGAACCAACCGTCCATGATCTGTTTGTTGTCGTCCTCTTTCTTGAAGCAGAGTTTGATGCCGGTATAGACGAGGAATGCGCCGAGCAGGTAGATGGCCCAGTGGAAATGGGTGACTAGCGCCACGCCGCCGAAGATGAAGGCCATGCGCATGACGATAGCCATCAGAATGCCCCAGAAGAGGACCCGATGACGGTAGCGGTTCGGTACCTTGAAGAGCGAGAAGATCACCATGAAGACGAAGAGATTATCAACCGACAGCGAATATTCGATGAGGTAGCCGGTGAAGAACTGAAGCATCGGTTCGTGACCGCGGATGAACAGGATATACAGCCCGAAAAGCGCCGCGATGAGGTTGATGGCGGCGGTGGTCAGGAGCGATTCCTTGATGCGTATCTCATGGGCGTTCCGGTTGAGGATGAAGAAGTCGACGAAGAAGATGACGCACACGACCGCGCTGAAGACGAGCCACGGAATATAACTTTGCATACTGTTTCTCCGGAAACTTACGGCGGCATTTTAGTAAAGCGGAACGGAAAAGCAAGAGGCGGGGAAGGTCCCGTCAGGCCGCATTCTTTTTATCGTCGTTCCGCTGCGATTTTTCCGGTTCGGCCTTCATGTTCTGATACATGAAATAAATACCGGGGAGAAAAAAAGCGAAAAAGCCGATGAGCGCGCCCGGTAGGTGGCCCAGAGAGAACCAGCCGACCGCCGCCGATGCCAGCGAGGTGAGAAATACGATCATACCCATGAATATCATGATATCCTCCTTTTTGTAATTCCGTGCGATCCGGTGAATGTCAGGAGCGGGCGGGCGGGGAATGTTTGGGGGAGATATGGAGGATATCGTTCCCGCGATGGGGAAAGGCCGGATCTTCTCCGGTGGCCGTTGCCGGTATGGCGCCGGTATCGACCGTTACGATGGCCGGTCGGCGCGGCGGCGGCGCGGCATCGCCGCCGTCATTTTCGGCGCGCAGGCCGGAACCTTCGGGCGTTCCCTCACGGCTGTATGTCGCCGCGGTCCCTTCGGCGGCGGCGGCGGGCAGGAGGCGGTCGGTGCCCGATGCAAAGGCGATATTGTCGCTGAACAGGTCGAACGCGGGCGCCAACTGGAGAGAAAGGAGGAGTATCAGTTCGGCCAGCGCGGTCCGGCGCAGCGCCGTCAGGGTAAAGAGTGTCCGGTGCAGC
>CAYPQK010000134.1:0-5511 GCA_964412895.1 uncultured Spirochaetales bacterium
GCCCGTCACCGACGGGACGCTGGCACGCACACTTCTTGCCGCTCTCCCGCCGTTACCGGCCGCCCCGCGCCTGATGTACGGTCCTTTCGCCGACGAATCGACGGCGCAGCGCGCCGTCGCCGAGGCGGGGTCCGCACTGGTGGCCGCGGGGCTGGTCGACTCGATATTCGGCAATGTGTCGTACCGGGTGCGCGACACCCTCCTCATCAGCCGCTCCGGCGCGCCGCTCGATGCGCTCGAAGGCGGCACGGCGCTCTGCCCGCTGTGCGAAGAGTGCGGCACCGCCCGCTGCGCCTCCTCCGAATATCCGTCGCACCGGCGCATCGCCCTCGAAAGCCGCTACCGCGCGGTGCTCCACGGTCACCCGATCTGGACCGTCATCCGGTCGCTCGCCGGTGAAGAAAAGAAGCTCTTCGGCCTGCCGGTGGTGACAGGCGATCCGGGGAGCGATCTTGCCCGCACCCTTCCCGACGCCGTCACCCAACACGGCGCCGCCATAGTCCGCGGGCACGGCCTGTTCGCCGCGGGCGAGTTCGATTTCAACGCCCCGTTCGCGGTCATCCACCGCACCGAGGAGGCCGCGCTCACCGCCTACCGGAAAGAATTATCCTGATCATGGGGGTCATACGATGAGAACCATCGTCCTGCTGAGCATCTCGAACATCTTCATGACCTTCGCGTGGTACGGCCACCTGAAGTTCAAGGACAAGCCGCTGCTACTGGTGATACTCGTTTCGTGGCTCATCGCCTTCGCCGAGTACTGCTTCATGGTCCCCGCCAACCGCTGGGGTCACGGCACCTTCACCGCCGCCCAGTTGAAGACGATACAGGAGGTGATCACGCTGGTGGTCTTCGCCGGGTTCTCGGTCCTCTACCTCAAGGAAGAGTTCAAGTGGAATTATCTGGTGGGATTCTCCCTCATCATTCTTGCGGTGTTCTTTATTTTCAAAAAATGGTGAGGCGGCCCGATCGGGCGCTCAAGAAAGGAAAAAGAAAGTCCGGGAACTATCTTTTGGGCTTGGCGATGTTGACCTTGATGTTGCGGCCGTCGAGCTCGGTACCGTCAAGGGCGCTGATCGCCTTGTCGGCCGAAGCCTGATCGCCCATCTCGACGAAACCGAAGCCTTTCGCTCTGCCGGTGTCGCGATCCATGACGATCTTCGCCGAAGAAACTTCGCCGAATTTCTCGAAAGCGGCGCGGATGTCGCCTTCGTTGGTGTTGAAGGAAAGGTTGCCGACATAAATCTGAACTGCCATGATGCTGTGCCTCAAAAAAAAAGGAAAGAAACCGGATCCGCTCACCCGAGCAGGACCCGAAACGGAGGGGAGTATGCTCATTTATCCGATAATAGCAAGCAATATTACGGGAGGGCGTTCGCCCTACTCTTCCTTCTCCGACAATTCGGCCCAGCGCGCTATCCTGACATCTATCTCCGCCCGGACCTCTTCGAACCGGTGCCCCCGCGCCGCAAGCCGCGCCATATCGCCATGAGCGCCCCCTGAAAGCTGCGCCTCGAGCTCCTCTTTCTCACGCTCCAACGCCCCGATCTCGGCAGGCAA
Organism: uncultured Spirochaetales bacterium; assembly: GCA_964412895.1. Lineage (GTDB taxonomy): Bacteria > UBP6 > UBA1177 > UBA1177 > JAKLFG01 > CALMRE01. Next base: position 1,561 of record CAYPQK010000134.1, read on the forward strand.
TTTATCGAGTTCCAACCGCTCCTTGAACGAAAGTTTCACCTTTTTCTCGATGTCGCGCGGCCGCACCTGCGGCGCCGGTTTTTCCTTTTTCTCCGGTTCTTTTGCCGCCGCCTTCTGCGCCGTCCTCATTTCAATATAGTCCGACATGTCGCAGGCAAAACCGCCCACCGATCCCTCTTCGTCGAAGACCAGCAGGAACTCGCAACACTTATCGAGGAACCAGCGGTCGTGCGAAACGATGAGCAGACACCCCTCGAACCGCTGGAGGAAATCTTCGAGTATCGTGAGTGTCCGGATGTCGAGATCGTTGGTCGGCTCGTCGAGTATCAGGAAGTTGGGGTTCTTCATCAGGACGAAAAGAAGTTGCAGACGCCGTTTCTCGCCCCCCGAAAGCCGGCCGATGGCCTGATACTGCATCCCCGAATGGAAGAGGAACCGCTCCAGCATCTGCGCCGCGCTGATGGTGACGCCGCCCGCCACCTCGATCTGTTCCCCGGCGCTTTTGATATAGTCGATGACCTTCATGTTCGGGTCGAGCGTTTCGCCGCGCTGGTCGAAATAACCGAAGCAGGTGTTCACCCCCACATCGACCGTTCCGCCGTCCGGCTCGATCGTGCCGGTCAGGAGCGAAAGGAGCGTCGTCTTGCCGCACCCGTTGCGCCCGACGATGCCGAGCTTCTGGTTCTTCTTGAAGGTCCAACTGAAGGGTTTCAAGACCACGCGGTCGCCGTAGCGCTTCGTGATCCCGCGCACCTCCAGTATCTTTTTCCCGAGCCGCCGCCCCGAGATGGAGAGTTCTATCTCCCCCGGCGCCGCGATCTGTTCGCGGTCGAGCAGACGCTGTATCCGGTCCTTACGGTCCTGCGACTTGGTGGCCCGCGCTTTGGGGCCGCGCCGCAGCCATTCGAGTTCGGTCCGCAGGATGTTCTCTGCCTTATCTTCACTGCGCTGGAGACTCAGGTCGCGTTCCGCTTTCCGTTCCAGATAGCGCTCATAGCCGCCGCCGTAGGTGAACAGCTGTCGCCGGTCGATCTCCCAGATGCCGGTCGAAACGGCGTCGAGGAACATCCGGTCGTGGGTCACCATGAAGAGCGCCTTTTTCATATCGCGCAGATGGTCCTGTAGGCGGAGTATGGCGTCGAGATCGAGATGGTTGGTCGGCTCGTCGAGTATCAGCAGTTGCGCGTCGGTCGCGAGCACCCGGGCCAGCGCCACCTTTTTCTGCATCCCGCCCGACAGCTCCCCCATCCGCGCCGCCAGATCGGTCACCCCGTAGTCGGTCAGGAACGACTTGAGCCGCCACCCCTCGGGCCGGTCATGGGCGACGGGACCGCTGAAGAGATGCTCCTCGATGGTATGGGCCGGATCGAAGGGCGGTATCTGCTGAAGATAGGCGATACGGGCGTCGCGTGACCGGACTATCGTGCCGCCGTCGGGCTGGTCAAGCCCCGCCACCAGCCGCAGGAGCGTCGTTTTGCCGCAGCCGTTCACGCCGATGAGCGAGAATTTGTCGCCGTCGCCGATGCCGAAGGAGAGGCCGGTGAAAAGCGGTTTATCGCCGAGCGTCTTGGAGATGCCGTCGGCCGATACAATGTTCATGCGGTGCGCGTCCTCTCATACAGTCGCCGCGATTATATGTGCCGTTATCCGTTTGGAAAGTTATTTGTATTTCGTTCGCCGCCGGTTATAATTCGCCGGTTCAATTCATTGAGGGAGGGAACACCATGACGCGCTATTTCGTACTTTTCACGGCACTCCTGTTCATCGCCGCATGCGACGGCGGGAATGGAGAAAAGGACGACAAGGACATAAACGACATAAACGACGGGATCGTCGGTCAGGATACCGCGGTGGCCGACGATGATCAGCCGGATCCGACTGATCAGTCGGATCCGACAGATCAGTCCGACACCGCGCCGACCGACGAAGACATCCTTCCCCCCGACCAGTCGGATTCGTCGGACGCTGAGATCGCCGATGATACGCTCATCACCGACGACGACGCCGTGGTGGCCGAATGTGTCGACGGCACCATCTTCGCTGGCGACTGCGAAGGGGCCGGCAAACAGATACGGACCTGCGCCGACGGCCAGTGGGGCCCGTTCGGCGACTGCATCGACATCACGCAGGCGGTCATCGACATCGCCGCCGCCTCGGCGTGCGCCGACTACTACTGGGCCGACCGCGGCGACGCACCGCTCGCCTACACCGCCGGGATGGGACTGGTCTTCGCGGGCGCCTTCTGCCATAGCGACCGTTCCGATGTGATGACGGTCGCCGCCGCAAAGACCGCCGACACCGAACACGACGCCCTCGCGTGGTACGATCAGATATTCAGCGATCTCGGCATGAGTAACGCCGTCGACGGCGCCGATACTCTGCGGCACGCCTACACCCTCCTCATCGGGCTCGGGATGCGCGAAAGCTCCGGCGAACACTGCTGCGGCCGCGACATGTCGGCCGACAATGTCACCGCCGACACGGCCGAGGCGGGGCTCTTCCAGACCAGTTACAATTCGCACAATTTCAGCGACGAACTCGACACCCTCTACGAAGACTGGAAGATCACCTACAACGGCGTCACCGACTATAAATGCCTGCTTGCCGTCTTTTCGGAGGATGTCACCTGTAGTGAAGCAAACTGGGAGAACTACGGCACCGGCGAAGGGGTGCTGTTCCAGGAACTCGAGAAAAGCTGCCCCATCTTCGCCGCCGAATATGCCGCCTTCATGCTCCGGGTCAGCGGCGGTTCAAAGGGACACTACGGCCCCCTGCGGACCCGCGCCGCCGAGGTCCGGCCCGAATGCGACACGATGTTCGCCGACATTCAGGCGCTCATCGAGGCCAATCCCTTCTACTGCAGATTCCTGCTGAATTATTAGATCGGCGTTCCCTACTACTTCCCGCAGCCGCAACCGCCGCCGCTCTTGTCGTCGATCTTGCACCCGCAGGTATTGATGCCGAGCACACTGTAGAGGCCGCAGGTGCCGAAGGCGCCGGTGAAGAACGGCATAAGACCGATGAGTCCCCACCAACTGCCGTAGTACCAGCCGGCAGCGAGCATGGCGAGCCCGAGTATAATGCGGATGACGCGGTCAAAAGTGCCGACATTCTTCTTGAACATGGTATCCTCCTTGGGTTATTGAATGAACCGGCTATAGTTATAAGCGCGCTTTTCAGGAGTCAAGAGTAAGATTTGACGGCTCATAGCGAAACACTCGCCGACGCCGTCAGCCAAAGACTTTTTCTTGTATCAGAAACAAGGACCCGCTGGTACTTTGTCTGGGGGTGGGAGGGGTTGGCTCCATACCAGCGGGCAATTATGTATAACGGGTGTTGCGGAGGATGTCCAGAAATTTTTGAGCCTGTATTGAAATAAACATTTTAGGGGAAACGATACATATATAATAAGGTAGTCGCGGGGACAGGACGCGGATGTGGAAAAGGGTTACAATTGAATGTCTGATGTCTGGAGCGACATTAACAGTTCTTTTTGAGTTTCCCCCGAATGGAGGCGAGCTCCCCGATCATGCCGGAAAGGGAATTAATGATCTCTTCGGCGTGGCTGTCGATGACGGCGGCGCCGCTTTTCTGCTTCGGTGATGCCATCTCATTCTTCCTTCGTTCCTCTTCCGCCCTTCTTGATTCTTCTTCTATCCACGCCTTCCGCTCTTTTTCTCTTTCGATGTGCTCCGACAGACTCAGATATCCTCTGCCGCCCGCCTGCGATTCGTGCGCTTTGAGCCGCGAGTCATAGTCGTCCCTTCTGTCGTCTCGGCTCAGTGTTTCGTAGGCTTCCTGCACCGCCTGAAACTTCGCCACAAAGGATGAATCCTGCCTGTTCGTGTCGGGATGGAACCTCTTCGACAGTTGCAGATAGGCGTTCCGGATCTGTTTCTGGTTCGCCTGCCGGGGAACCTCCAATATCTTGTAGTAGTCTTTCATGCCCCC
>CAYPQK010000135.1:0-5261 GCA_964412895.1 uncultured Spirochaetales bacterium
TTTCCGGTTTTCCTTCAAGATAAGGCAAAGCATGGGCCTTAAACACCCACAACAAATCAGTTTCTATTTTTGACACAGGGCCTTTTATCTCCCTAGTCCTACCAACTGAAGGTATTAATTCATATCTTGCCTTAGCTACGCCACGATAGGCTGTAGGCTTCGTCGACTTTGTCAGATGTTCCTGTACAAAATTATGAAACTCAACAAAAGTAGAAATCGTAATTTCTTTCATTCTTCTCTCCCCTCCTTATTCCTGCCGTTCGTTCCGGTTGTAGAGCCACGAGAGTTCGGCGAGTCCCCACGCCGCCTCATCGCGGATGTCGTCGTGCGTGAACCGGAAGGTCCAGTTGTGGAGCCCCATCGTCCCCGGCGTATTGAACCGCGCCTCGGAGCCCATCCCCAGCACATCCTGCATCGGCATCACCGCGTACTGCGCGACACTCCCGTAGGCAAGCCGGATGAGCGCCCACGCCGGCGAGTCGCCCCACCGCAGACCGAGATAACGGTTTATCTGCTGACGGTCGTGTTCGTAGACGCCGCGATACCACCCCATCACCGTGTCGTTGTCATGCGTCCCGGTGTAGACGGCGCAGTTGGTCGTCGTGAAATTGTGCGGCAGGAACGCGTTGTCGGGACCGGAAAAACCGAACTGAAGCACCTTCATCCCGGGGAAACCGAAGTGTTCGCGCAGTTCGACCACATCCTCGGAGATGACGCCGAGATCTTCGGCGATGACCGGCAGTTCGCCGAAGTGGAGCTTCAAGGCGTCGAATAATTTCCTGCCGGGGCTCTTCTTCCATTTGCCGCCCACCGCCGTATTGTCGCACGCCGGAACCCCCCAGCAGGCGGCGAACCCGCGAAAATGGTCGATGCGGACGATGTCGAATATCCTGAACGACTGAGCGAACCGTTTCTTCCACCAGTCGAAACCGTCCTCTTCCATCCGCTTCCAGTCATAGAGCGGGTTGCCCCAGAGCTGGCCGGTCGGCGAGAAATAGTCGGGCGGCACCCCCGCGAGGAAGGTCCGTTTGGCGTTCTTGAGGAGAAAGTATTCCTGATGGGCCCAGACATCGGCGCTGTCGTAGGAGACGAATATCGGGATGTCGCCCACGATGCGGATGCCGTGTTCGTTGGCGTATTTCTTGAGCGCGCCCCACTGCCGATGGAAGAGCCACTGGATGAACTGGTGCCGCAGGATGTCGTCGGCCGACTCCTGCATGAAGCGGGCGAGCGTCACCGGACGCCGCTCGCGATACTCGACCGGCCATTCGTGCCAACAGGTGGTGGCGAACTTCTCGCGCAGCGCCGCATAGAGGGCGTAGTCGCCGAGCCAGTGGCTGTTCTCGGTGCGGAACTTGGCAAACTCGTCGAAGCGGTCGCGCGTTTTTTGGAAGGTGGCGAAGGCGGCCCGCAGCAACGCATCGGAAAGATCGCGCGCCATATCGAAGTGTATCCGGCGCGGGTCGGGCGCCGGGACCTTGAAGGGCGATGCATCGGCGATGAGCCCTTCCTCAACGAGGGTGTCGGGATCTATCAGCCACGGGTTCCCCGCAAAGGCCGAATGCGAGTTGTAGGGACAGCCGTCGTAGGAGGTGGGCGTGAGCGGCAGTATCTGCCAGAGCGACTGCTTGCCGATGGCCAACCAGTCGACGAACCGGCGGGCCGTTGCACCCAGCGTGCCGATGGGACCGGGGCCGGGCAAGGCCGCGGGGTGAAGGATGATGCCGCTGGAACGAGTGTGTGTCATGGTATCCTCGTAGTTAAATAAGCATTCCCGCGATATTGGCGGTGACGAAACTGGCGAGCGTTCCGGCGATCATCGACTTGATGCCGAGCGCCGCTATCTCGCCGCGCCGCGACGGAGCCATCGTCCCGATGCCGCCGATCTGTATCGCTATCGAGCCGAGGTTCGCGAAACCGCACAGAGCATAGGTGGCGATGATGACCGAGCGCTCCGAGAGCTGACTCGTCCCCGCCTTGATCCCGTCGGCCAGATGGGCGTAGGCGACGAATTCGTTGAGTATCGTCTTCTCGCCGAGGAAGACCCCGACCTGCATCGCCTCGCTCCACGGCACCCCCATGCAGAGAGCGAGCGGCGCCATCGCCCAGCCGAGTACCTGTTCCATCGTGACGCCAAAAAATCCAAAGAAGTAGTTGAAAAAAGCGACGAAGGCGATGAAGGCAAGGAGCATCGCCGCGACATTGATCGCGAGGAAAATACCCTCTGACGCGCCGCGTGCCGCCGCCTCAAGGGCGTTGCGGTCGACTATCGGGATATCTATCATGCCGCCGCCCGCGGTCACCGGCTTACCCGTTTCGGGCACCATGATCTTGGCGAACATGATCGCGGCGGGGGCCGACATGACCGACGCGGCCATCAGGTGCCCCGCGCTCACCCCCATCCCGACATAGGCGGCCATGACGCCGCCCGCGATGGTCGCCATCCCGCCGGTCATCACGCACATCAGCTCCGAACGGGTCATCGATTCGACATAGGGCCGTATCATGAGCGGCGCCTCGGTCTGGCCGATGAAGATATTGGCCGCGGCCGAGAGCGATTCGGCCCCCGAGGTGCCGAAGAGACGCCGGAAGAGGAACGCGAACCCCTTGACCACCTTCTGCAGGATGCCGAAGTAGTAGAGCACCGTGAAGAACGAGGAGAAGAAGATGATGGTGGGGAGTATCTTGAGCGCGAAGGACCACTCCTTGAGTAGGCCGCCGAAGAGGAACTCGCTCCCGGCATCGGTGAATTTCATCATCTTGGAGAAGACGCGGTTGACGATGTCGAAGATCCATTCGCCCGGAGCGGTCTTGAGGATGAAGAGGGCGAATACGAGCTGGACGGCGATCCCCATGATGACGATACGCCAGCTGAAGCGCTTGCGGTCCTCCGAGATGAGCCACGCAAGCAGCACGAACACGAAAATGCCGATGAAACTGAGGAACTGGTACATGGCCGCCTCCACAAGACGATGCCCCATTATAATAGGTCGGCGACGCGATGCAATTTTATATGGCACGGTAAAACTTGCCATTAATCACGCATCGCTTATAGTTTTCCGAACCCGTGGGAGTTGCCATGAAACTCGTCATCCAGATACCCTGTTACAATGAGGCGCAGCACCTGCCCGCAACGGTCGCCGACCTGCCGAAAAAGATAGAGGGCATCGACGAGATAACGGTGCTCGTCATCGACGACGGATCGGCCGACGACACCTCGGCGGTGGCGCGATCGCTCGGCGCACAGGTGGTGCGCCATACCGCCAACCGTGGACTCGCCGCCGCCTTCATGACCGGTATCCACACGGCGCTCGCCCTCAAGGCCGATATCATCGTCAATACCGACGCCGACAATCAGTATCGGGGCGAGTGCATACCCGACCTCGTCCGGCCGGTGCTTGAAAAACGGGCCGACATGGTGGTGGGGGTCCGCCCGATCACCGAGATAGAACACTTCTCGGCGGTCAAAAAAGCGCTCCAAAAACTCGGAAGCGCGGTGGTCCGGTTCGCCTCCGGGACGCGGGTCGAAGATGCCCCGAGCGGATTCCGCGCCATGAGCCGCGAGGCGGCACTGCGCATCAATGTATTTTCCGACTATTCGTATACGCTGGAGACCATCATCCAGAGCGGCCTCAAGAACATCGTCGTCACCACGGTGCCGGTCACCGTCAATCCGCCGACGCGGCCGTCACGCCTGTTCCGATCGACCTTCGGCTATGTGATGCGGTCGCTGACCACCATCGCCCGGATATTCCTCATCTACCGGTCGTTCCGCTTTCTCGCGATCACCGGCGGGACCATCTTCGGCGTCGGCTTCATACTCGGCCTCCGGTTCGTCTACTATCTCATCGCCGGCGAAGGGGACGGCCATATCCAGAGCCTCCTCCTCGGCGCGGTGCTCCTCATCACCGGGTTCCAGACCTTCCTTATCGGCATCATCGCCGACCTTATCGCGGCGAATCGCAAGATGCTCGAAGAGATACAATACCTCCAGCGGAAGGAACTCCTCGCACGGCATGAAGATAGCCCTCCTCGGCCCTGATCCGTCGTTCAAGGGCGGTATCGGGCAATACAACCATTTCCTCGCGCAGGAGATACTGAAAGAAGATCACGAACTGCTCTTCGTCGGCTTCCGGCGGCAATACCCGAAGTTCCTCTACCCGCCGGGGACGGGGGATAGAATCCTCCTCTCCCTGTCGAGGGAGAGGAGTGAGGTGAGGGTCTCTTCTCGCAAACCCTCATCCAACCTTCTCCCTCCACAGGGAGAAGGCGATAACGGCGTAGAAGCAACTCTGCCCGCCTACGCCGTCGAACGCATCCTGAGCTGGGACCGTCCTTTTTCGTGGATGGCAGCAGCAAAGCGGATCGAAGCCTTCTCCCCCGATGTGGTGGTCGTGCCGTGGTGGACCTTCTTCTGGTATCCGTGGTTCGCGCCGCTCCTCGACCGGCTCGGCCGCTTCCGGCGGGTCGTCATCGCCCATAACGCCTCCGATCATGAGGGGCACGGCCTGCGCGGGAAACTGTCACACGCCGCATCATGCCGGATACTGGCCCGCGCCGATCGCGTCATCGTCCAATCGGCCGAAGAGAAAGAGAAGGTCGAACGGATGGGGGCCCGGTCGGTCACCGTCGTCCATCACCCGGTCTACCCGCAGTTCCGCACCACGGCCAGCCGTGATGAGGCGCGAAAACAATTCGGCATCGCCCCCGACGCGCGGGTGGCGCTCCTCTTCGGCGCCCTGCGCCCCTACAAGGGGACCGATATTTTTGCACAGGCTCTGACAAAACTCCCCGATATCACCGGCATCATCGCGGGCGAGATATGGGACGAGGCGCTGGGCACACAGCTGCGCGACCTCGCGGCGAAACACCAGAATATCCGGCTCATCGACCGCTACTTCGGCAACGACGAAGGGGCGCTTCTCTTCGCCGCCTGCGATGTCACGGTGCTTCCCTACCGTAGCGTCACCGGATCGGGGGCGGCCATGGCGGCGCTCGGGGCGGGAAAACCGCTCGTCGCCTCCGACCTGCCGCTATTCCGCGAGCTGTTCGCCCCGCCGCTCGCGACCTTTTTCACCGCCGGAAACCCGGCCGACCTCGCCCGCGCCCTGACCGAAGTCCTTACTGTTAGGAATAAATTGCAATCGGAAGAGGCTCTTGCTATTATTCTCGGACGCTTCGGCTGGGACCGGCTCGTACGGGCGGTCTGTGACGCGGCGGCTGACGGAACGGCATGAACCAACTGCTACGGTAAGGCATAT
>CAYPQK010000136.1:0-5148 GCA_964412895.1 uncultured Spirochaetales bacterium
GCGCTCATGCACGCGGCGATGATGGGCCGAACCGATGTGGTCAAATTGTATCTGGAATATCAGGCCGACACCGAAAAGGTCGACCAGACGGGGAGAGCGGCTCTCACCTACGCGGGGGAACGGGGCTTCATGGATATCGTCGAGCTGCTGCCGCCACCCCAAGAACCGTGGGCGCGATAAATCGCCGCCCCTACAGATAATACCGCCCCCTTTCTTGACTTTCTCCTCCCTTCCCGGCACCATCCACCGTCGCCTTAAAGGCTTTGGCGGACAAGTTTTACGGAGGCATACCATGAAGATCGGCATCATCGTTCATTCAAAGACCGGCAGGACCTTGGCCCTCGCCCAACTCATCGAGGAGCGCCTCAAGAAACAGAATCACGCCGTCACGCTCCACCGCCTCACCATCGACCCCGACATAGAGGGCCCCGGCAAACCCTTTAACATCGTGAACGCCCCCGACATCACCCCCTACGACGCCCTGCTGATCGGCGGCCCCGTCTGGGCCTTCTCCGCATCGCCCGTCATCATCTCCTACATAAAGTCGCTGACCAAGCTCGGCGGGAAGAAAGTGATCCCCTTCGCGACGATGGGCTTCTTCTGCGCCTTCCTCGGCGGTACCCGGGCGCTGGAACAGATGAGCAAAGCGGCCCAAGCGAACGGCGCGACGACGCTCCCCGGCGCGGTCGTCCCGACGATGCTGCGCGATCACGAAAGATTGAAGCAGGAAGCGGCCGACAAGATAGCGGCGCTGTTCGGGTGATCCTTACGCCCTCTCCATTTTTCAAGGAGAGGGCGGCCACTTCTGTGGCGGGTGAGGTATTATAACACCCCTCCTGCCTCCCCTGCATCAGGGGAACATCAATGAAGGCTCCCTGTCGCAGGGAGCTGTCCGTCAGGACTGAGGGTGTTTTTCAACCGCCGTGTTCGCACCCTTTCACCGGGCAGGAACACGACACCCCGTCGGGCCGCTGGGGATGGTTTTTGTCGGACAGCGTTCCCCGGAACTCGTGATAATCGAGACAGGCCTTTTCATACGCCTGCCGCGCATTGTCGGCGAAATCGAAGTAGAAATACATGTGCGGCGCATCGTCGCCGGTGTGCTTGAACAACTCCGCCTTGAGATCGCCCGTCGCGTGACCGACCGCCCGGACGAGGAGCCGCTGCTTCTCATCCTTCTCACAGATGCGGAAATTGCCGGCGCCGCTCCGTTTGACCATCAGGGTAACGATGCTGCGGTAGAGAAAATAGGGTCCTTCCATAGGAAAACCTCTCAGTCCTGTATCCAGTTGTAGACCATATCGAAAGTGCCCTCGATATCCGTGAAGGCGGCCACCATATCGGGATCGAAGTGTTTCCCCTTCCCCGCGACGATGACCAGGCAACTCTCCTCGTGCGAGAACGGCTCCTTGTAGACGCGCTTGGAGCGGAGGACATCGTACACATCGGCGATCGCCATGATGCGCGCCTCCAGCGGTATGGCCTCTCCCGCGAGTTTTTCGGGATAGCCCGATCCGTCCCATTTCTCGTGATGGTGGCGGGCGATGGTCATCCCCATCGCGGCGATGCCGTTCTTGGGACTTTTCGCGTACACCTTCTCTATGGTCTTCCAACCGATGACGGTGTGGCTCTTCATGACCTCGAACTCGTCGGCGGTCAGCTTCCCCGGCTTGAGGAGGATGCGGTCCTCTATCCACGCCTTGCCGACATCGTGGAGCGGCGCGGCGTGGTAGATGCCCTCGATGAGATCGTCGGTGATGCGGCGGGCATACCGCGGCAGGCTGGAGAGGTGCAGGGCGAGTAGTTTTGAGAACAGCTGGACCCGTTCGATGTGACGGCCGGCGGCGGCGTCGCGCGATTCGGCCCGTTCCGCGAGCGCGAGGAGATCGGACATCTGCGAAACGGAGTGTTCTTTACCGTTCTTTTTCAGCAGGGGATCAGACATGGTCGCCTCCGGCGGACAGTTCGAGCATGGTGGTCAGGTGGCGGCAGAGTTCCTCTTCGCGGTAGGGTTTGCGCATGAAGCCGTTCGCCCCCGCCGCGAGCGCCGCCGATTCGACATTCTCGAGCGCGCTGGCGCTCACTACCACTATCGGCGTATGGCGTCCGCCGGGACTGCGGCGTATCCGCCGGGTCGCCTCCATCCCGTCCATTTTGGGCATCTGTATATCCATAAATATGAGATCGGGCCGCCACTCTTCGAACAGCGCAAGCGCTTCGATCCCGTCGGCGGCCTGATGGGTGACGAACCCCTTTCCTTCCAATATCACTTGTAAAAGCAAACGGTTGGAGAGATCGTCATCCACGATAAGCACCTTGCGGCGCAGCGCGGCGGGGTCCTGTTTCATGAAAAAGGGTTCTTGTTCCCGTCTGAACATGGGCGCCTCCTTCCGGGCCGTTCTTCTCCCTCTAAGATACGGTTCGCGGGCAAAAGGATACAGGTTTGTTCAAGAAAAATCGTTTTCGGGCAACCCCTCGTCATCCTTAGCTGACGGGCTCAGTAAAAAATATACAACAGGATCTTGGAAGATTTCTGTATCCTTTTTGTCGGTCACGGAATCATAGAGATAGTTAAGGGAGATGAATATGGACGGCGACGGCCGGATAACGATCGGACACATAAAGGAAACAAGGCTCCGGGGACCGCCGGGAGATCCCGGCATACACGGGGAACGACGGCAATACTATTCATCAGGGAGAATCGCCATGAGAAATTACGCGATCCGTTTGACGCTTCTGGCGCTTTTAGTGCTCGGATCCCATGCGGCTTATGCCGTGAACGACAGCGGGAACTACCCCTGCTTCGGGGTCTATTCGCTCGGCTGGCTGGATGCCGAATTCTACTGGCGGGAGAACACCACTTGGTACAAGCTCGATACGAACGATTTCAACTCTTCGCGGTATGGCTACGCGTACTTCTGCTCCATTACCGCGCAGGCTTCCGATGCCTCGACGGTCTCGCAGGGATCGGTCCCCGCCGTCTGTCAGGCGGCGAGCAGCGGCGACAAGAATTCCTGTCTGGTCTTTCAGGCCAAACAGTGGGTCGGCGACAGCAACCGTTTTTATCGCGAAAATCTGGGGAGCTCGCCCACCGAATGGTCCGTCGTCGAATCGTGGCTGAATACTTATGAAGAAGCTTCGCTGACCCAGCGGATATGGGACCAGAAGGTCGAATCGACGGGGGGCGGCCCCCTGCTGTACTATTTCATCACGACCAACCATACCGACTTCCAGAAACTGAACGAGGTCTGGACCCCGGAAGACGATTCGTGGGATATCTATTCCAAAATGAAGGATCTGGAGGTCCGGATACGGACCTACCTTTTCGGTATCGGATATGTCTGGCTCTGGTACGATACCGTCAACCGGACCGATTCGTACCGGGTGTTCCAAGTAGCGATATATAAAAATGCGGGCGACGGGCTGATGATGGATATGGCCGCCGCCGCGGTCGAAGAGGACCTTTCCGCATCCGGGACACCGTCGTTCACCGAGGGGGAAACGGTCAAACTCGACGGGTACGGCGCCCTCTTCCCGAAGCTCCTCCAGACCACCGCACCGGCCGATGCGGAGGATCGGGAAACGAGCTCGCTGAAGGTCGAGGAGAACGAAAAGGGGGAGGCGGTCGCCCTCACCGTCGAACGGGTGGATACGGAGCTCGGCGAGGCGGCGAAGAGCCTGATCGAAGGAAAGACCGTCATCGCGGTCAACGGCATCCCGCTGTACGATCTGGGGACCATCGAGGAGCAGTTGCTCTATCTCGCCACCGAAGAGATCGAGACGATCTCGTTCGCCGAACGGTAATAATCGTTTCTTTATCCGAAAAACTTGAAGCGGGCCGAAGAAACCGTATCATCGACCGGTGCTGTAGGAACATATCGTGACTTTTGCCAAGGCGGGATTTTGAGCGCGCAGGATATACGGGATCGGTCGGAAAAAGAACTGGTGGAGCGGGCGCGACGGGGCGAACCGGCCGCCTTCGAGGCGCTCATCCGCCTGCACGACACCAAGATCCGTTCCTTCGCCCTCAATATCGCCGGCGGGAGACAGGCGTTGGCGGACGATATCATGCAGGAGGCGCTCATCCGCGCCTACCGCCACATCTCCTCTTTTCGGGGAGCCTCTTCTTTTCTCGGCTGGCTGTGGCGAATACTGAAGAACGATCTCCTGCGGTATCAAGAACGAGTCGACGCCTCCCGGGAAACGGCGCTGGAAGAACCGGAAACGATGATCGACCCCACGGGCCTCACCACCGAAGAAGCGGTTCTTTATGAAGAGCGGATCGGCCTTCTCCGGCGGCTGATCTCCCGGCTGAGCATCGACGATCAGGAGATGATAACGCTCATAGAATTTCAGGGGTTATCTATTGCCGAGACGGCCGTATTGCTCGACCTGTCGCCGGAAACGGTCAAAATACGGCTGCACCGGGCGCGGCAGCGGCTTGCGGAGCTGGTGAAAAAATATAAGTATCTTTTTTCGTAGTCGAGGGGTCTTAGAGGGGTGAACGGGAACGGTGGTGATGCCATGAACGACAACTGTCGACGGATCGATGAACTGGTGACGGAGGCGATGACGCGGGAGCTTTCTCCCGGCGAACGGCGCGCCGTCGATGAACACTGCGCTGACTGCGCCGACTGCGCGGCGGCCTACCGTGCCGTCACGGCGGCGCGCGCGGTGCTGCGGCGCCACCGCCCCGAAGATGACGCCCCCTCCGACGATCTGCGCGCCGCGTTCCACCGGCGGCTGGTCGAACAGCAGGCGCAGCGGGAAGAAAAGCGCCCCTTCGGCCTGCGTTGGAAGTTCGCCGTCGGCATGGCCGCCTGCCTGTGCCTTCTGGTGCTGGGATATGGCCTGTTCCCCCTCTTCACCGACCGCGCCGAAGAGGGGACCGTCCTCTCCCGGTCGACGGTCGGCGCCAAAGAGCCGATCACCATCAGGATGATCTATACCGCCGACCGGCCGCTCGCCGCCGTCCGGGTGACGATCCGGCTCGACGAGGGGATCGTCTTCTCCACCGACGACGAACAGTTGAGAGCGCTACGCGAATATACTTGGACGGGTGACCTTCAGGCCGGCGCGAACGAGATACCCTTCGCGGTCGAGGTGCAAAAGATGGGGAACCGCCTGATCCGCACCGAGGCGGCCTAT
>CAYPQK010000137.1:0-4931 GCA_964412895.1 uncultured Spirochaetales bacterium
GATCTGGTAGAGCCGGTCGACGGCGATACGCCGCAGAGCGACGATCCGGCGACCGATGACGATCTCGTCAGCGAGCTGTGCACCGATCCCAACGGCGACGAGGATGCCGACGGCATACCCAACGGCGCGGACGGGAGCGGCGACAAGGATTTCGACGGCGTTCCCAACTGTCTTGACACCGACTCCGACGGCGACGGCTTCCTCGACAGCGAGGAATGTCCCGCACAGCCCTGCGTGAACAGCGATACCGACGAGACGCCCGATTTCATGGACAAGGATTCGGACAACGACGGTCTTTCGGACAAGGAAGAGGTACAGGAAGGGACCGACCCGACCAAGAAGGACACCGACGGCGACGGCTCCGACGACCTCGCCGAGATCGTCTACGGCTCCGATCCGACCGACGCCGCCGATTCGATACCCGACGGCCTGTTCTTCGTGGTCCTTCCCTACAACGCGAAAGAGAATGTGACCCGCGAACTCGAATTCAGCACCGTCATCGAGGCGATAGATGTGCTGTTCGTCATCGACGCGTCGGGCTCGATGTCCGGCGAGATAGAGCAGGTGCAGGAGGAGGTCAAGACCAACATCATCGACAAGATAAATGCACAGTATGCCGATCCCGATTTCGCCGCCTTCGGCCTGTCGCGGATCACCTTCGACGGCACCGCGAAATTCATGCGGCAGAAGATGACGCTCGACGCCGACGAAATAAAGGCGAGTCTCGACGATATCCTTCCGCTGGCCGATCAGACCTTCAGCGTCGGCATCAGTGAAATGGCGAGCGAACCGATCTATCAAAGTTTCGCCGATGCGGCGTTCCACGGCCATGCGTCGCTCTGTCCGCCGATGATGGGGTGCATCGCCGAGGCGGAGATCGTCATCCCGGAGGCCGACTGTACCGGCCACATCGGCACGATAGGACACGCCTGTCTCCGCAAGAAATCGATGCCGATAGTCATCTACATCACCGACGATGTCCATGAGGATTGCGATCCCGACGGCAATGAGGCATACTCTACCTCTCAGTGTGTCTGGCGGACCGGCGCCGGTCTTGAGAACGGTCACACCTTCGATGAGGCGAGCGCCATCATGGGGAGCAAAGGGGCCAAGTTCATCGGTATCGATACCTGGAACGCCCTCAACACCGACGGCACCGCGACCGACGCGTCGGAGCCGATGGACGACATGAAGCTGATGGCCGAACTGACCGGATCGCTGGACGGCAACGGCAACCCCTTCATCTACCACACCACCACCCCCGAAGGCGACGGGATGCCTCAGCAGATAGGGCAGGCGATACTCGATCTGACCACCTTCATCGACATGGATGTGACCACCGGCAAGATGTCGGACGACCAGTGCGACGGCATCAGCGCCGCCGAGTTCGTGAAGTCCTCCACCACCGTCAAGGCCGAGCCGACCACCGGGGTGAGCGGCCAGAGCGAGACCACCTTCTTCTCGGTCACGCAGGGGACCACCGTCTGGTTCGATGTCCGCTTCTTCAACGACTTCTGCAAGAACACGACGACCGAACCGGCGGTCTATGACGCGCTGGTGACGGTGCTCGGCAACGGATCGTATCTCAGCAACCGGCTCGTCAAGGTCATCGTTCCCGCCTCCGACGCGCAGTAAAAATAATCGTTTCGCGCCATTGCGTTTCAAAATCCCTTCTTTATAATGGTATCAACGAAACAGTCCGCGCGAGGTACGCCATGCGTCCGATCTTTTTTATGCTTTTCAGCGTAACGATCTTTCTTTGTGTCGCTTGCACGCCGCAGGAGGAAGGCCCCGGCACCGACGAACTCGCGGTGACCGACGGTGATACACCGGCTGGCGACGACCCGCAGGCCGATGATCCGCAAAGCGATGACCCGCAAACCGACGATCCGCAGGGCGACGATCCGGTTGACCCGGACGACGATACGGCGGGTGACCCCTGTGCGGATCCCGACGGCGACGAAGATGGTGACGGCGTGCCCAACGGTATCGAGGGGAGCGGCGACAAGGACTTCGACGGCGCGCCCAACTGCATGGATCCCGATGCCGACGGCGACGGTTTCCTCGACAGCGAGGAGTGTCCTTCACAGCCCTGCCTGAACAGCGACACCGACGAGATGCCCGATTTCATGGACAAGGATTCGGACAACGACGGACTGTCGGATAAGGAGGAGGTCGAGGCGGGTACCGATCCGACCAAGAAGGACACCGACGGCGACAACTCCGACGATCTGGCCGAGATCGTCTACGGTTCCGATCCGCTCGATGATGCCGATTCGATACCTGACGGCCTCTTCTTCGTGGTCCTTCCCTACAATGCGCCGGAGGATGTGACCCGGACGCTCACCTTCAGCACCAAGATAGAAGCGATCGATGTGCAGATCATCATCGATGTGTCGGGTTCGATGAACGACGAGATCGCGCAGGTGCAGAGCGGTATCAAGGACAACATCATCGATCCGGTCGTCACCGAATTCCCGCAGGCCGAGTTCGCTTCGTTCGGCATCTCGCGCATCAGCTGGGGCGGCACGACGAAGTTCATGCGGTTGAAACAGACCTTCGATGTGACCGCGGTCAAAACGGCGGTCGACGCGGTCAATGACGATGCCTTCAACCCCGCCGTCGGCGGCAACGAACTGCACAGCGAGGTACTCTATCAGCTCGCGGCGGGCGAGGAGTTCCACGGCACGGCGAAATTCTGTCTCCCGGGCTTCGGCTGCGGGATCATCGCCGACGCGGTGGTGAATCTTGCTCCGGCCGACTGTACCGGTGAGATCGGCGCGATAGGGCACGCCTGTTTCCGCAAGAAGGCGATGCCGATATACATCATGATAACCGACGAGGAGCGCGAGGACTGCGACCCCGACGGGGTGCAGGTGAGCGCCGAATGTTACTGGATCGCGGGGCAGGGGTTCATGAACGGCCACACCTTCGAAGAGGCGATCGCGGTGATGGGCGGCATCGGGGCGAAGTTTATCGGCATCAACACTTGGCACGATAAGACGGCCGACGGCGAGGCGAACGCCGGTATCGATCCGCAGCTCGATATGCAGATGCTCGCCGAGCAGACCGGGTCGCTCGACGGCAACGGCCAGCCCTTCATCTACCACACCGCGACGCCGACGGGAGAGGGGATGCCCGACCAGATAGCACAGGCGATCAAGGACCTCATCACCTTCATCGATATGGATGTGACCACCGGCAAGATGTCCGATCAGGAGTGCGACGGCATCAGCGCCGCCGAGTTCGTGAAGTCGTCTACCACCGTCGCGGCCGATCCGACCGACGGAGTCACGGGACAGACCGAGACCACCTTTCTGTCGGTCAAACAGGGGACCACCGTCACCTTCGATGTCCGCTTCTTCAATGATTTCTGCAAGAACACCCTTCCCGAACCGGTGGTCTACGACGCGCTGGTCACGGTGCTCGGCAACGGCTCATACCTCAGCAACCGCCTCGTCAAGGTCATCGTTCCCGCCGCCGACGCGCAGTGAAAAGGATTCAAAAGTTAATATATTGATACCCGATTTTTCCCGGGCATTTTGACGGAACACGAGAGCCGTCCTTTTCCCAAGTTTACATAAAGCATCTTTTATACGATGCGAAGAGGGAAGTGGACAAAATCTTGAATATTGAGGACCGACCCCGCTCCGACCCCGCTCCCCCGGCAAATGTCTCGCCGCTGCGACAGCGCGAAGTGTGCCCCATCACTGTCAGACTCTGCGTAAAGCAATTCATGAGCGAGTCTCCCGTAACCGCTCAGTCATTATTGAGAGCCGGCGGCCGATCTGTCTGCCGATGCCTTTTTGCTTTGCCCCAGCTCATCATAAAGCCGTGCGCGGTTCAACAGATACTGTGAGTTCTTGTGAGAACCAGCACGAGATCTTTCGGCCAAGCCAATGGCCTTCGTAACAGCAACTAGGGACTCGTCTCTGCGGCCCATGCTCCTCAAAACAAGCCCCTTCAAATTCCACAAGGCAGGGTCATCAGGGGAGAGCAAAAGAACATGTGCCACTGCGCCGAGGAACTCTTCAAACCGTGGATAATTCATGGTGTAGTCCCACAGCCATCCGGCGTTCGCCGGGTCTGCCGTCGACAGCCCTTCTATAATCTTGCGTGCGTTCAGGAAGGAAGCCTGGGCTTCTCCATTGCGCGCCAATGCCTCCAGCGATGCTCCGCGCTTTGTATAGCTGATGGCCATATCGCGTTGCCAGCTATTATCGGCGGAGTTCGACTCGGCCATGTGCCGTCTAATAGAAAGACTTCTATCAAGAAGATCAAGCGCCTCTGATGGCTTATTCAGGGAGAGGAGGGCATCTCCAACCCTGTCGTGGTCTATACTCAGATCACGCTGGATATTCACGACGTTCTGCTCTGAATTAGCAACTGTCTCGATCAATTTGAGAGCTTTTTGGAAAAGGTCCAATGCCTCAATCTTCTTGCCCTTTGCCAACAACACTTCGCCAATCGCGCCGGTGATCGATGCCAAATCTCTACGATATTGGATGCTTTTCGGATCACGGTGGACGACCTCTGTATGAATCGCTCTCTGTTTTTCAAACAAAGTCAACGCCTCGTCAACTCTCCTTTCATGCACAAGCAATCGACCTATCCTCTCATAGGCGATTGCAATATCTCTTTGCCAATCGATGTTGTCTTCGTTACGCTCCGCCAAGGGTTCCATAATAGATTTAAATTTTTGATAATAGAATCTTGCCTTGTCCCACTTGCCCTCAGCCATGAACGAGTCTCCCAGCCTCTGGTACGGAACCGCCAGACCCCTTTGCCAGCCAGTATTTTCCGGCTCATTCTTCACCAAGGTTTCGAAAATAGATTTCATTTTTTCATAATAGGACCTTGCATCGTCCCTCTTGCCCTCAGCCTCAAACAAATTCCCCAGATTATCGTAGGAAGCCGCCAGGCCCATTTGC
>CAYPQK010000138.1:0-4930 GCA_964412895.1 uncultured Spirochaetales bacterium
ATAGCGCTCGGCGAATCGGCCCCCACGCTCCTGCTCGACCCCGACTTCCACATCACCTCCTGCAACGAGGCGACCCTCACGCTCCTTGCCTACCCCGAAAAGGAACTCATCGGCCGCGATATCGGCATCCTTTTCCCCCCCAGCCAGAACATCCACACCATACTCAACCATCAGTTCCTCTTCTTCTCCGACGGCCGTTACGAAGAGGCGGCGGCGGTCCTGACCAAAAGCGGCGCCCAGATACCCTGCACGATAGAGGCGCTACTCCTCGCCGACGAGAAGGGGCATGTGGTCGGTTTCATGATGCTCCTGCGGCGCACCGCCGAGAAACGGCCCATCACTTCCCGCGACGAGATGCACCGGCAGGAACGGCTCGCCAGCATGGGCGAGATGGCGGCACAACTCGCCCACGAGATCCGCAACCCCATCCTCGCCATCGGCGCGACGCTCGAATCGCTCGCCAAGGACCGCATCGGCCAGAAGGACGAGGCGCTCTTCGCAATGCTCGCCAAGGAGATCGTGCGACTCGACATGATACTCAAGGACTACCTTTCGCTCGCGGTGCGTCAGAACGCCACCGTCACCCGCGTCGACCTCCGTTCGGCCTTGAACGAGGTACGCGACCTCCTTTCGGGAATGCAGAAGATGGCGGGCAAGCGGATCGATTTCGACCTCCCCGACGAACTGTGGGCGGTGACCGATTACGAAGGGATGAAGCATGTCTTCTTCAATCTCCTCCTCAACGCGCTGGAGGTCAATCCGCCGCAGGCCGCGGTCACCTGCCGGGCCGAACAACAGGATGACCGCATCACCATCACGATAGACGACGAAGGACCGGGGCTCCCGGCCGACGCCGGCGACATCTTCGCCCCCTTCTACACCAGCAAAAAGAACGGCACCGGGCTCGGCCTGACCGTCTGCAAAAAGATAATCGAAGCGCACGGCGGCACGATAGGGCTGGAGAACCGCCCCGAAGGCGGCTGCCGCGCCACCATTTCCCTGCCACGGAGGTCATCCCCATGAGTGAACGAACAAAAGGCGCCTCCAAAGAATCCGGCGTCGAGTTCCGGGTGCTGGTCATCGACGACGAACAGCTTTTCGCGCAGGCGGTCGGCCGCGAGATAGAACGGCTCGGCATCCTCTGCGACCTCGCCTACACCGCCGCCGATGCACTACGGCTGGCCGGGGCGAACACCTACCATCTGTTCCTGCTCGACCATAAACTGCCCGACGACGACGGCATCCGGATCATCCCGATGCTCCTGTCGCGGCAGGTCGGGGCGACGCTGGTGATGATGACCGCGTTCGAAACGATACCCAACGCCGTCGCGGCGATACGGCAGGGAGCGGAGGACTATCTGGTCAAACAGACCAGCATGAAACCGATACTGGAAAAGGTCAAAGAGGTGCGCGACCGCACCGCGGCCCACGGCAACGACGAGGGGTGGGACGACCATAAGAACTCTGGACTCATCGGCCGTTCGGCGGCGGTCCAGCGCGCGGTGGCGGCCATCGAAAAGGTCGCCAAAAGCGCCGAGACGACGGTACTCATCACCGGCGAATCGGGGGTCGGCAAGGAGGTGGCGGCACTCCATCTGCACCGTTCTTCGGCACCCGACGGGACCCCCTTCATACCGGTCGACTGCGTGGCGCTCCCCGCGACGCTCGTCGAAAGCATCCTTTTCGGCCATGAAAAGGGGGCCTTCACCGGCGCCGACAAGGCGACCGACGGCGCCTTCGCCAAGGCGGGCAACGGCACCGTATTCCTCGACGAGATCGGCGACATGAACCTCGACCTGCAGGGGAAACTCCTGCGCCTGCTCGAAAGCCGCAAATATCAGCGCGTCGGATCGGTGCACGAACATGTTATGAAGGCGCGCATCGTCGCGGCGACCCACCGGGATCTCGGCGAACTGGTCAAGGAAGGCAAGTTCCGCTTCGACCTCTACCAGCGTCTCTCGGTCTTCCCCATCGCGATACCGCCGCTACGGGAACGGCGCGAGGATATCCTGCCGCTCGCTCGCCATTTCATCGAATTCATATCGCACAAACTCCAGCAGCCCCCGACGCCGCTCGCCCGCGAGGTCGAGGAGATACTGCAGAATTACACCTACCCCGGCAATGTGCGCGAGCTCAAGAACATCCTCGAGCGGGCGCTGGTGCTCGCCGGGAACGATCCCATCGGCACCCAGCACCTTCCCGAACGGATGATGCGCGTCCCGGCGGTCCCCAATGTCGCCGGCGCCGAGGGTGCGGGGGTACCGGTCGATTTCATCCCCGGCGTCGACGCCCTCGAAACGCTCGAGAAGAAGATGATCATCAACGCCCTGCGGCAAACCAAAGGGGTCAAATCGACCGCCGCCGACATACTCGGCATCAGCCGGTTCCAGCTCCTGCGCCGCATTGAGAAATATGCCCTCAACGAACCGTCCGACGAACAATAACACCCTTCCCGACCTCTCCCACATACCGGCACGCTAGTTGCTCTTAACTACCCCGATCGCGGCGTAAGAACGGCCTGAAACGCCGTTTCTTCGTGCGGCGACGCACGGCGTGTGCGCCGAAAACGCACGGCAGGCCCCGAACGGAACCGAAGAACACCACGGAGAGAGGGAAACGATGTACGACAATAAGAGCGTGACCATCCGGCGCAAGAAGGATCATCTGGAACTGTTCCGCGCGGCGCCGGTCGATTCGCGCTGGACCACGACTCTGCTGGAATGCGTGCAATTCATCCACTGCGCCCTTCCCGAAACGGCGCTCGACGAGATAGATCTTTCGACCTCCTTCGCGGGACATCACTTCCGCGCCCCCTTCTTCATCACCGGCATCACCGGCGGCACCCCCGAGGCGGCCGAGATAAACCGCGCGCTGGCCCGGGTCGCCGAAGAGTTCGGCATCGGTTTCGGGCTCGGCTCCCAGCGGGCAATGCTGCAGGACGACGACCTGACCGCGACCTACGCGGTGCGTGAGGTGGCGCCGACCGCCTTCATCGCCGGGAACATCGGCGGGGTGCAGGCGACCCGCTATCCGGTCTCGGAGATATGCCGACTCGCCGACCGCATCGGGGCGAGCGCTCTGTGCATCCACCTCAATCCGGCGCAGGAGATACTCCAACCGGAAGGCGACCGCAGTTTTAAGGGGATCCTCACGGCCATTGAACACTTGACCCACGAACTCGACATACCGCTCATAGTCAAGGAGACCGGCGCGGGGATAAGCCGCGAAACGGCGCTACGCCTCCGCAACGCCGGGGTGCGGCATCTCGATATCGCCGGCGCCGGCGGCACGAGCTGGATCGGCGTCGAGATACTCCGCAGTCACCGCGACAAGGACCCGCAGGCGACCGCCTTCTGGGATTGGGGTATCCCGACCGCCGCCGCCGTCTGCGAGACAAGCGGCCTCGGCCTTGAGGTCATCGCATCGGGCGGCATCCGCACCGGCATCGACGCGGCACGGGCGCTGGCTCTGGGCGCGACGCTGGTCGGGGCGGCCAGCCCGGTCCTGCGCGCTTACTATGCCGGCGGCCTCGAAGGGGCGCGCAACTACATCGGCTCACTTCTCCACGGCCTGCGCGCCGCGACGCTCCTCACCGGCTGTCGCGCATCCCGCGAACTGGTCGCAGCACCGCGCTTCATCAGAAGTCCTCTCAAAGAATGGGTCGCCGAACGCCGCGAACCGCACGCCTGAAACTCAAACTATTTCGTGACATCACCCGGCAAGAGGCTATAATAGGACCGTCTTGTAGGTCAATCTTATCGGTGGAGGGAATAATGAGAAGAACGGCGTTGCTTTTCATCTTCGCGGTCTTGCTGTGCCTTTCCTGCGCAGAAAAGGATGATTCGGGCAAATGCGATCCGACCGAACTCAAGTGCGCGGACGACGGCATCTGCCTCTTCGACCGCGTGAAGGGCGATTACTACTGCACCGACGCCTGCGATCCGATCCTCGCCGACGCCTGTGACGATGGCTATGTCTGCGAACAGATAACCGATCAGGGGGACCGCACCGCCTGCGTGACCAAGGTCTACCTGAAAGGAAAGGTGTTCGACCTCGCCACCGACGCGGCGATCGAAGATGCGCTCGTGATGGCCCAGAACACCAAGGACGGCGTCGCGACCGATGTGGTCCATACGGCCGCCGACGGTTCGTGGTCCATCGAGATACGGGTGCTCCGCAACAGCCACGGCGACCCGGCGACCGGCGACATCTATACCCTCTACGCATCGGCCTACGACCATATCCCCTATCCCTCGCTCATGCGTCCCGCCCTGCCGGTGACACTCACCCAGTTCGACCCCGAAACGGCCGACCTGCCGTCGAGCGCGTGGGAATATTCGTCGGAACTGACCGATATCGGCCTCCTGCCGGTCAAAGAGGCCGAAAAAGGTCGCGCCGCGCTTGCCGGATCGCTCTCCAGCGCCATAGGCGGCGCACTTATCGTCGCCGAATGCGCCGCGCCACCGTGTCCCTATAATTACACCGACAAACAGGGACGCTTCCTTATCTTCAATGTCGCACCGGGAAATTATGAACTGGCCGCCTACAAAAAGGCGCTCTATGTCGAGAAAAAGGCCATCGAAGTAGCCACGACCAACATGGAGCACATCACCCTGACGATCAAAGAGTTCGCCGGCGGCACCGTTTCCGGATCGGTCAATATCGTCAACGCCCCCGGCGGCTCGGCGACATCGGTGGTGCTCATTCCCGAATCGACCTTTCACGAAACGCTGGTGACCGGCGTGGTCGCCCCCGGCCTGCGCGCCCCCGAACCGCCCGCCGTACCGAACATCAACGGCGCCTTCGAGATAACGGGAATACCGGAAGGTAAGTATGTGGTGCTCGCCGCCTACGAGAACGACGGACTGGTGCGCGACCCCGATCCGAACATCTCCGGGACGCAGATCGTCCACTTCGAGATAGCGGCGGC
>CAYPQK010000139.1:0-4665 GCA_964412895.1 uncultured Spirochaetales bacterium
GTTCACGATGCAGTTTATCTGGAGCGATTCGGTCGAGGTAAGACCGCCGTCGGCGAGCGTGGTATCGTCGACGAAGTAGACATGCGGATCGGTGTCGATGGTGAGGTGGAGCGTGCTTTCGCTACCGAGAATAATGGCGTATTCGCCCGGTTTCAGGATGACATCGCCCTCGACGAGCGGGACGAGCGGATCTTCCCCGGCGCCGTCGGCGCGGTCGTCCAGCGTGCAGGCGGTGAGGTCGAAATCGAGCGTGCCGAAGTTGTAAATCTCGACGAATTCCCAGTTCTTCTCCGGTTCGCCCGCCGGGGTGTGCATCACCTCGCTGATCATGATGTGCGGCGCGGACGGCAGGGTTGAGACATCCCGCGTGACGGTCGTGATGCCGTCGGTGCGATAGAGCACCAGATCGAACGAGTAGTCGGCGCCCGCATCGAGTCCGTCGCGGGTGAGGGTACAGTCGCCGTCGCAGACCGCCAGTTCATCGTCGAGTGCCGCCGCGACGAGCCCGTCGCCTTCAATGGTGAACGAGACGGCGGAGTCGAACAGCGTTTCGGTCACGGTCGGTTCGGCCGACGCGGGAGCGGTATCATTAAAGGAAAGGGTGATGTCGGGGACGGTGCCGGGGCGGAGCGGCGAGGCGAGCCCGGCGATGGTGAGTTTCGTCGGCGCATTGGAGAACGAAAGGAGTAGTCCGTCGTTCTGCGCGACCGTTTCGGCCGGTTTCGGGGTGACGGTCATCTTGGAGCTGTCGACCGGGCCGGTGAACCGGAGCGCAATGTTCTCGGAACGGAGCGTTTCGCCGGGGAATACCTGCGCCACCGCCGGGAAGGCGGGGCCAATGGTGAAGAGGAACACCTGTGGCTCGGAGCCGTAACCTTCTTCATTTTCTGTGACCAGCGGCTGATGGTCGGCCGACTTGAGGGCGCTCTCGATGGTGATGGTGAGGCTCGCGTCAGCAAGGAGCCCGCTCACCAGCAGTTTGTCGCCGTCAGCGGTGACGGCGGTCGCGTGCACCGGGTCGCCCTCGTATGCTATCGTCACGGCATCCGCAAGACTACCGGCGTCTATGGCGGCACTGAAGGTGAACGAGAGCGTTTCTTCGGGATACCAGACCCGCTCTTCGGGGGTGGAGACCACCTCAAAGTAGGTATACTCATCCTTCGGCAGGGAGAATTTTTCGCAGGCGGCGCAGCACCAGAGCGTTGCGAGAAGGAGCGCTACTGGGCGGCGCATTGGTCGAGCCTCAGTTCGGTAAGTCCCTTGAACCACTGTGAAAGTTTCTTTGCCGTGATCTCGGCCGGCAGCATCACCTCGGGCGGCACCTCCACGGCGTTGAGCGTCAGCGCTTTCACTACCGCTATATAATAGTAGGCGTAGACCATCTTTTCGACCAGCTCGGTCCGGTATTGGTGGAGCTTCTGCTCCTGATCGCTGAATTTGATGAGGTCGGGGTTATAAAGGAGCCGCGAGAGGTCGAACTCGATCTTACCGCCCACCTCGAAGGCGTTGACATCACCGATGGTGGTGTTGTTGTCGTCGGGGCCGACGGTGATATAGTCCTTGCCGACGCTGATGTTGTTCTGCTGATACAGATAGAGGCGGTCGTCCTCGCGGTACTTCGCCCATGCCGAAAATTTGGGGAAGAGCCCCGCGATGCGGGTATTGTCGCGCGCGTCGCGGACCGCCCGTTCAAGGTCGCGCACCTGCCGCAGTCCCCGTTCAAGCGTATCGTCGAGCGGATGACAGCTGTAGTCTTTCTCCAGCGTCTCGACGGTGATCTTTTTTCCCTTCAGATAGCCGGCGAGCTGATCGAGCTCGGCCGCACTAAGGTTCCCCCACAGGAACAGCAGGGAGAGGCAGAGAAAGAGGCTCTTCAGCGTCGTCGATGTCGTCTTCCGCAGATTCTTCATCGTCCAGTATCTCCTCCAGTCGGTTCCTGATGTACATTGCCTCCTGTATCGACAGGTAGACGGAACTTTCACGCAGAAGTTCGGGAAGGGCGGCGTGATCATCGCCGGGATCGTCAGAGAAATTAAGAGAGAAAACAACGGCATAGTAGGTTTTTCCGTCGGTCTGGAAGATGGTGCGGAACTCGGTCGAAAAAAGGACCGTGATGAAGAACAGATACACTATCCCGCTACGCATCGGAGCCCCCATTTCCCCAAAATAGTTGCGCTCTGTGCATATCGCGCGTTGGCTATTCTTGTCAAGAAAAAAATCTTCTTTTTTCACCGAAACTTTTTTTTCGGGGGGACGGTCTAAAGATATACATGGATTGTTTTCCGTGTACTAGAGGATGGGGACATGAGAAAAGAGCCGAAAATGGCAACATGCCGAACGATCTTAATGGCTTTGCCGGTATATGGCAAAAAAATAGTTGAAATCTGTTGCTTTTATGCTATAGTCGCGCTACATCATGCTTGATGTTATTTCACAGTATGGAGGTCATACAATGAAGAAAACGGCGTTCATCGCGGCGATGTTCCTGATGGCCCTGTTCGTTCTCGCGTGTTCCACCGACGATCCGAACATCATCCCGACCGACACCACCGTCATCGGCGACACCGACACGGTGAAACCCGATAACCAGCTTCCCGACACCACCACCGGCGACAGCGACACCGTGGTGACCGACACCACCACCGGCGACAGCGACGCGCTGATCACCGACAATGTCCAGCCCGACAGCGACACCACGGGATCCTGCGACAATCCGAATGTCGGCAAGAACTGTAAAACCGACACCGAGTGCGGCACCTGCCTCATCTGCGTCAACGCCAAGTGCGCCGAAGGGTGTCAGTCCGACGCCGACTGCTCCAGCTACGCCGGCACCAAGTGCAATACCAAACTCGGCCGTTGCGTGAATACCACCGCCTCCAGCGCCGCCTGCGGCGAGACCGCGTGCGCCGCCGGTTGCTGCTATGCCGACAAGGGCTTCACCGGCCTCAAGTGCCTCGCGACAGCGACCCTTCAGACCTGCGGCATCTGCAAGCAGGGCGAAGTGTACATGGATGGCAAACAGTGCGTTCCGGCCGCCTGCAAGGTGGGCGAGACCAAGTGCCAGACCTATAATGCCTCCGACCCGAACGCCGAGTGCTTCGAGTGCAAAACGGGCGACCTGATCTGCACCGAGAAGAGCCCCTGCAACACCGGTTCGGCGCTGATGCTTCTCAATGCGAAGGAATGCATCCCGGCCGGCGAAGTGTGTTCCGAGAACGATACCTGCTGTTCGGGCCAGCCCTGCATTCAGGGTTACTGCTACTAAGTTCCCGCTACTCTGTTCTTTATCAGTTCCGCGATAATTTGACCGGCGGTCGGTTTGGAATATAATCGGCCGCCGGTTCGTTTTATAGCAGTCCGTTCTCCGGAGGTCCCATGCGCGGTCGTATAGCTCTCATCCTTGCGGCGCTTCTTATCGCGGTGCCGTTCATCCTGTCGGCGCAGACACCGGGCGGCGACCATGATCACGACCATGATTTCTACTTCTTCTATTCTCAGTCGTGCCCCCACTGCAAGGAGGCGCATCCCTTCATTCAGGAACTCAAGGGGCGCTACCCGCAGATAGTCTTCCACGAGTACGAGATATCCAAGAGCGACGAGAACCGCGAACTGTTCAAAAAGAAATGCGAAGAGCTCAAGATAGAAAGTCGCGGTGTCCCGACCTTCGTCCTCGGTACAAAATCGGTGGTCGGTTTCCGGAAAGGGGTCCATGACCGGATGCTTGAACAGATGCTGGAGGAGTATCTGAGCAGTCCGCAGACCTGCGGCGACCGTACCGACAAACTCATTCACATCCCCGTTTTCGGCACGATAGATCCCCATCTGGTGAGCCTGCCGTCGTTCACCTTTGTCATCGGCCTGCTGGACGGCATCAATCCCTGCGCGATGTGGGTGCTTATGTTCCTGCTGACATTGCTGGTCAACGCCGGGAGCCGGAAGAAACTCATCATGATCGGGAGCGTCTTTGTCGCTTCGTCGGCCATCGTCTATTTCCTTTTCATGACGGCGTGGCTCAACATCTTCATGTTCTTCGGCATCAAAGACTATGTGACCATCACGCTGGGGGTGCTCGCCGTCATCATGGGCCTCATCAACATGAAGGAGTTCTTCTTCTTCAAAAAAGGGGTGAGCCTCATGATACCGGAGAGCGCAAAGCCGAAACTCTTCGAGAAGATGCGTAAGATCATGAATCAGGGCGACACGTGGCTCGCCTTTGCCGGCACCGTGGCGCTCGCCTTCTTCGTGAACCTGATAGAGCTCGGCTGTACGATAGGGCTTCCCGCCATCTACACGCGGGTCCTCTCGATACAGGATATCGGTACCCTGCCGAAGTATCTCTACATGGCGCTTTACAATGTCTACTATGTGATACCGCTTGCCGTCATCGTGTTCCTGTTCGTGGCGACGATGGGCAAATACCGGTTCCAGGAAAAGCACGCGAAGGTGCTCAAACTCGTTTCGGGGGCGCTGATGCTCGTGCTCGGTCTCATCCTCGTCATCAAACCCGATCTGCTCGTTTTCTCGTAAGAATTAAAAGCGTCAGACCTGTACCGTCGACAGTGCATCGATATCGCAGGTGACGATGATGCCGCGCCGTTTTCCGTGAACCGCGATGATGTCGGCGAGGAGCGGTGAAACGGATCGCAGACTTGGCGCCGACAGGAC
>CAYPQK010000140.1:0-4375 GCA_964412895.1 uncultured Spirochaetales bacterium
GATTCGGGCGAAGGCACTTGGTACCTGAACTGCGGCGAGATGGATCCGACGCTCGCCTCGTTCAAGGGCTACATGATCACCCCGACCCCGGCCGGCAAGAGCTACAAGGTACAGATACAGGCGGTCACCATCGACAGGCAGACCCAGCTCGATTCGGACATCGCCGAGAAGATAGACATCCCCAACATCATCCCGGCGGCCCGCGTCATGGTCCAGCTTACTTGGAAAGAGGGTCTCCAGACCCGCGCCGAGCTTGACCGTCAGGAAGGGGTCGCGGTCGATCTCGATGTTCATCTGGTCAAAAAAGCCGGCATGGATGCCTGCGGTTCCGATATGGGTGCCGCCGGTCTTCTCTGCACCTCTCAGGGCACTCCTCTTTTCCCCGGCGGCGCATCTCCTTCTCACGATGACTGCCACTTCAACGATATCGGCAACAACGGCGATTATTCGTGGACGGGATGTAACGGGGACTTCAAAACCGTTGCCTGGTATGCGGCCTACGACCTTGACAACCGGTGGGGCGGCGGCGGTTACACCAACCCCGAGACCATCAACATGGGCCCCATTGAAGATAACGACAAGAACGGCCAGCCCGATGTCAATCCCTATTCGGACGACTATCTGGTGCTTGTCAATTATAACCGGTGCCAAAACCTCGTCGCGGGCGGCTCGAACGCCGACTGTGAAGACGGTGGTGTCAATTACAATGTTCACGCCAAGGTCGAGATCTTCATCGACGGCGACAAGGCTCCGCGAGTCCACAAAGAAGGCCGTCCCGACGATGACGATCCGATAACCAAGATAGATTTCATCATCCGTCCCAACGAATGGATCGTCCTTGACCTCATCACTTGGGATCAAAGTCTCACCACCGGTAAATGGGCCGGCGATGCCGTCGTTAAGAATCCCTCCACCGAATATCAGGTCTGCAGTTTCGACCTTTCCTACTGCCATAATGTGCCGGTATGGGATGTCGCCGCCTATCATGCATGGATCAGCGATCCCATCAATACCGCCACCGGCTCCTGTTACGACTACGGCACCCGGGAATAAGGTGATCTTCGCCCGGTGGCGCATCCGTCCCCCCGCTCCCCGATAGGCATGTCATGCTGAAACTTCCGGTCGTTCTTCTATTCATACTGTATGCCGCGACCATGGCAGCGCGCGAGGAGTACCGTTACGATGTCCTGATGGCGGGCATCCCGGCCGGAGAGATAACCGATGTCTGGGAAACGCTCTCCGTCGGCGGCGCCTGTGTGATCCGCGCCTCCAGCGATATGCAGATAGTCATGGCGCGCGGCGAATTCGAGATGCGGATGCGCACCCGGACGGTCGCCGAGGCCGACTGCGGGACCTACCGGCCGCGCTCCCTGCGGGTTGAACGCGACGAAGGGGGCGGTCCGGTGATCACCAAGGCGAAGCGCGAAGGCGACGCACTCCTCTTCACCACCGAAAAGAACGGCGTGGTCGAAAAGGGCTCGACCCCGCTTGCGGCCGACGCGGTCTTCTTCGGGATGCTCTTCCGTAAATACCCCAACGAACATTTCCAGAAAAAAGGGACCGTGAACGCCCTGTCGGAAGAAGGACTCGTCACGCGGCAGATATCGTTCGACGGCCGCCGCGACGGCGACCGGACGACGGTCGACATGGTCTACGAGGGCGTCCCCATCTCCTTCACCGTGCGCGGCGCGGTCGCGATCGGCATAGTGATGAACGGCGGACTCATCAGCTATCAGCTCCGCGGTTCGCCCGCCCCCAAGAGTTCTCCGCAGAAAGGATCGGGCGATATGCTCGCCGCCACCGCGCTGGACAACGGCGGCATCACCGTCAAACAGCCGCGCCGCGCGACCCGTCTGGTGATGGCGGTCGAACAGGCGCCCGCCGCGATACCGGCAAGCTGCCAGCAGAAGGTCGATGAGAGCGACAAAGAAACGCGGACCGTCACGGTCGATAACGGGAAACTTCCCTGCCCCGGCGTTACGACCGCCGCCGATACCGCCGCCTCCATCTACGAGGACAAGGACAACGCCGTCATCCTTGCGACCGCGGTGCAGTGGAAAGGGATCGCCGACAAACGGAAACTCGCCAAGAAGGTCATGCTTTTCGTCTACGATCATATCACCGACAAGAACTACCGCCACGGCACCCTGTCGGCCAGCGAGACGCTCAAGGCGAAGTCGGGCGACTGCACCGAACACGCGGCGCTCGCCGCGGCGCTCCTCAAGGCGCTCGGCGTCCCGGTGCGCAACGCCTACGGACTGGTCCTCTCCGACGAGGGTCGTTTCTTTTTCCACAACTGGCTGGAGGTCCACACCGGCGACGGCTGGGTCCCGGCCGACCCCACCTTCGCGCAGTTCCCCGCCGACGCGGCCCGCCTCCTCATCGCCCGCAGCGGCGGCGGCGGCGCCAATGAGCGCGAGGATCTGTCGCTGACCGTCATGAAGTTCCTTCAGGGGACCCGCATCGCGGTCACGGGGTTCTCGCATGAGTGACCGCTGGTTCGCCATCGGCGCCTTTTCCGGCACGCCGCTGGAACGGCACGCCGACATCCTTTTCGACCGCGCCGCCCCCGACCGGCAGACGCTCTTCGAGACCGATGTCTTCTACGCCGCGGCCAACGATCCGTCGATCGGCGATCTGCCGGGGCACCTGCTCATACTGCAGGAACCGCTGCCGCATGACCGCATCGCGGCGCTTCTGGAACCGTTCCCCGGCCGCGACCTGCTGTCGCGCACCGGACACGACATCGTCAATCTCTTCGCACCGCTGGCCGACCACCAGTATCTTTCGGCGCAGACCATCGCCCGCCGCATAGAACGCGGTTCGCGGCTCGGCCGGCAGTTGAATCTGATGGGGCATCTGCTGCAGCGCGATCTGTCGACCGCCGACCGCCTGCCGCAGAGCGAGTTCCTGCATCAGTTCGGCACGCTCGCGGCACAGGCGAAGATATCTCCGGCCATCGTTCGGGTCGACGAGGGATCCTTCCCGCTTCTTTCCGAACGGCTCGCCGCCGGACTTTTCCACGAGATCATCGCCAACTGGACCATGCATGGACGGGGCGGCGAACGGGTCGTCATCGACGGCGCCGCGCGCACCGTCACCTTCACCAACCGCACCGATCACCGCTTCCCGTTCAAACGGCTCAAGGCGGTACTGCGGCGTCCGTACCAGAAATTCGGGAATATGGAGGGGAACGGCCTCGGCCTGTTCCTTATAGCGCTTATCGCAGATACGGGAGGTTTTTCGTGGGACATCGTTTGGGACGGCTCCTCGTTCTCGCTCTCACTATCGTTTGGCGCCTAGCGGCGGCCGAACAGGAACGCGGCGACATAGAGCTCACCTCCATCGACGCCCGCAACGCGGCGAAGGGAGGCGGCGCGATACTGAGCAGCTTCGCCCAGTTCGGCGACAATCCCTCCTTCAGCGCCATCGAAAAGAAGTTCTCGGTCGGCTCGTCGTACTATTTCATGGAGTCGTTCTCCTTCGCCGCCGAGGACAACAAGACCACCGGCTTTGCCGGCGGACTCCTCTACGACCGGCACAACCGGCTCGACACCATCAAGACCAACACCGCCTTTCAGTTCGGCGACTGGTTCTACGCCGGCTTCAATCTCAAGTTCCTGTCGGGCCGGTTCTATCCGGTCCAGCGCAAGGTGCAGGCCTTCACCGCCGATATCGGCGTGGGATTCAAGATAGCCGACATCGTCTTCCTCGGCGCCTCGCTCAACGACTTCGTGCCGCTGGGCGACAACCTGCCGATGCGGGTGACGGGACAGTTCGAGGTCGACATCTACAAACGGATGATCCTCTTCAACTTCGCCGGCGCCTACCATATCGACCATAAGGAAGAGAAGGTCCCCAACCGCCGCCCCTTCGTCGCCTACACCGATTTCTCGACCGGGCTTGAGTTCCGCTATTCGTGGTTCTCGGCGCAGGTCGGCGTCAATACCAGTTCCTTTTCGCGCGACTTCACCTTCGACGACCTCCTCAAGACGGTCGGCATCGGCTTCTACAAGGAGCGGACCGTCAAGGTCAAGCCGACCATGCAGACGGCGCAGGACGGTCAGGGGGCGCAGAAACAGGAGAGCGAGGGAGCGGAGGACGGCGGCGGCGTCTACGCGGGGCTGTATATCACCCGCACCTTCATCACCTTCGCGGTGACCTTTATCTGGGAACCGAAATAAGAAAAAAGACAGACGGGGTTGTCCGCTTTTCTATTTTAGAGGCTATAGGTGACAATAACATGCAAATCTACATAGGTGTCTGACCAAACACTATCACCCGTATCCTTATACTTTATATGGTAAAGAAAACTTCTGGAATCGCCATCATAGTTGTCGCCAAAAATATAGTCGTTTTTGGTAAATTCCGTTGT
>CAYPQK010000141.1:0-3941 GCA_964412895.1 uncultured Spirochaetales bacterium
GAACGACGCCGAGCGCGAACAGGCCGACGGTCCGCAGGTAGCCGCGAAAACGGTCGCGTAACGGCGGCTTGGGAACGCCGCGCGGCGGGAAGAACAGTTCTCGGGTCAGGAACAGCCCGACCGCGAAGGCGATGATGACGGCGTCCCACATCCGGAAAAAGAGGGTGAGTCCGATGACGGCGCCCGCGATCACGATGAGCCGGTCGCGCCCGCGACCCGCCGCCGCTTTGCCCGCTGCCATGACCGCCGTGACGACGCATAGTACCATAAGCAGTACGGCGGGATGGGAGAAATAGGAACTCGCGTGGAATATGACCGATGTCGACAGCGCGAAGAGGAGCCCGGTCAGGAGCGCGGTCACCCGCGACCCCGACATCCGCGAAACGACGAAGAACAACATAAAAAAGGTCAACAGGGTGATACCGACATTGGTCCATTCGATGCCGACCGTCAGCGTGAACAGAGCCATCACCAGCGGCACGCCGGGCGGATATTTGGAAAACTCCCGTTCGGGGAGCGTCACGACATGATGCCGTTTGAAATGGGGCGCGACCGACACATCCATCGTCTTGTTCCAGAGCATGCCGCGCGAAAAGACATCGGCTTGGAACATCATGCTGATCTCGTCGCCCGACACGGGGTAGCGCTTCAGCGAATACTGCACCGTGAAGTTCCAAAGGTAGCCCATCATCACCACGAGCAGTACGATGGCCAGCACATAAGCGCGACGCGGTATGAACATGCGGGAGCGGCGCCAAGTGGAGAGCATGCCGACGACGGCGATGACCACGCCGACCCAGCCGGCGGCTGCGAGCACGATGAGTTTTGTCGTGGTGTAGAAGTTGTTGTCAATGACGGTGATGACGGCGATCTGACGGCCGTACTTCACCAGAAAATAGACGGCAACGGCGAAGAGGGCGCCGAACAGAAGGCGGGGCAGGACCCGGCCGATGCGGAAGAGGCGGCGGTTCACCGGACTATGAGCCAGACGACCTCGGCAAGGACCACGACGAGCAGGACGACGATGATGATGGTCTTCCAGTCGCGCTCCTTCTTCGGCTTCTCGAGCTGGCCGCGGCCCTGATTGAGCCCTGCCAGCATGTCGTCGATACCGTCGACCTCGCCGAGGATGAGGGTCTTGCTCTGCAGTTCGTTCTGGGTCGGTTTCTTCTGTTCCATGGCTGATGCCTCCGGATCGTATCCGAATAGTAACGCGCCGAGTCTATGGTATTAGCGCGCAAAAGTCAAAACTCTTCGATTCATTCCACGCAGGTGGAAAGGTCCCAGCCGGTGCAGTCGTTGTTGCAGTAGGAGGTGCCGCCGGAATACTTCTCCGGGTCTATCTCAAGACAGGGGATGGAATTGCTGGTATCGCATTCCTCGCCGAGGTCCATGACACCGTTGCCGCATTTGGTCGCTTTTGTGCAGGAAGCGATATCCCAGCCGGAGCAGTCGTTTAGGCAGTAGGCGGTGCCGCCGGAGTATTGCGCTGGGTCTATCTGGATGCAGGAGAGGGTGTCATAGCGTTCACATGCTTCGCCGAGCTCCTCTTCGATCACACCGTTCCCGCAGACATCCTTCAGGGAGCATTCACCGGTCGTCCATTGACAATAAGCATCGCAGAAGGCGGTCCCTGACATGTATTTGACGGGGTCGAGTTCGATACAGAGCATGGTGTCGTTGTTCCACTCGCAATCTTCGCCCTCCTCGATCACCTCGTTGCCGCAGTAATTCTTGAAAACGCAGTCACCGGCGTACCAACCATTGCAGTTCTCATTGCAGGGAGCCGATCCGGAAAGGTAGTCGGTGGGGTTGACCTCGACGCAGGATCTGGCCTCTTCCGATTCACAGATCTCGCCCGGCTCGATCAGATCGTTGCCGCAGTGTGGCAGGATGCAATGTCCTGATGAACTGCAGTAATAAGGAAATTCGGAAGAAAAACCCAGACATCCGTCACTACCGTCGTAGTATGAGCAGTCGCCGCAGTCGCGCCCCTCCCAGATGCCGCAACGGTCCTCTCTGCAGATCGGCTCCTCGTCGTTTCCCCAGTCGAAGTCGCAGGCACAGAGAGGCAGTAACGCCAGTGCCGACACGAACAAAGCCGGTCGCATTCTAAAGACGAGGACGATCATATCGTGCTCCTATTTCGCGCAGCGGAAGCCGAGGTCGGTGTAGGTCATCGCGGGCAGGGTGGCGTAGCGGGCGTAGGTCTTGAGCGATCGGGCGTCGCTCTTCCACGAGCCGCCGCGGGCCACCTGCATGTCGCCGGCCGCCGGTCCCTGCGGATCGTTCTTCTCGCTGTTCCAGTAATAGTCGTAGCCGTACCGGTCGGCTACCCATTCGCGCACATTGCCCGCCATGTCGTAGAGCCCGAAAGAAAGAGTGCGTCCCTCCGGGAACGAGCCGATGACGAAGGTCGCGCCGGTGCCGCAGCCGGAACCGCCGTTATTGAAGACCGCATGGTCGCAGTCGGCCGCCGCCGCGCCCCACGGGTAGGTCTGGCCGCTCTGACCACGCGCCGCCAGTTCCCATTCGGCTTCGGTCGGCAGGCGTTTCTTTTTCCATGCGCAGTAGGCCGCCGCGCCGTTCCAGCTGACGCAGTTGGCCGGCATCCGCGGATCGCGGCCGGAGCCGATGTTGCAGGCGGTCGCGCCGCTGAAGGTGCCGTACATACTGCCTTTACACTTGCCTGATTCTATGCAGAGCAGATACTGCGCCACGGTCACCTCGTAGCGGTCGATGGTATAGGGCGAGAGGACGACCGCGTGCGGCGGTTTCTCCGACGCGAGGCAATCGTTCTGCAGTTGCTGGTCGCATCCCATGGTGAAGGCGCCGCCCGATATGGTCGCCATGTCGTCGGGGTCGACCGGCGGCAGGCAGTCGTCGGTCTCCCACACGGCGCAGTCGTCGCTGCAACGGGCGGTGCCGAAACCCCATTTGACCGGGTCGATAGTGATACAGGCGGTCGGCATGGTGTCGCACAGTTCGCCCGTTTCAAGGATGCCGTTGCCGCAGACCTGCGCCTCGTTGCACAGCGACGGGTCCCAGCCGGTGCAGTCGTTCAGGCAGGGGGCGTTGCCCGGCAGGTAGCCGACCGGGTCGAGTTCGGTGCAGGGGATGGTGTCGTTGATCTCGCATTCTTCGCCGAGTTCGAAGATGCCGTTGCCGCAGGTGTCGGGGCCGAGGCAGGGGGCGACGCTCCAGCCGGAGCATTCGCTGTTGCAGGGGGCGGTGCCGTAAACATATTTCACCGGGTCTATTTCGACGCACGGGATGCCCATGCCTTTCTCGCACTCCTCGCTCGCGTCGTCGATGATGCCGTTCCCGCATTTGTTGGGTGCCACCGCACAGTTGGCGGTATTCCAACCGGTGCAGGTGCCGAGGCAACTGGCGTATCCACTTATGAACTGATCGTTGACCTCGCTGCAAGGAATGGTGTCATATATTTCGCATATCTCTCCTTCTTCCAGCACGCCGTTGCCGCAATAATCGGCCTGCACGCATGAAGTGATGTCCCAATCGGTACAATAATCGTTGCAGTACGCGATACCGTTGACATACGCATCGGGAACAAGCGAGGTACATGCGATGGAACTGTTAGTATCGCAGAATTCCCCTATGTTTTTCTCAACGACGCCATTGCCGCAGACATTTTTAAGTTTGCATTGAGAAGTTTTCCAAGTGCAGGACAGACAGTAGGCGGTACCGCTTACATACTTTGCAGGATCAAGGGTAGCGCAACTTATCGTATCATCGGACTCGCAATCTTCATTGTCCTCTAGAGTGTGGTTGCCGCAAAAGGTTCTTTCTATACAAAGGGAGGTATCCCATCTGTCACAATCGTCAGCACAGTTTGCCATGCCGTCCGAATAAAGAGCGGGATCAAGTTTCCAGCAATTAATGGTTTCGCCAAGTTCGCAGGTCTCGCCAGACCATTGAAT
>CAYPQK010000142.1:0-3823 GCA_964412895.1 uncultured Spirochaetales bacterium
CGTTGAACAGGTTGATAATCGCCGCGGCGGCTTCTTCGATCGACCGGCGGGTCAGTTCACGCGTCTCGGCGAGGTACTGCATCCCACTCCCGTTCTTCACCAGATAGCGCGCCACCGCCTTTTGCAGAAGCGACGACGACGAAAGGCTCGTGTAGTCGTGCATGCTCTTGATCGCCGCGAAGTGCGACCGGTCGGCGGCGAGGAAGCCGACGCGCCACCCCGTTATTGAAAGCATCTTCGAATAACTGTCGACGAAAAAGAGGCGCGGCGACAGCCGTTCGACCGGCAGATAGGGCGCTTCGCCGAAGTAGATGCCGTGGTAGACGCTGTCGAAAATGACCGTGAAGTCAAGCTCTTCCGACAGGTCTATGATCGCCTCGACCTCATTACGCCGCCAAATGCGGCCCCACGGATTGCCGGGCGAACAGACGAAGACCACCTTCACTTTTTCAGTCGTGATGACCTTCCGCAGGTCGGCAAGCCGCGGCAGAATGCCCTCCGGCGCATCGAACGCGACAAAGCGCGAACCGAATATCGGCGGCAGATTGCGGTAACTTTCATAGACCGGCTCGAAGGCGAGCGTCGTGAAACCGCGCGGCAGTATCTTGGTAAGATAGGTGTAGATGAGCGTTATCGCCTCGGTCGCGCCGTTGGTGATGAGGAACTGGTCGCGTCCCGGACCATGCGGCGTGAAGAGGGCGTGGGTCGCGTCGAGCAGTTCGGCGTCGCCGACCCCCGGCGCGTACTGATGGAACGGCTCGCCGGTAATGCTTCTGAGCGTGTCGAGCAGTTCTTTCGGCGGCGGAAAACCGGGCAGACCCTGGGCAAGATTGAGCCCGCCGCCCGCTTTGACCTTGTCCGACATGTAACTGATGAGTGAGCCGCTGGGACGGGGATAAGTGCGCATGGGAACCTCCATAACCGGTCGCCCCAGCCTATCCCGTCAAAAGTCACTGTCAAGGGAAAATCGTTCTATGGAGCCGGTTTTACTGTGTCATATAAACAGTAGCGCTCAGCAGCGGTGGCGCCGGAACAGTGAAAATTCCAGTCGTTCACCCGGACATGACCGTCGGCAAGAAGAACTATGCC
Organism: uncultured Spirochaetales bacterium; assembly: GCA_964412895.1. GTDB lineage: Bacteria > UBP6 > UBA1177 > UBA1177 > JAKLFG01 > CALMRE01. The sequence continues at coordinate 1,090 of CAYPQK010000142.1, forward strand.
TGAAACGACGGCCGCCGCACCGAGGGCATAAAAGGTCACCGCGATGGCCGGAAGCGGCCGCATCCCGGTATCGCGCTCAACGCCCGGCGGCGGCTCCGAGACCCACGACCCGGCATAGAGCATCGGCGTGGCGACCACCGTCATCAGTCCGATGCCGACCGGTAGCAGTATGGTACCGGCGAGCGCCTCCTTCTCTCCCTGTTTCGCCGAATCATATTCTCTGCCGCACAGATCGCTCAAGTCCCCGGCGGGTCTCTTTGCCGTAGCGCAGGAGGAAAAAAGAACGACGACGAACAGAAGGGCGGCGATATTTCTCATGGCAGTGTCTCCCCGGCGGAAAGTTTCTTTTCCGCACCGTCGAACAGGCAATATTTCGCGGCCGGCGTCGTCCCGGCGCAGTAGCGTTCCCATGCGTTCACCCGGACATGGCCGTCAGCCATCACAATGATACCGGCCCCGACCACGGCGCTGCCGATGATCATCGACGAGAAAGAGAGCGCCCACATGTCGCGGGGCAGATATTCGTCCTTCGGCGACATTTCCTTGTCTTGATAAACCCACGGTATCACACCGCCGGTAAGGATGGCGACGCCGAGCGGCATCAGTATCGCACCGGCGATCGACTCCTGCTCCCCTATCAGCGCCGAATCGTAAGTTTCGGCGCAGGGACCGTCGGCGGGACGCATACCGGTGTGTTTCAACAGGGCACAGGAGGAAAAAAGGATGGCGGTGACCAAAAACAGGATCGTCAGTAAGTGTCTAATTTTCATGGCGCAGTTCACTCTCTTTCCTTCAAACCCTTAACCTGCCCTTGCATGTGTTTCTAATATAACAGACCGGAGCACCGTCATTTTCGTTTCGCAAATGGGTTAAAATAAATGCAGTGCCTCATGCGAGCGGTAATTCTTTATCCCCGACGCGGCACATCCGGTCGTGCAATTCCACCACCTTATGGATCTCGGCGTTGTCGGCCAGACGCCTTCCTTCGTTCAGCAGTTCGCAGACGCGGTAGCGTTCGCTCTTCTCCAGATACCCGTCGAGCCAGTGCCGGTACATCCCCGATTCCTTGTTGTTGAGGAATGGGTAGGTCGCCGGCGGCCGATCGAGGCCGATACGCCACGGCTTGGCGGTCAGCCGGGCGCGGAAACAGCCCTGATTCTTCGTGAGTTTGATATAGAGCGGGTCGGAGCCGAGCGACTCAAGCAGCATCATCGTCGAATCGGCCTTCGGGTCGTAGGTTTTCCCGGTGAACAGAAGCCGCAATCCGGCACAGGTGCGGTAGAGACGGAACGGATGGTCGCGGTTCTGCTCTCCCCACGCCAGAACACGGGCGATCTCGGCGTTCCGCTGCGCTTCGGCGATCTCTTTTTTCCGTGACGGATTGAACATGAGCGCGATGGCGTTCAGGAAGCCGCCGGCCGAGAAGGGTTTGAAGTCGACATCGGCGAAAAGCACTTTCTCGGTGTTGAGGACCGCCGCGCCGTAACGGTTGCGGGATATGACGGCGATCTCTTTGCCGTCGTGGGTCACCGGCGAGATGATCTGTTCGCGGATGGGGAGCGTGGTGTAGTCGTACTCGCCCAGTTTCTTGCCCGACATGACGAGGTCGAATATCTTCTTGGCGCGCTTCTGGGCGTTCTCCAGCGCCTCGGTGGCAGAGCGGGTCGACCACCCGTTGACGATGACCGAATCTTTCCCCTCGCGGTGTTCGTACTTGACCCAGAAGGGGGGGATGTTGATGGGCATTGATCGTCTCCTATTTCACTGTTTTTGTTCACTTAACGGCTCGAACAGACAATACCGCTCGGCGGCGGTGGCACCGACGCATTGTCCATTCCATTCCTTGACACGCTCTCTGCCATCAGACAAAAGTACTCCCCCCACAATGACCATCGCAAGACCGCTTCCCACAAGCGTTGCTCCGGTTATCAACAAATCGGGATTACCATCTTTTCCGTTGAGCGAGGTACTACCCAGGATCGAGCCGCCTACAGTGGCCGAAATGCCACCTATGATCATCAACCATGTTCCGGCAACCGTTTCCCCTTCACCGAATTCCGCTCTTTCGTACATCTCTTTGCACGGGCCTTCCACCGGCATCTTCTTCGCATCGTTCATCGTGGCGCAGGAGGCGAGGAAAAGGCAAGCGATAACAACTGGCAACCATGCGGTTTTCATTCTAAAATCCTTTTCCCAAAGTCGTTGCGATTTTACCCTCACTTGAATCCCGAATCAAGATATTTTTTCATGGAAATTTCCGTGGCATCCTTGACTTCCCGAAGATCGTCCGTATAAATCTGTTTGCTAGTAGCAAGAAGGAGGCGCTACATGGAAAATCTGACGAAAGAGACATTCAAGCAGAAGGTATTCGACTACGAGAAAAGTAAGGAGTGGAAGTTCGCCGGCGCGCGTCCCGCCATCGTCGACTTCTACGCCGACTGGTGCGGCCCGTGCAAAGCGGTCGCTCCGGTGCTTGCCGACCTCGCCGTCCAGTACGACGGCAAAGTGGACATCTACAAGGTGAACACCGATCAGGAGCAGGAACTGGCGCAGATCTTCGGCATCCGCTCGATACCGTCGATCCTTTTCATCCCGATGAGCGACAAACCGCAGATGTCGATGGGGGCGCTCCCCAAGAACGCGCTGGTCGACGCCATCGAGAAGGTGCTCCTGAAAACGAAGGCGGCGTAAATACCAACACCCCTCCTGCCTCCCCTGCATCAGGGGAGCTTTC
>CAYPQK010000143.1:0-3605 GCA_964412895.1 uncultured Spirochaetales bacterium
GCCGCCGCGGTGATAAGTTCCACCGGTTCCTGCTGTTCGGGAAGCAGGCGTGTGCCGCGCAGCAGCTGGGCCATCCCGGCCACCGCGTGCATCTGCTGGCGGATCTGGTGCGACACTTTGGCGATGAATCGGCTCTTTTCCTGCGCCGTCAGTTCGGCCGACTCTTTCGCGGCACGCAGTTCTTCTTCGGCCCGTTTCCGGTCGCCGATATCCTCGATGATGCCGATGAAATGTATCTCGTCGTCCGATATGGCGGCCGACAGACGCAGTTCGACCCAGCGGGTCTCGCCGTCGGCGCCGCGCACCCGGAACTCGCTCTGCGTCTCGCGGAACTTGAGCTTGCTCTCGTCGAGCGCCGCAAGAAGCCGGTCGCGGTCCTCATCCACCACGAACGACACCCAGTCCATCTCGAAATTGTCTTCGAAGGAGATACCGAGGATCTCGAGGAAGCGGGTATTGATATAGGTCAATTCGTTGGAGATGTTCATCTTGAACACGCCGATGGGAAGCGACATCGCCAGCAGGCGGAACTCGTTCTCCCGCGCCTGCAGTGCCCGTTCATGTTCCTTGCGTTGGGCGACATAGTCGTCGAAATGGCGCTTTGCGTCGCGCGACGCCTGCCGCAGGCGCCGGACAAGGCGCACGAAGAAGAAGGTGGCGGCGACCGCGCAGACCGCGCCTATCAGATGGAAGATATCTATGAAGTCCATCGTCTCTCCTGTTGTGCGGCGCCATGTTAGCAGATAGCTCCCCGTTTGGCAAAAAAATGCGGCCGATAGTTGCTTTTACCGCGGGACGCCCCTATACTTTCGCTGTTGACGAAACCAACGGAGAAAAAAATGGGACGCTTTTTACTGTGGCTCCCGGCCGTACTGCTGCTTTTCGCGGCCTGCGCCACCGACGAGGAGAGCTTCTGCACCATCGACGATGACTGCGGCGACACGACCCTCTATTTCTGCGACAAGCCGACCGGCGAATGCCGCGAAAAGACCGGGATACCGGACACCGACCTCATCGGCGGCAGGGACACCGGCGGCGGGGATGAGGAAAGCGACCAAAGTGACATCAGCGACTCAAGCGACGGGGATCAGACGACGGACACCGACCAACCCGACAACGCCGGGAGCGACGCCATCCTCCCCGACGACGACACTCCCGGCCAGTGGCTCGACCCGGTGACCAACCTGAAGATAGAGACCTCCATAGATCAACTCGTGCTCACCTGGACCAACCCGACGATGACGGGACTCACCGACATCAAGGTGGTCCGTAGTCTGACCGCGTTCCCGCAGAACATCAACGACGGCGACCTGCTGAACGAAGCGCTCGTCGAGACCTATGCCGACACCGCGGTCGATGCCGGAGTGATCCATTATTACAGCGTATTCGCCTGCTACGGCGCGCTGGGATGCAGTATGCCCGCCGTCATGGGCGGCACCCCCTGCTACGACCGGATGGACCTCGTGTTCGTGATGGATGTCTCGACCAGCATGGACTACATACTTGAAGATATGGAGAACCAGATCGGGCTCGTCTGGGATTATGTCTCGCAGAATATCGAACTGACCCCGACGATGGGGCTGACGGTCTTCGTCGACGATGTGACGCTGGTCAATTCCGGCGCCCCCTACGCGACCGTCGAGGCGCTCAAAGGCGATTTCCACTCATGGTATCAGCACACCTCCACCAACCAGCAGACCCAGAGCGATGCCGGCAACAGTGACTGGCCCGAGAACTCGCTCGACGGCCTCGCCCTGACCGCGAAGAACTTCCAGTGGCGCGATGTCAGCAAGACGCTGCGCATCATCATCCTCACCACCGACGATACCTTTCGCGAGAAACCCGCCTCGTTCACCAGCGGTATCCCGGCACAGCATAATTATGACGAAACGGTCACCCTGCTCAAGGAGGGCCGCATCCGCGTCGCCGCCTTCGCCGCGAAGATCGGCGGCCAGACCGGCACCACCAATGTCGAGCCGGGCTTCTTCACCTCCTACAACGGCAAGGATTCGATACCGCTGGCGACCAGCGGCGAGGTCTTCTTCATCGACGATGTGAAAAGCGGGTCGTTGTCGCTGGTGGACGCGATAAATAATTTCGTGGAAACGGAGCGCTGTACCGCCTCCGATCAGGAATAATCCCGCCTCACCCTTCGGCGGGCACCGTCATATCATCTTCCGGGTCCGGCTCCAGCGCCTCGTTGGAGACGATGGTCTTGAGAATGGCCGATACCTTGTCGTTGATGTCGAGGTCGCCGTCGTAGAACTGCGACACTATCGGGATGCCGAGCGCATCCTTGAGTTCAAGGAATATCGATCCGGTGATGGTCCCCGGCATACAGCCGAACGGCGCGGTGTTGACCACCATCTTCGCCCCCTGACGGGCGAAGAGTATCGTCCGGCCGATGGTGATGATCGCCTCGCCGGAGAAATCGACCGGCAGGTACTTCATCCCCTCCTCCATCACCTCTTTCATCGGCGGTTCGTGCCGGTCGGAAAGGAGACGGTGGGCGGCGCGGTAGTAGCTCTTCTCGATCTGGCCGAAATAGAGGTTCTTGACCAGCGATTCGCCCTGTCCAAAGAGCGACACCCCCTGTTGTTTGGCCATGAAGGACTGCATATACATAGTGTAGGATATCCATTCGTGGATCGGCGACAGCCACGCCTCGCCGCCATTCTGTTCGATGACGCGGATGACATCGCCGTTGGCGAAACGGTTGCAGCGGACATATATCTCGCCGACGACCCCCACCAGCGGCCGCTGTTCGTGGGTACGCGGGATCTTGGCGAAATCGTCGACGATACCGGGGAATACCAGACGCAGGTCGCGGCCCGCGGAGAGCTCGTTCTCAAGGAGCGTCAGGCTCTTCTCGAACAGTTCGTCGGCGTCGCCCTTGGTCACTTCGTAGGGACGGATCTTGGTCGTCAGTTTGAGGAGCAGATCGCCCGCCATCGTGCCGTGCATCAGGGCACGGCGGATGCTCTCGTCGACCCCTTGATAGCTGTTGATCGACGAGGGGGCGAGTATATCGACATTATCATACCCTTCGTTCCAGAAGACCTTGCGTTCCAGCAGGTTATACTGCCCGAAACGGCACGGTCCTTCCGCCGTCGGCATGAAAATAATGTGTTTTTTGTCCCGTTCGCGGCCCGCTTTTTTGAGTATCGCCCCCAGCGTGAGGGTCATCGGCAGGCATTCACAGCCGCGGGTGGTTTGCTTGCCCAGAAGCAGATCCTCCTCGTCCTCGGGATCGAGCGACCGCGCTTCGTAGCCGCCGGCGCGGAACGCCGCCGCGAACATCCGCGACACCGCCTCGTGCATCGGCGGTATCCAGATCGTTCCGCTTTTAAGATCTATCGGCCGGTCGGCGGTGTAGATATCGGGCATGATCCCCTTGCCGCTCCGCTTGAGCGCCCCCTTCTTGCGGTAACTGCGCACCACATCCATGAAGGCCTCGACGCGGGTGCGGTAGCCGCCGTCGGAGTCGTGTTCGTCGAGTTCCAGTATCAGCATCGGCTTTCCCTTCATCTCCTCCTCGACATAACTCAGAAGGAAGCTGTCGGGACCGCAGTTGAAGTTCGACAGGTATATCGCGAACATATTTT
>CAYPQK010000144.1:0-3598 GCA_964412895.1 uncultured Spirochaetales bacterium
GGGGACCAATGTCATCGGCGTGCACGGCAAGGACACGGGACTCGCGATATCGGCCTTCGTCGGCGTCATCATCGTGAACGGGCAGACCATCATCTCCGACGGTGTCCTGCCGCCGGTCGACAGCCTTCCCTATGAGCCGGGCGATGCGGAGTGGACCGCGGCGCAGTGGCGTTACTTCCCCGAAGCGGTACCGACACCCAACGCCGACTGGTGCGACAAATGGTTCGACGACGGCGACTGGGGCCCGGCGATCAAGGCGGGAAAGGCGGGGACCACCGACGATGTCTACGGCAACCTCGGCACCAACCCGTGGTGGGGCGGCGCCTGTGGCCTGACGCAGTATGAACGGTGTCCCAGCGTGTTCGAATCCTATTACACCGACGCCGTGACGGGCAATGAGCCCAAATGGATATGGGACTACAATCCGTTGCAACTCGCCGATGCGTGGCTACGCATCCGGATAGTACTGCCATGATGAAGAACTTCTCTCTCATCGCATTGTGTTTTATCGTCTTTCTGGCCGCCTCGTGCGAGGAAAAGAAGAACACCGGCCCCGATCTCGACGGAACTACCGATGCCGCTGTAGAGGCCGACGATATGCCCGACAGCGCCGACCTCCCGCCGCTGGACAACGATCAGGAAAAGGACGAAGAGGACATAAAGGACGAAAAGGACGATATCGGGGACGAGGACGGCCTGCTCACCGACGACCTGATCCCCGACGACGATGCGCTTCTCCCCGGCGATGATGACGGCGACGGCATCCCCGACACGGTCGAAAAGCCGGGCGGCGTGGCGGTCGACACCGATAATGACGGCACCCCCGACTATAAGGACAGCGATAGCGACGGTGACGGCATACCCGACGCGGTGGAGGGGACCGATGATGTCGACAAGGACGGGACGCCCAACTACCGCGACAAGGACAGTGACGGCGACGCGATATGGGATACCATTGAGGCGGGCGGCGGCCCGGCCGATCCGCTCGACAGCGACCTCGACGGGACGCCCGACTATCTTGACATCGATTCCGATAACGACGGCATAAAGGATATCAACGAAGGGGTGAAGGACCCCGACGGCGATCTGACGCCCAACTATCTCGACACCGATTCGGACGACGACGGCATACCGGACTGCATTGAAAAACACGGGAAAAACTTCAAAGACATCGACCACGACGGCCAGCCCGACTGCAAGGAAAAGCCCGACTATGCGGTCGCTCCGGCCGACAGCGATGGCGACGGTAGTTACGATTTCATTGATACCGATGCCGACGGCGACGGGTTGGGCGACGATCAGGAGGTGGTCTGCCCGAATCTCGCGAAGGACGGCCGCGTCTGGGACGATGTCGACGGCGACGGCTTCAGCGATCTGGCCGAGGTGGCGGTCGGCTCGAAGGTATGCGACGCGGCGCAGGGGGTCACCGATGTGGCCGGCATCGATTTCTACTTTGAACTGCCGTACCAGAAACCCGAAAAGACCGATATCCTGACCTTCACCCCCTCGGTGCAGAAAGCCGACATCTTCTTCAATATCGACACCACCGGTTCGATGGACGGCGAACTTTACAACCTTAAGCAGTCGCTGTCGTCCACCATCATCCCGCAGACGCGGCAGAAGATAGCCGACAGCGCATTCGGGGTGGCCCAGTACAAGGATGAGGACGAACTTTCGCTCATTCAGAATAACCCCGCGACCGACACCATGACCTCACAGTTGGCGGTGAACGGCTTGACCGCCGAATTCGGCGGCGACGGCCCCGAGGCGGGCTATTTCTCGCTCCACAACCTCGCGACGGCCGGGGCGTGGCGCGCCGGGGCGATCCCGATGGCGGTCCACATCACCGACGCTTCGTCGCACGAACGAGGAGCCGACAAGGCGACGACGCTCGCGGCGCTCACCGGGAAGGGGATAAAGGTCATCACCGTCTTCTCGACCGGCGGTTACGACGGCGTGACGGCGCAGGCGCAGTTGATCGAACTCTCCGATTCCACCGGGGCGACGGTGCCCGATTGCGCCGGGGCGGGGCGGACAACGCTCATGTATTCGATAGACGAGAACGGCAACGGGCTCGATACGGCAATAGTGAACGGCATCGATGCGCTGGTGAAATACGCGGCGTTCGATGTCTATTCGGCGACGGGCGATGACGGCGACACGGGGACCATCGACACCGGTTGTTTCCTCAAAAAGGTCGAATCGCTCGCATTCATCGCGCCGCCCGGTGATACCTGCGCGCCGACGGCGGTCGCGGCGATGCTCAACGGCGCCGCCTACAATAACGGGTTCACCAATTTCGTGACCGGCACCTCGAACCCGTTGGTGACCGGATCGACGCTCACTTTTACGGTACACGCCCAGAACGATACCTGCGTCGCGCCGCTCGACCATGCACAGGTCTTCACCGCGTTCATCTACATCGTCGATGCCGACTCCCAAGCGATCCTCGACGAGCAGAAGGTGACCATCATCGTCCCCGGCGAAGTCAAACCGCTCATCGAAGAGTAACCGCCCCACTTTTTCTTTGACTTCCGGGATACAATGTTCTAATAATTGCATCGTGAAACTGAGGTGGTAAGGGGGGGTTTCCCATGTCGAACATCAAACTCTTCGAGAACAAAAAGGTGCGGTCGGTGTGGAGCGATGAGAAAAAGCGGTGGTATTTCGTTATCGCCGATGTCATCCAAGTGCTAACCGACAGCGTCAATGTGACAGACTACATCAAGAAATTGCGCATTCGTGATAGTGAGTTAGGCAAAGGGTGGGGACAGATTGTCACCCCCCTTGTGATCCCGACCGAAGGCGGCCCGCAAAGACTGAATTGTGCCGATGCCGAAGGTGTTCTCCGCATCATCCAATCGATCCCGTCACCGAAAGCAGAGCCGTTCAAACGGTGGCTTGCCAAGGTCGGCTACGAGCGGCTCGAAGAGATAGAAAATCCCGAGCTTGCCGCCGTCCGGATGCGTGAAATATACAAGGCGAAAGGCTACAGCGACCAGTGGATAGAGAAGCGGATGCGCGGTATCGCGGTTCGCGACGAACTGACCAACGAGTGGAAACAGCGCGGTATCAAGGAGCAGATGGAATATGCGATACTCACCGCCGATATCAGCAAGGCAACCTTCGGTATGACGCCGAGCGAGTACAAAGGACTCAAGGAACTTGATGGCCCAGATAATCTGCGCGACCACATGAACGATCTCGAACTCATATTTACGATGCTGGGTGAGGCATCAACGACCGAAATCGCGCGGAATCGCGATGCGAAGGGGATGAAAGAGAACCGGAAGGCGGCGCGACAGGGCGGTAAGGTCGCCGGGAATGCGAGGAAGGAGCTGGAAACGAAGTCGGGCAAGAAGGTCTCGACCAAGGCCAACTTTAAGGAACTGCCCGAATCGGAATATCGGAAAAAAGCGATAACCGATGAGACCGAAGACGGAAAAGATCAGAAATAACCTCCCACTTTTTCTTTGACTTCCGAACGGCAAAAACGGATAATCGCGGCGTGAAATAGGGGAGATAACGGAGGTTGCTATGACGCGCTTGGTTTTGGGCCTTACGCTGCTTTCGCTTGTATTCGCCGTTGCCTGCGAAT
>CAYPQK010000145.1:0-3029 GCA_964412895.1 uncultured Spirochaetales bacterium
ACCTCGTTCTTCTCCGGCTTTGTCTATATCCGGGCGAAACTGGTCGATACCGCACTGGTCGCGGCGCTGGCGGGGACCAGTTTTGTCGGCAGTATCTTCGGCGGCTGGAGCGCATCGCTTCTCCCCGAATCGCTTCTGCTGGGCCTCTTCTCCTTCTTCCTGCTCGTCAACGGCGTCCATCTGGCCGTCTCGCGTAGCGTGGAAGGCGGCGAAGGAGGCCTTGCCGACAACAAGCGGTTCTGCTGGCAGCGGACCATCGCGGGGCAGACCCTGCGCGTCTATCTGCCGATCGCCCTCCCCACCGCGCTACTGTCGGGGCTGTTCGGCGGCATGGTGGGGCTCGGCGGCGGCATCGTGATGTTGCCCCTGATGATCATTCTACTCCGGTTCCCGATAAAGGTCTCCATCGCCTGCAGTTCATTCCTCGCCGCGTTCACCGGGCTGGGCGGATTCCTCAGCCGTCTGCCGCACTATCCGATAGACTGGCGCTTCGCCCTCTTCTCGGCGACCGCCGTCGCGCTTGGATCGATGGTCGGCGCCCGCTGGACCGTCCACAGCTCTTCGAAAAGCCTCAAGCGATTGCTGGGGCTGTTCTTCGTCGCTATCGCCGTCGTGCTGTTCCTGCGGGGCGGCTAGGCGTTATTTCACCTTCGCGGCGATCGTTTTCTGGATGAGTTCTTCCTTCGGGATGAAGGGAAGCGTGATGTGGTCGCGGCCGGCGTTCTCGCGGTTGTACTGGGCGCTGGTCTCGACGGCGTGATCGTTCCGGGCCCACGCGCGGCGCGAAACGCCCCCCATGACATCCCACGGCATCGCGGTCGAAAGTATCGTGTCGACCCGCGCCGACCCGTCGAGCACCATGCCGAAGCCGCCGTTCACCGACTTCCCGATGCCGACCCCGCCGCCGTTGTGGAGCGCGATGAGGCTCATGCCGCGCGCCGCGTTCCCTGCGAAGATGTTGGTCGCCATGTCGGCCATGATGTTGGAGCCGTCCTTGATGTTCGAGGTCTCGCGGAACGGGCTATCGGTCCCTCCGGTGTCGTGGTGATCGCGGCCGAGCATGATGGGCCCCACCACCCCGTCGCGCACCATTTTATTGAACTTGAGCGCGAGCGCCGTGCGGCCCCACGCATCCTGATAGAGTATCCGCGCTTTGGTGCCGACCACCAGTTTGTTCTTCATCGCGTCGCGGACCCAGAGATAGTTGTCGCGGTCCTGATAGCGGAGCGGTTCGCGGCAGGTGCTGATATAGTCGGCTGCCGCCGCGTCGGTCTTGACGAGGTCCTCTTCTTTTCCCGACAGGCAGACCCAGCGGAACGGGCCGTAGCCGTAGTCGAACAGTTCGGGGCCGAGGATATCCTCGACATAACTGGGCCAGATGAAGCCGTCGTAGGTATTGACGCCGTTGCGTGCGATCTCGGTCACCCCCGCATCGAAGACCGACTTCATGAAGGCGTTGCCGTAGTCGAAGAAGTAGGTGCCGCGTCCGACCAATTCGCCGATGAGTTCATAGTGACGCCGCAGGCTTTTATTCACCAGCGCGACGAACCGCCGCTTGTTCTTTCCGAGCAGTTCGGTCCGTTCGGCGAACGAGAGCCCCTGCGGGCAGTAGCCCCCCTCGTAGACGGCGTGGCAGGAGGTCTGGTCGGAGAGGAGGTCTATCGCGATCTTTTCTTTCACCGCATATTCAAGTAGATCGACGATGTTGCCGTGGAACGCTATGGCCGCCCGCTCTTTTTTCTTGGCAAGACCGAGCGCCAGATCGAATGCTTTTTTCGGTGTTCCGGTGGCATGGGTCACCCACCCCTGCGAGTGACGGGTATCGATGCGACTTTTGTCCACTTCGGCGATGAGCGCCACCCCGCCCGCGATCCAGCAGGCCTTCCCCTGTGCACCGCTCATCCCGCCGAGCCCCGACGAGACGAAGAGTTTCCCGGCAAGGTCGCCGTCGCCCGGCACGCCGAGTTTCAGCCGCCCCGCGATGAGGAGCGTGTTATAGGTCCCGTGGACGATACCCTGCGGCCCGATATACATCCAGCCGCCGGCGGTCATCTGGCCATAGTTGGCGACCCCCAGCGCCGCGACGCGGTTGAAGTCGGCCGGGTTGTCGAAGAGCCCCACCATCAGGCCGTTGGTCGTGATGACGCGCGGCGCGTCGGGTTTCGACCGGAACAGCCCCAGCGGATGGCCGCTGTGGAGGACGAGCGTCTGTTCCTGCGTGAGCACTTCAAGGTATTTTTTGATGAGCCGGTACTGCATCCAGTTCTGGCAGACCTGCCCCGTCTCGCCGTAGGTGACCAGTTCGTACGGGTAGAGCGCGATATCGAAATCGAGGTTGTTGTCGATCATAACCTGAAAGGCGCGCCCTTCGATGCAGGCGCTTTTGTACTGATCTATCGGTTTGCCGCTCAATCGACCCTGCGGACGGAACCGGTAGCCGTAGATGCGCCCCTTGGTCAGCAGTTCGTCGAGGAATTCGGGGGCGAGCGTCTCGTGCAACTCCTCCGGCACATAGCGGAGGGCGTTGCGGAGCGCAAGCGCTATCTCGGGTTTGGCGAGCGTCAGTTCCCGCTTCGGCGCGCGCCGGATGCCCGACTCGAAGGTCGGCGCCGGGGGAAGGACCGCATCAAGTTTAACGGTCATCGCTTGGGAAATATCGAGATTCGTGAGCATCCGCTTCTCCGTCAAAAAAAAGGCGGCCCTTGCGAGCCGCCCTGAAAGCGTGAAACCGGGAAGTGACTTACTTGGTCGCTTCGTCGAGTTCGCTGAACGCCTTGTTGGCGCGTTCCACGACGGCAGCGCGGACCTTCTCGTCGAGCTGCTGCATCTGGTTGACGGCGCCCTTGAACTTCTCGAGATCCATGCACATCTGGACATAGAGCGTGCCGGTCTTGGCGATCCAAGTGTTCTTCATCTCGGTGCCGCTGAGGGTGGTGTCGGTGATCTGTTTGGACACATCCTCAATGTGCTGTTCGTCGTTGGCCGCCTGACCGAACGCTTCGCCGCCGGTGGTGGTCGACTGGTAATCC
>CAYPQK010000146.1:0-3017 GCA_964412895.1 uncultured Spirochaetales bacterium
TTGCGGTTGTCGGACAGGCACTCCGGTGACCAGTAGCGGCGCGCGAGAATCGCAAAGCGCGGTGAGGGCGTCGGTCATCGTCGCCTCGTTGTCGGGGCCGTGGCGGAGCCGTTGCCGCAGAGCCGCAGGGGCGCGGGAAACGATTTCGGCGGCCGAGGCGCCGCGGTCGCCGCCGGTATCGAGTCCGACGACGAAGATATCGTCGACCGCCGGGGCGAGCAGATCGAGCATCGCGCCGATGTCCTTGTCCTTCATCGCGCCGAAAAGAAGCGACGGCCGCAGTCGCTGGGCGGCGAGATGCTTCACGAGCGCCTCTATGGCGGGCGGATTGTGGGCGACATCGAGTATGATGCGGTCGTGGAGCCGCTGGAAGCGCCCGGGGACGAAGAATTCGGAGAAGTCGGGGACGATATTCTTTCCCTCGGTCAGGGTGACCGCGCGGTGGGCAAGGTGAAGATTGGCCTGCTGTTCGGGCGAAAGAGAGAGGTGCGCCGGCGGCACGAAGCCGTTAGGCGCTGTCGCCGGACCCCGTTCCACCGACCGGGCGCCCGCCGTGAGCGCGTCCTGCTCCATCCGGGCGGCGAGGTCGGCCGGGATGGTGGGGCCGAGCAGGAGCCGGTCGCCGCGGTGGACGATGCCGAGTTTCTCGGCCGCTATCTCTTCGGCGGTCCGGCCGAGTATCTGCGTGTGGTCGAGTCCGATGGAGGTGATGAGGTCGGTCTTGGGCCAGTCGATGGCGTTGGTGGCGTCAAGCCGGCCGCCGAGTCCCACCTCGACCACCGCCCGTTCGATGCCGCATTCCTCCCACCAGCGCCACGCCAGCAGGAAAGTTATCTCGAAAAAGGAGAGTTCGGGGAATATCGCGAGTTCCCGCTCCAGTTCCCGGAAGAGCCGTTCGACCGTTGTGTCCGATATCGGCTGGCCGTCCACCAGTATCCGTTCTTTGAAGTCGGTGATATGGGGCGATACGAAACAGCCGGTCTTGAACCCCGCGCCGCGCAGGAGGTGGTCGAGGGCGTAGACGGCGGTCCCTTTCCCGTTGGTCCCGGCGACATGGTAGACCGGGATCGCGCGCCGTTTAACGGCCGGGAACGCCTCGGCGACGCGGCCGAGCCCCAGTTTTATGCCGCCGCGGCGTTTGTAGAGATCTTCGAGAAAAGAGATGTTCATGCGTGCCGGTCGGCGATGGCGCCGAGCGTCTCGAAGGTGAAGCCGCGCTCCTTGAAGCGTTGTATCGTGCGGCGGATCCGTTTCAGCTTCCGGTCGATGCCGTGGGCGAGGTCGGGCTGGCGGTCGGAAAGCGGCCGCAGTTCGATGCCGTCGGCCGTTTCGGCGAAATCTATCGCATGCATCTCGATGACGGCGAAGTCGCGTTTGAGCGCCTGCGAGACCATCAAATGGACCAGCGGCGCGGGGAAGGTGATGAGCGCCGTGCCGATGAGCGGCAGGCCGACCGGCGGGAAAAGGGTCGTGATGGGCAGTTCCACCAGTCCCGGTTCGGTCCCGGCGGTATGGACCGCCGTGCCGGGGGTGAAGGGTTCCTGCGGGCCGAAGGCGTCGCGGAACGATCCGACGAACGACACCGACCGTTTTCCCATGAGCCGTTTCACCCAGATGAGGAATTGTTTCGCGGTATGGTCGAAGGGGGAGGGGAAGAGCGATGAATCGTAACGGTAGCCCATCTCGCGCAGGGCGGCAAGCAGGGCGGGCGAGGTGTTATAGCCCGGCGCCCGGAAACCGCGCGGCGCGGTGCCGGTGAATTCGCGCAGGGCGAAGGAGTTCCGCTTGAGATCGGTCACGATATCCTCCTGCGGCCGCAGCGACAGGCGGTAATCGTGGGAAAAACTATGGTCGGCCAGCTCACAGCCGGCGTCGGCCGCGTCGCGCAGGAGCGCCCACTCGTCGGGGCCGAGCGAGCCGCCGGTGACGAAGAGGGTCGCCGGGATATCTTCCTCTTTCAGAAGGTCGATGAGGCGCTTGAGTCCGCTCTGCAGTATCGGATCGGCGCCGCCGTTCCACGGGAGGCCGTGTATCGCGTAATAGGCCGGTGTGGGGTCGAGATCGACCGTGAAGGATACGGTAGGCATCGTCTTATATCTTCTTGATGCGGATGGCCCAGAAGAGGTAGGCGAGGTTGGAGATGACGCGGGGGACCCGTTTGAGGAGCCGTATCGAAGGGGCTCGTTTTTCGTCGAGCGATATCGGTATCTCGTGGATGTCGATGCCGGCCCGCTCGGCGCGTATCACGAATTCGCTGGCGAAGATATCCTTGCCGACCAGACAGCGGTCGAGCACCGGCATGAGCGGTGCTTTCAGGAACGCCTTGACGCCGTGGGTGTCGGTACCCTTGAAGCCGAGGATGATCTTAAGCAGTAAGTTCAGCACGAAGGTGGCGAATTTGCGCTTGCAGGGGCGTTCGTCCTTGGCTCCCTTCATCGCCTTGGAGCCGACGATCATCTGCGCGCCGTTCGCCTTGAAGACGGCAAGGGCTTTTTCGTAGAACTCGGGGAGGCAGAGGTCTATCTCGTCGCAGACGATGATCTCGCCCTTGGCGCGGCGGATGCCCGCCTTGAGGGCGTTGCCGTAGTCGGGTTCGGGGTGGTGGAATATCGACATGCCGGGGAACCGCGTGGCGATCTCCTGACCTTTGGCGATGGTATTGTCCTTGGAGCCGTTCTCGGCGAGTATCAGCTCGAAATCGAAGTCGGCGCGGTACTTCTCCAGTTCGGCGTAGAGGCCGGTGACCGCCTGTTCGAGTATCTGTTCCTCGTTGTAGACCGGAATGACTATCGTGACGAGTCGTTTATCCATGGTGTCTCCGTCGTTTCGGGTACGGGTTGCCGTGTTGGCGATAGAATAGTGAGGGCACCGGAAAGAGTCAACTTTTTACCGTTGACAAGCTTTTGTTTATGGCATACACTGCCGACATCCAAGCAAGGGGGGGAACATGCGCCACATCGCAAGGTTGTTGTTGGCCGTTTTCGTCGCGGTTTCGTGCACCGAGAATAAAACGGACC
>CAYPQK010000147.1:0-2879 GCA_964412895.1 uncultured Spirochaetales bacterium
ACGCCGCAGAAATGCGGCGTTTTTTTTTATGGTGAAGGTGGCATGTGTGGGTGAAGAGAAGAGAAAAAGAGGGCTGGGGTCTTGGTTAATCTTCGCTTGAGCGTTCGATGAGGCTGGTATAGGTGTTCCGCAGGGTGTCAAGTTTTGCCTCGATGTCCTGCAGTTTCTCGAGATGGAGTTCGGTGTTCTTAAGGTAATTCTTAGTGCTGGTGAGCAGCATCTCCATTTTGTCTATCTGTTCTATCCCCAGCTCATTGGATGAGAATATCTGGTAGAGCTTCGGTTTCATCTTCTCTATTTCATAGATGCAGTCGGTGACATTGCGCACCAGATCGTCAGTCATCGTTTTTTCGGCGAGCTCGAGATAGTAGTCGCTGTTCTCCGTTATTTTCCTGCTAAGCTCGTCGGTCGAGAGGTTGCTGGAGGAGGCGACCGTTATTTTCTGTTTCTGACCGGTGTCGAGGTCGGTCGCTTCGACCGTGACGATACCGTTGATGTCTATCTCATAGGTGATCTTTATCTTGACCTCGCCGCGTGGCGCTTTGCGGAGGTTGGTAAGTTCGAATTCGCCGAGTACATCGTTCTCCGAGGCAAGAGAGGAATCGCCCTGTAGCAACAGGATGCGTGCGCGGTCCTGATTGTCGCGCGAGGTGACGAAAACATCGTCGACCGAGGTGGGGACGGTCGAGTTCTTCGCTATCAGGGTATAGAACATGTCCTTGCCGATGGCGATGCCGAGGTTGTGCGGAGTGACATCGAGCAGGAGGGTCTCCTGAGCCTGCGGGACCGAATTTTCGTCCTCCAGAAGCGAAGCCTGATAGGCGGCACCGATGGCAACCGTTTCGTCGGGGTTGATATTCTTGAGTATCTGGGTGTCGGGGAATTTCTCTTTAAGAAGTTTCTGAACGAGCGGCATGCGGGTCTGGCCGCCGATGAGGATAATGCCGTCAAGATCCTTCGGGTCAAGCTTTATCTCTTTGAGGGTGCGGTCGAAGGTGACTATCGCCTTTTGGACGATGGGCATCGCGATCTCTTCCAGTATCGGGCGAGAGATGTCGGTCTTAAAGTGGATGAAATTCCCGTCCATCTCCTTGAGATAGGGGATCTCGATGTCGACCTTGTCCTGTGTGGAGAGCATCTTTTTCGCCGATTCGGCGTAGTCGCGCATCCGCTGCAGGACGAGTTTATCGTCCACATCGGGCAGATTGTGTTTCTGCATGAGGATGCCGAGCATATGGTCGAAGAGGGCGT
This sequence comes from uncultured Spirochaetales bacterium, assembly GCA_964412895.1. Classification (GTDB taxonomy): domain Bacteria; phylum UBP6; class UBA1177; order UBA1177; family JAKLFG01; genus CALMRE01. The sequence goes on from CAYPQK010000147.1 coordinate 1,252, forward strand.
TGGTGATGTCCTCGCCGCCGAGGAATGTGTTGCCGGCGGTCGCGATGACATTGAAGGTCCCCTTGCTGACCTCCATGATGGTGATGTCGAAGGTGCCGCCGCCGAAGTCGAAGACCGCCAGCAGTTTTTCTTCGGTGCCGCCCTGCATGAAGCCGTAGGCCATGGCGGCCGCGGTCGGTTCGTTGATGATGCGGAGTACTTCAAGTCCGGCGATGAGTCCGGCGTCGCGGGTCGCCTGCCGCTGTTTGTTGTTGAAGTAGGCGGGGACCGTGATGACCGCTTTGGTGACGCTCTGGCCGAGGAATCGTTCGGCGATGGCGCGCAGTTCGGTCAGCAGGAACGACGATATCTCCTCGGGCGAATAGCGTTTGTCGGTCGCCGGTATGTATATCTCGATACCTTCGTTCTTTTCGTTGGGAACTATTTTGTAGGAAAGAGTGGGCAGGAGTTGGGTGACGATGGGGCTGCGGAAGCTCTGACCCACGAACCTTTTTATGCAGTAGACCGTGTTCTCGGAGTTGATGAGCATCTGCTGGTAGGCCGGATAGCCGCAGAGTTTGATGATCTCGTCGCGCTCCTCGTTCTTGACGAAGCTGATGATGGAGGGAACGGTATTGCGGCCGCCGATATCCTGCACCACCTCCGGCTTGCCATTCTTGATATGCGCGATACAGGAATTAGTGGTGCCCAGATCGATGCCGATGACCGCCATGCGGAGTAGTCCTCAGAGTTCGTAGTCTTTCTGTTTTTCGTTCTGCCCGAATTTCTTGTAGTAGTCGAGGATCTGCTCTATCTTCGCGATCAATTGATTACCCTGCGGGGTGTAATTGGCGTCGAGTTGCATACTCTGCCGCACAAGTTTCTTTCCAACCATTAGATAGCCTTTCTTCACCATCAACTCCGCGACCGCGAAATATATTTCCGCAGTGTGTTCCCCAAGATCCAGCGCCTTGGCGAGCTCTTCCTTGAGCCGTTGTCCGTCGAACAAATCGAAATCCAGCTGTTCGATGAGGCCCAACTGTTTCTTCATCTTATTTTTTCTATGGATTTTCTCAAGTTTTTGCCGGGTGCTTTTGAATTCTTCGTTGTCCGGGTCAAGATCGATGGCCGCGCTTATTTCACGCAAGGCTTTTTCGGTATCCTCGGCGCGTTCCTTTTTCGAGAGGATGACGGCGTTGGTGAAGTGATCGGCCGCCGCGCCGCGCCGGAGCCTGTCGGTGTCTTTCGACGGGTTCTCGCGCCCGAACACCATGCCGTCGTAGCGTTTGCGTTTATCCGGTTCGCACAGCAGTACGGTCTTCTCGATGACCTTGCGCACGATGGCCATCTTCTGGCCGTAGGAGCCCAGTTTCTTTCCCGCATAATACTTCGGGTCGAACAGGTCCATCATCGCGTAGTGCGCCGAGGAGACCTCGTCGTCGGTCGCATCGCCGGCGACATTGAGTATCTTGTAATAGTTCAGATTGGGTCCGTAAGAGTAGAGGAAAACAACCTCCTGCTTCATCTCGGGGGTGAGTTCCACCTCTTCGGCGAGGTCCGTTTCGTTCAAGGTAAAGCCGCTGTAGTCGCGCTTCGGGCATTTATCGCAGACCGGATACATCGTTTTCCTGTCGTGGCGTGCGCCGGTC
>CAYPQK010000148.1:0-2708 GCA_964412895.1 uncultured Spirochaetales bacterium
ATATTCGAGAACATCGCCTCCTTCATCGGGGAGTGCGACGACCACTGCCGGTTCTCCTTCACCGGCAAAGGGGCGAAGGAATTCGCCGAAATGACCGGCATCGAACCGGTCGAAGAGAGCATCGCGGTCCTGCGTGCCGCCGAAAAGAATAAACTGCTGGGCGACGGCTTCCTGCGGATCGTCGACATCGGCGGTTCATCGCTGACCCTCTATTCCTTCAAAGATGGGAAAATAGCCGACATCGCCAAGAACGCCCTCTGTGCCGCCGGCACCGGTCTTTTCCTCGAAGAGCAGGCGGAACGGCTCGCGCTCGATATTGAAACGGCGGGGGAGATGCACATCGACAATCCGCCGCTGGTCGCCTCCCGCTGTACCGTCTTCGCCAAAAGCGACCTCATCCACCACCAACAGGAGGGTCGTTCGCGTCAGGATATGTGGGCGGGACTCTGCAAATCGCTCGTCGTCTCTGCGATGAATACGCTCTTCCGGGGCGAGGAACTCTACGGCCGCATCGTCCTCATCGGCGGGGTGAGCCTCAACGCCGAGGTCATCAAGTGGATGAAGAAGCTCTATCCGCGCGTCGAATGGGTCATCCCGAAGCACGCCGAGGCCTTTATCGCGATGGGCGCGGCGCAGATCACCGGTACGCCCAAGGACGCCGTCGACCTGACCAAGAAAGGGCTCGACCGGTTCGTCAAGAAGATGCCCGCCTTGACCCTGCATAAAAGCAACTATCCGAAACTCATCAACCCCGAGGTAGACCCCGACGGCAACGAGATCCGCCATCACCGGCCGCTCGACGGGGTGAAAAGCCTCGCCCTCGGCCTCGACATCGGCTCCACCTCTACCAAACTGGTCGTGCTCGACGCGGCGAACAAGGAGCCGCTTTTCGACCTCTACCGCAAAACGGGCGGCGACCCGGTCGGGGCGACCCGCAAGGTCTTCGGCGCCTTCTACCGCATCCTCGGTGACCGCGTCCACCTTCGGACCGGAACCTCCGGCGGAGAACCCATCGAAGTGGCCGCCTTCGGCACCACCGGCAGCGGCCGGAAACTGGTCGGCGAGATATTCGGCGCCGATACCATCGTCAACGAGATAACGGCCCACGGCACCGGCGCCGCCTCGTTCTATCCCGACGCCGAAACGATCTTCGAGATCGGCGGTCAGGACGCGAAATACCTGCGGCTGGAAGACGGCCTGGTGGCCGATGTCAACATGAACTATGTCTGCGCCGCCGGTACCGGCAGTTTCGTCGAGGAACAGGCGCGCAAACTGGGTTATGCGCTCGACCGTATCGGACCCGCCACCGAGAATATCGCCCCGCCGGTCACCAGCGACCGCTGTACCGTCTTCATGGAGCAGGACCTGCGCGCCATCCTCAAGCAGGGCTACAGCAAGCAGGAGGCGCTCGCGGCGGTCCTCTATTCGGTCATCCAGAACTACCTCATGAAAGTGGTCGGCAACCGGCCGATAAGCCGCAAAAAGGTCCATTTTCAGGGGGCCACGGCGCGCAACAAGGGCCTCGTCGCCGCGTTCGAGAATCTGCTCGGCGTCGAAGTGGTCGTATCGCCGTTCTGCCATGTCATGGGAAGTATCGGCGCGGCGCAGATAGCGCTCGAAAAGACCGCCGAGGGTGTTCCCAGCCGCTTCATCGGCCCGCAGGCGGCGACCGTCGAAGTGACCACCAGCACCTCGGTCTGCAAACTCTGCACCAACTACTGCCGCATCAATACCATCACCCGCACCGACGGCGGCAGTTTCAGCTGGGGCTTCATGTGCGGCCGCGACCCGTCGGAAGAAAAACGGCGCGAACTGCCGCAGTACGACTCGTTCCGCCTGCGCAACGCCCTTTATTACAAGAAAGATGAGGTGTCCCCGCCGTCCAAGGGGACGGTCCACATCCCGCATACCCTCGTCAATCACACCTACTATCCGCTGTGGCGTAAGTTCTTCGCGCTCCTCGGCTACGAAACCCAGCTTTCGGCGCTCTACAGCACCCCGGCGATCCGCGAGGAGGCGGCCCACCTCGCGACGGGCGATTTCTGCTACCCGGCGAAGGTCGCCATCGGTCACGCCGTGTCTTTGTTCAAGAAGAACGCGCTCGTCTTCCACCCGTACTACATCAGCGATAAACAGCAGGTGTCGACCGCTTTCGCCTTCTTCTGTCCCTATGTCGAGAGCAGTCCGGCGGTCATCCGGTCGTTCGTCGAGCGGGGCGGTCGTTCCGATATCCGGTTCCTGACGCCCGTCATCGATCTGCGGCTCGATACGGCGAAGGTCGCCAAGATGATCCACGAGGCGATAGAACACGAGATACCGGCAAAGAAGAAAGAGATAGAGAAAGCCTTCGCCGAAGCCTACACGGCGTGGGAAAAGACCTATGGCAACATTCGCGCCGAAGGGGAACGGATAGTCGCCGAGCGCGAAAAGGAGAATAAGCCGGTCTTCGTCATCATCGGCCGCCCCTACAACATCCACGACCGCGGCGTCAATCTCGGTATCGCCGAGGCGATCGCGGCGATGGGGCACGATGTAGTGCCCATCGACATGCTCGATCTCGACCTCCCGACGCTTGCCGACGGGAACCACTTCAATGTCTTCTGGAACTACGGCCAGAAGATCGTCGCGGCGGCCAAACGGGTCCGCGCCACGAAAAATATGTTCGCGATATACCTGTCGAACTTCAACTGCGGTCCCGACAGCTTCCT
>CAYPQK010000149.1:0-1936 GCA_964412895.1 uncultured Spirochaetales bacterium
CGGCGGCAGCGATCCACTTCCCCTCCCCCCCTTCCGTCCCGTCTCCTCCGCTCCGAACTCCTATCCGTTCGCCGGCGGCGACACGGCGGGCCGGGTCCATGAAAGACCGGTGCAGTACGCGATGTTCCAGCCCTCCGCACCGGCGACGCTCCCCGCGGATGCCCCGGCCGAAGGCGGCTTCTCGCCCACGGTACGGTTTATCGACTACCGCGTTATCGGCACCCTGTTCGGCGCCTATGTCGCGGTCGAACTGGGCGACGCACTCTACCTCATCGACCAGCACGCGAGCCACGAACGGATAGTCTACACCCGCCTGCGCACGGCGATGGAACATAAAAGCGGTCTTACCCAGATGACGGTCCTGCCCGAACCGGTCCACCTGTCGCCCGCCGAAATGGCGCTGTGGCGGGAACGGCATGATATCTTCACTGAGCTGGGCTTTATCATCGATGAACTCGACGAGAGTTCGCTCGTTATCCGAGGTGTACCGGCGCTCGCCGTCGAACCGTCGTGGCCGTCGCTTGTCCGCGAGATGCTGGCCGGCATCCTTGAATCGGGTTTCACCTCGGCATGGGATGAAAAGTTCCTGAGTTTCGTCGCCCTGCGCGCCTGCAAAACGGCGGTCCGCGCCGAACGGGCCCTCTCCCCCGAAGAGATCGAACAGCTCCTCGCCGATATCAATGCCTCCGAGACGCTCACCTGTCCGCACGGTCGCCCCTTTTTCTTCGTCATCCGCAAAGCGGAACTCGATCGCAAGGTCGGCCGATGATCGTCCTGTGCGGCCCGACCGCATCGGGCAAGACCTCCTACGCCATCAAACTCGCGAAAGAACTGAACGGTGAAATAATCGGCGCTGACGCGGTGCAGATATACCGCGACCTTGTCATCGGGTCGGCCGCGCCGACGCCTGAAGAACGGGGCGAAATCCCCCACCACCTCATCGGCATCCTCGATCTGTCCGAAGATATCAACGCTGGGAAGTATCTGCAGCTCGTCCATCCGGTGGTCAGCGATATCATCGCCCGCGGAAAAACGCCGATACTCGTCGGCGGCACCAACTTTTATGTCGACGCGTTCCTAAACGGTCTCTCGCCGGTCCCCGAACTCGACGAAGCGGAAAAAGAGGCTTTCGCGGGCCGCTGCGCCGAACGGCCGACGGCCGATCTCTTCGCCGAATTGCAGACGGTCGATCCGCGCTGGGCCGCCGCCATATCGTCGCCCAACGACCGCCAGCGGATACTGCGCGGCCTTGAGGTGTTCCACCTTACCGGCACGCCGCTCTCCGTTTGGAATGAACAGCCGCGTGAACAGGGCTGGGGCGGTCAGTATAGAAAGATAGCGCTTGCCGTTGACCGCGAGACACTTAACGAACGGATAATCGCCCGGACAAAGAAAATGCTTGCGGGCGGTCTCCTCGACGAGGTCGCCGCCATCCGCGCCACGGGCTTCACGCCGGCCAACTGCCGCGTGCTGGGCTCCATCGGCTATCAGGAGGCGTTCGACCACCTTGACGGCCGCATCGCGTCAAAGGAAGAACTCGAAGAACTCATCGTCATCCATACCCGCCAACTGGCGAAACGCCAGATGACTTGGCTCAAGAACGATCCGGGGATTGAATGGCGGAAAGCTTCATAGAAATTCTATTGTAGGGGCCGCGATTCATCGCGCCCGATCACTGCATCGTCGGGACATAGAAGTCGAAGTGGATGAGGCCATCCTCCTCAGACTTGCGCACCGCGATGTTCTGCTCCGACTTGATGTATATCTTGAATATCCTGCCATCCTTCTTGGGGTAGATGTACTGCACCTCTGCGTTGAAAGCGCGGGTGTCGATGATGTGCAATAGGTAGCCCGGTATCTTCTCGAAGTTGTGGATGTCGATGACATAGCCCCCCTTCACCTCGCGGAAGGCGTAGTCGAGCTCCCCCGTCACCTC
>CAYPQK010000150.1:0-1811 GCA_964412895.1 uncultured Spirochaetales bacterium
GTCCCGTCGGTGACGGGAAGCGTTCCGGCCCGCTTCGATGCCAGTATCTCGCCGAAAAAGTGAACGAAGAGGGCGAAGCGGGCGATGTCGCGGTGGAGGAGCGCCTGCGCTTCGGTCGCGACGCCGCGCACGAGGATGCGGCCGTCGCGGGTGAGGTGGACGGTGCGGTCGCCGACGGCATCCTGCGGGCGGTCGATGATCGGGATATCGGTGAGGAAGAGCCGCGTCTCGGAATCGCGCGGCGTGATGCGGCCGATGCCGGCGGCGCGATAATGGGCGATGATCGCGCGGTAGGGTTCGCGGGGTTCTTCGAGCAGGAAAAAGTCGGTCGGCACGCGGCACCTCGTCGTTGACGGGGCGACTATACCGCCGCGCCGGGGTAAAGTCAAAAAGGAAAAAACGGGCCGTTTTTTTGACTTGAGCGGCACGGTGCGCTACTATGAACGCGGTTATTCGACCGGGTAAACGACCACAAGGAGGAGAAGATGTCGAGATTATTGGTTTTCGTCCTGATGATGGGGCTGATGGTATCCTGCGTGACCAGCGGCACGCACAAACTGGTCGTCGACGAACTGGCGGCCCAGAAGACGGCCAACGAGACGCTGACGGCAGAGAACGAGACGCTCAAGAAAGAGGTGGCCGACCTCAAGGCCGAGGTGAAGAAACTCAAGGGCGATATCGCGAAACTCAAGAAAGAATTCGACGATATGTCGAAGAACTTCATGGACGCGATGGCCTTCAACGACGATCTCAAGAAGAAACTGAAGGAAAAGGGCGCCTCGATAGATGAACTCGACGCGAAGAACAAGGAACTCGCGGCGAAGAAAGAGGAAGAGGCGAAGCGGGCGGCTGAGGATCAGGCGAAGTTCGAGGCGGAACAGCAGCGGCTCAAGGCGGAGCTCGAACAGTTGAAGCGGATGAAGGAGGCGGCCGAAAAACGGAACGCCGAATTCAACAATGTCATGGCGAAACTCAAGAAGATGATCGACGCCGGAACGCTCTCGGTCAAGATCCGCAAAGGGCGGATGATCGTAACGCTGTCGTCCGACATCCTGTTCGCCGTCGGGGCGACCGAACTGACCCCGGAGGGCAAGACGGCGCTCGCCGAACTCGCGGCGACGCTCAAGGACATTCCCGACCGCAACTTCCTCGTGGTCGGCCATTCCGATTCGACGCCGATAAAGAAGAAATTCGCCTCCAACTGGGAACTCTCCTCTCAGCGCGCCATCGAGGTGGTGAAACTGCTCATCGCGGGCGGCGTGCCGCCGACGATGCTGTCGGCCTCAGGCAGCGCCGAGTTCGATCCCATCGCCGAGAACGACACCCCCGAGAACAAGACCATGAACCGCCGCGTCGAGATCGTCTTCATGCCGAAGATAGACGAACTTCCCGGTTTCGGCCCCGAAGCCAAGTAGCTCCCGGAAATAGGGAAACGGCCTGCCGCATCACGAAGCTCGTGCGGGCAGGCCGCCGGGGGGTGTTTTGAGGTGTGTATCTAGAACCTAGTCGTTATCCTCACCGCCGGGACACATCATGTGCCCCATCATCTTCTCATGCTTCTTTTTCATGAACTCCAGCGCCTTCTTACGCTGATCGGGGGTCAGCTTTAAAAGCATATCGAGCTTGTGATTCTCCATGAGGAGGGTCTGATCGCGGCGCAGGTCCGCTATCTTTTTGACTGAAGCCTGTAGCTTGGCCTTGTCGGGGTTCGCTTTTTCGACCTCGCCCTTCATCGCCATCCGCTCTTCGTTGATCTTGATCCTCCCCAACAAAAGTTAACAAACTTGCGTTGGGAAAACATGTATGCAAAA
>CAYPQK010000151.1:0-1792 GCA_964412895.1 uncultured Spirochaetales bacterium
CAACACCGAATGGGCGATCGGCGAACAGATGAAGATGATGGATTACTCCAAGATGGTCGACGACGAGACCGAACTCGTGGCGCTTCTTAACGAAGGCCTTGAGACGAGCGATCCGAACTACCGCACCGATGTCTGCCGCTGCTGGGAAGCCGACGGCACCACCATCATGGACTGCGAAGACATGAAGGATGAGTTCGGCGTGGGCGAACTTCCCGACGAAGAGACCGACGATGTCATCACCGACGACGAAGTGACCGATACCGACGAGCTGCTTGCCGACAACTAAGTCGTACGCACTCTTCCGATTCCCGACGGGGCCGGCAACGGCCCCGTTTTTTTTCACTTAAAGATTTTTTTTGCAATTTCTCTTCAGTGGTTATAGAGTATCGAAGCAGGTTTTAGGGGGTTTTTCATGGATAAAAGAAAGAAGTTATTGAAATTATTCATAGATATCAGGTCGTTCTGTAGCGAGAACGGCATCGCGACCGATCCCTACACCTTTCTCCTCAACCGCTTTTACTTCACCGTCTCGGGCAAACGGCTGTCGCCCACCCTGCTGACCGGCATCTCGGCCGACGATTTCGTTAAGATCAACAGCCGGTTCAGCGACCGGCTCAAACGCGAGGTGGTCTCGTCGTGGTCCATCAGCTACATCCTCTCTCTCCCCAATCCGACCCCGATGGAGGCAACGCCGCGCAGCACCCCGACCCGCCACGACATCCTGTTCCTCTCCGACGCCGTCTATCTCCCCTACCATATCGAGAAGGGGCATGCGCTCCATTTCGCCTATCACGACGAGGGGGCCTTCCAGAGTCCCTTCCCGTCGGTCCTGTGCTATCCGCTCTCGAAGGAAAAACCGGTCGAGATATCGGTGCAGGCGACCATTTTCGATATGCTTTCGGCCGACCAAAGCAAGATAAAGCCCTACCGCTTCGATCTCATTCTCGACGAGGCGGTGGTCACGGCACTGCCGCAGGAGGGGTTTTTCAAGAATATCTCGTTGCTGTTGCATGAAGAGGGATCCTACCTGCTGCATCTCAAGAAGAACTTCCTCGTTTCGCCGGCGACCAAGAAGGAGAAAAAATTCCTGTATGAACTGTTCGCCCTGCGCGAGATAACCAAGGATAAACATAAACTGGTGCTCCAACTCGGCCGAAAACGGCCCGCCGAGCCGGAACATCCCATCACCATCACCGACTCGGTGAACGGCACCTTCTTCACCGTACCCGACGATTTCATCACCTTCAACAACCTTCTCACCTTCAACGACAATCTCGCCTACGACGAGATACACCTGTTGCAGAAAATAGAGTCGCTGACCGAGAGCACCTGCGCCGATCATTTCGATTTCTTCATCGGGATGTTCCCCGAACAGGGGGTGAAGCCGCCCATCGAGACGATGCGCCGTTCGAACCGCTATAAACCCTTCATCCGCGGCAAGGAGATAGTCCCCTTCACCGAGCCGGCTCCCACCTCGTGGATCATCCCCGAGAAGGAGTATTTCTTCCAACTGCCGGCGGCGGCGCAGTTCGAGCGGCATAAACTCATCGCCCGCTATCTGTCGGTGCGGCCGGTCATGTGCATCGACCGAACGGGGCTCAACTTCATGAGCGATATCGCCGGCATCATCCCGAAAAGCGACGAGATATCGCTCGAATTCGCCGAGGGCTATTTCAATTCGAGCGTGATGCTGTTCTACTACACGCTGAAGTTCCCGCATCACAACAAGTTCCTCAAGAAGAATTTCAACAGCATCCCCTTCGTCCCGGCCAAGAAACATGTTCAGAAGATC
>CAYPQK010000152.1:0-1098 GCA_964412895.1 uncultured Spirochaetales bacterium
GATGGAAGCGGTCGCCGCTGGCGCGGTTCTGGAGTCATTCGGGGCGCGGCGCGGGCGTGACGTGGTACCGGAAGAAGTTTTATGTGCCGAAGGGGATGACGAACCATCAGATGCTGTTCGAGAGGCCGCCGGGCGCGACGATCACGGTGTATATCAACGGCAACCTCGCGCGCACGGACGTCCGGGGGATACAGTACAAGCCGAATATTGAGAGGGAAGTACTCGTTCCGGGCAGTGAGAACGTGATCGCGATCCGTTGCGAGCAGGCGGCGGATTCCGGGCCTGCGTGGGGAATGGCGTTCCGGGGCTCGGAGGCGATGTTCAACAGGGAGTATGCGGCGCCGGCGGTGAGGGAGCTTGTTGTTCGGCGAGGCGGCGAGGCGGTGTTCAGTGTGAACGTGGAGAATCCGTTCGACCAGCCGGTCGAGGGCCGCGCGGTGCTCGTGTCGCCGATCGAAACATGGAGCGCGGGCGGGCGGTTCGGGCAGATCGAGACGGGTCCGCGGCTGAGCGAGTTCGAGCTTGCGGCGGGCGGCCGCGGGAAGCTCGACTTCAAGGTGCGCGCGCCGTCGGGCGCGATACCCGGCAGTCACGTCGCTATGGTTAAGATCATGATGAAGGGCGTTGCCGTTTACACGGACACCGTTCATATAAAAGTGAAATAATTCGGCCTGACCCCAAATTACTCGTCGCTATGGTTAAGATCATGATGAAGGGCGTTGCCGTTTACACGGACACCGTTCATATAAAAGTGAAATAATTCGGCCTGACCCCAAATTACGCGTCGCCCTCGTACGGGCCGTATTGGACTTCGCCGTCGTATTCTCTGTAGGTCGTGAATTCGAGCTTGTCATGAGCGAGCCAGTTGGCGTTCTTGATGGTGACTTTCGTGCCCGGCAGCGTGGTCTTTTTTACGTTTATCTTGAAGCTCCTGCTGCTGAGATTGATGAGCTTCTCCTCGAGGTCTTCCTTCTTTTCCTTGAACGCACGGAGCTTCGAGAGGAGCGCGAACCGGTCGCGGGACAGCAACAGCATCCGCTGTTTGAGTTCCTCGTCCTTGTCCACCTGATTGCCTCGCCTCTCGATGTTCTCGATGGA
>CAYPQK010000152.1:1108-1731 GCA_964412895.1 uncultured Spirochaetales bacterium
TTCGACTGCATCTCGGCGATCTTTTCCGCGTCTCTGATTTCGGCTTCGAGCTTCTCCATCTCCTCGCGCATCGTCGGGCTGCCGCCGACTTCGAGGATGGTCGGCGTGGCGGTCGGAGTGCCCGTCTGGTTGCATGTGATCGTCTTCGTCGCGCGCGTGATGCCGCCCATGATGTAGCCTTTCTTGCCCATCACCTCGACTTTGCCGGACGCGCTGACTTTCGAGTACATGATCGATTCGTCGACGAACACGTCGCCGTCGCAATAGACGGTGGCGTTATAGATGAACTTAGTTATCAGGGTGCCGCGGCAGATGATGAGCGCCTTGTCCATGCCGCTGATGCCCTGCTTGATCGTGAGGTTGCCGCCGCACTCGACGGTGCAGGCCTCGACGCAGGCGCCGATGTTGATGTCGCCGGTCGCCTTCACGGAGAAGCCGGAGATCACGTTGCCGCGGATGTTCACCGCGCCCGTGAAATTGATGTTGCCGGTCGAGAAGTCCACGTCGCCGGGAATTTCGATCACCGGTATGACGTTCACCTTTTTGTTCATCAGCCTCGGCTGGCCGTCGGTCGTGGCGACGATCAGATTCGGGTCGCCCGGATCCGGTTTCGTGTTCAGGCC
>CAYPQK010000153.1:0-1724 GCA_964412895.1 uncultured Spirochaetales bacterium
GTTCGAGATCCTCCATATCGTTGTGCTTGTAGCGCTTGATGGTGGCATGGGCGAGTCGCGCCCCCTCGATGATCGAGGCGTGGTTGAGGACATCCATGAAGATGAAATCGTGACGCCCGGTGAGCGACGAGATGACCCCCTGATTGACGCCGAAGCCGGTCGAGTAGAGGATGGCCGCTTCTTTGCCGACGAACGCGGCCAGTTCGGCCGACAGCTCCTCGTGGATGTCGAGCGTCCCGTTGAGGAAGGGCGATCCGGCGCAACCGGTACCGTACTTGGTGATGGCCTGCCGTGCCGCCTCCTTGACCTCGGGATGGTTGGTCAGCCCCATGTAGGAGTTGGAGCCGAGCATGAGCACCTTTTTGCCGCTCTTCAGATAGACCTCGGTATCCTGCTCGGAGGTGATGACCTTGAAGTAGGAATAGTAGCCTTCCTTCTTGGCGATGAGGGTGCGCTGGTAGGCGTCGCATTTGTCGAAGATGGATTTAGTTCTCACGATGCTATCCTCTCGATACTATTCAATGTTGCGTTTGGGTTTGCCGGTGTAGAGTGCGCTTTTCTGGTCGATGTTACGCATCGGCTTCTGTGTCTTGCGCTCCTCGACGAAGTGGGCGATGAGCCCCGGAACGCGCGATATCATAAAGATGCCGTTGGCGATCTCGGGGGGGAATTCGAGGCCGAGCAGGAGCGCGCCGATCATCCCGTCGACATTGACCGGGAGCTTCTTCCCCTTTATCTTCTCGATCTCTTCCTCGATGAGGCAGGCGATGTCGACATAGAGCCGTTTCTTCGCGTCGAGGTGCTGTTCGACCAGCGCCTTCATCTTGATACTGCGCGGGTCGGCGGTATGGACGCGGTGGCCGAGACCGGGGAAGCGGTACTCCTCGGCGAGTTTCTTCTCGACGAAGGCGTGGATCTTGTCGCGGTCGGCGGTGCCGCCGGTCGCTTTGGCCGCCTCCATGAGCATCTTCATCGCATCCTCCACCGCGCCGCCGTGGAAGCGGTTGATGGAGAGGATGCCCGACGCGACGGCGGCGTTCAAAGGCGCGCCGGTCGAGGTGCTGTTGAGCGTCGCGAGGACCGACGGCGGGGTGACACCGTGGTCGAGCGAACTGGTCAGTATCGCGCCGAAGATGCGGCTTTCGCCCGCCCCCGGCAGTTCACCTTTCAGTATCAGATAGACGGCGTCGGAGAAGGAGGTCTTCTCCATGAGTTGTTCGATGGGGTAGCCCCGCACCAGTATCTCGTTTTCCTTGATGGAGGTCACTTCGGTGTTCCATTCGGCCATGCGTATCTCCCGCTGATTCAGACAGTTATAACGACCTGTTCCGGCGGCCTCCGTGCGGTGCCGGAACGAACGCGGCACCCTACCATATAAATAGAGAGGAATCAAATTTTTCGACGGATGAGAGGAGCGATCTTTCGCAAAACCTACCGCTACTAAAAAGTATAAAAAATTCGGACACGAACGAGCCTGATCGCTGTGCGCATTCGCACGGCGAAAAAAGTTGAAATCGCCACTTCCTATCAGTATAGTCCCCGCGCTTACGGTTCTCTAGATTAAGAGGTTGAGATGAAGAATTTCGGTATCGACATCGGCTCCACCTTCCTGACCATCCATTCGCTCCAGAGCGGCGGCACCGTCCTGCGCAGACGCCACGGCGGTAAGATATTCGAGAACATCGCCTCCTTCATCGGGGAGTGCGACGACCACTGCCGGTTCT
>CAYPQK010000154.1:0-1578 GCA_964412895.1 uncultured Spirochaetales bacterium
CCGGGTCCCCGCGACCGACGGCGGCTACTTCATCTGGGCCGAGTTGCCGACGGGCTTCGACGATGGACTCGCCTTTGCCGAAGATCTCTATGCGCAGGAAAAACTGGCGGTGGTACCCGGCATCCATTTCTCCGACGCGGGCGGCCGGTTCGTCCGGTTCAATATCGCGAAACCGCTTTCCGACATAGAAGAAGCGGCCCGCCGCTTGGAAAGATTCCTGCGCTCGGGCCGCCTATCGGGGGGTTGAGAGGGGACTTAGTCGTCGTCACCGTCGGGGCCGGGGCCCATCATGTGATCCATCATCATCTTCTTTTTCTTTTCCATGAATTCGAGCGCCTTCTTGCGCTGATCGGAGGTCAGCTTGAAGAGCATCTCAAGTTTCTGGTTCTCCATGAGGAGGGTCTGATCGCGGCGCAGATCGGCGATCTTCTTGACCGAATTCTGCAGCTTCGCCTTGTCGGGGCTCCCCTTTTCGGCCTCGCCCTTCATCGCGATGCGCTCTTCCTTGATCTTGAACTGGATGTCCATCATCTTCTTGTGGGTCTCGTGCATCGCGGCGCGCATCTCGGCCCGTTGAGCCTCGGGGACGCCGATCTCCTTGAGCATCTCGTCGTGCATCATCATCATCTTTTCCTTGTGGTCGCCCTTCGGACCGCCTTCGTGGCCGCCGGGACCGCCGGGGCCGCCTTTGCCGTGGTTGGGGCACTGGGCGAGCGCGATGGCGCTCATCATCAGGATCGCAATGAACATCAGCTTTTTCATAGGTTCCTCCTATGCGGTGGTTAGTAAAGGCCCATTTCATCTATCACGATATCGTGTTCCAGAAGCACCAGTTCCATCTCCATCTCGGGATCTATCTGCGCAAACTGTTCGGGCGCCGCCGCGGGTTGTGAGCGGCCGAACTGGACCGTGACCACGAGCATGAGCGCCAGCGCCGCGGTCGTTACCGCCGTAGCGATGCCGCGCCGCCGCCGGATGCGGCCGCCCCGTTCTTTGACATTGGTGAGCATCGACTCCCATCGTTCCTGTTCGTTACGCATGGCCCGCCTCCTGCTGTCGCAGTATCTTCATCTTAAGTTCCTTCATCCCTATCGAAAAAAGGTTCCGCGCCGATACCTCGGAGATACCGAGCGTTTCGCCGATATCGCGGAACGGCAACTCGTCGACGATGCGGAGCGTCATCACATTCCGCCGTTTTTCGGGGAGCGCCTGCACCATTCCCATGAACCGTTCGGCCCGCTGAGCGCCGAGGGTGTCGGACTCGTGGCCGTCGCCGGGGGCCGGGAGCACCTCCTCGAGTTCGGGCGACAGCGCCACTTCGCGCGCCTTGTCGCGGTGGCCCCGGAAGTAGTCGACGACGCTGTTGACCGCCAGTCGTCGCAGGTAGCCGTCGCGGTTGTCGGCGGCGAGTACCTTGGGGAGTTGCAGATATATCTTGAGGAATATCTCCTGCACCAGATCGTCGATGAGGTCGGGGGTCCGGGCGTAGTGCTTGGCGATGCTTTCGATCAGGTGGCGCTTCTCCCAGAAGATCTCGTCGAACTTCCGGTCGCGCTCTTTTCTGCTTTCGAGGACCCC